>WRMX01000027.1 GCA_009776905.1 Oscillospiraceae bacterium
AATGATTATCGCCTCCACCGGTGGAGGCATCGTTATTCGAACGCTGCGTCCGCGCGCCTCTCCTGTCGAGGCCTGTCCTGTCCCCGCCGATGTCGCCGAAAACTCTATCCGGGACGTCATCCATCGATTTATAATTCTGCATGTCAAAATCCGTGAGCAAATTGCCGCTGACGTCGAGGTATTCCAGCCACGAACAATCCGACAAATCCAGCGAAGTCAACAGGTTATTTGCGCAGTCCATAGCGTATAAGTAGGAACAACCGGATAGATTCATCCCGGTCAACTGATTGTTAAAACAGTGGAAATATGTCAGCCACGTGCAAGCGGTCAGATCGAGGTATTCAAGACGATTTTCGGCGCAATGGAGAGAATCGATCCATGTGCAGCCGGATAAGTCGAGTTCAGTCAGCCGGTTGTCGTAACAGTCAATGCTCGAAAGACTTGGTTGGCTGCCAAGAATCAACGTTTCCAGCAGATTGCTGTAGCAATAGAGATTCCATAACACGTTGTTATGCGACACATCCAAAGACGTGAGCAAGTTATAACCGCAGTCGAGCTTTTGCAGGTTAGTACAGGATGTAAGATCAAGGGTGGTAAGCTCATTATCTGCGCAGAAAATATATCTCAAGTCTTGATTATTTGCAAAACTAAGCAAAGACAGCCGGTTATTTGAGCAATCGAGGTAAAGCAACTCGGGGCTCGCCGTGAAATCGAGATTCGTGAGTTGGTTGTTTGCGCAAATAACCGTAGCCAGCAAAGGGAAATTTGAAACGTCCAAGGTTGTAAGCTGATTGCCGTCGCAATATAAATACTCCAATTCCGGGAAATAGGGCAGATTCAGTTCGGTCAGCAGATTGTCGCTGCAACTAAGGTTAAACAAGATGGGGCAATCTTCCAGCACCAACTCGGTCAGCAGATTTGAGCCACAGTAAAGGTATTCCAGGTTAGGATAGTTTGACAAATGCAGCGAAGAAAGCCTGTTATTATATGCGTTGAGGTGATGTAATCTCACGCAGTCGGTGAGATTCAGCTCCGTGATCTGATTGGAGATACAATCAACAAGAACCAGAGCGGAACAACCGGACACATCCAGCGCGGACAAATGATTGTCATAACAATAGAGGAACTTGATTGCGGTATTGCCGGCTAGTTGCAAGTCTGACAAGAGATTGCCATTGCAATCCAGCTCGCTTAATAAATGGCATAAGGACAAATCTATTTCTTCGAGCTGATTTTCGGAACAGTCAAGATACGTCAGAGCGGGGCAAGCCGTGATGTCCAGCTCCGTGAGTTGATTTTCATCACATTGGAGAGAATCGAGCAATTCGGCTCCGGAGACATCCAGCTCCGTGAGCTGATTCCTGCCGCAGTCAAGGGACGTGAGCGCGGTGTTATCAGATATATCCAGCGCCGTAAGCTGATTGATGGAGCAGTTAAGCGTTTCCAGCAAATAACAGCCGGAGATGTCCAAAGCCACAAGCCGGTTGTCGTGGCAATCCAGCTCTTTCAGATTGTTAAGGTCTGATATGAGTAATTCATCCAAAGTACCGTATTTACAGTCTACATAAGCCAGATTAACATATTCTCTCAGATCGAGCGACGTCAATTCGTGCCAGTTAAGATATAGTTCATCCAGGGCTGTGCAACCGGATAATTCGAGAGAGGTAAGAGGGACAGATTCGCAGGTAAGGCTCTTTAGCGCTGAGCAGCCAGTCAAATCAACCTCTGTAAGCGACCAGTTGTGTGAACACGTTAGCTCCCGTAAATTGGTAAACCCGGACAGGTCTAGCGGATTATTAATATTATTTTCGCTGCAGTCCAGTTTTTCCAAGGCAACGCATCCGGACAGATTCAAGCTTTCGATGTTATTATCGCTACAATCCAGCGCTGCCAACGCGTTGCACCCGGACAGATTCAAGCTCGCAATTCTATTACGTATACAATCCAACGTCTCCAGCGCGCTGCATCCGGACAGGTTCAAATCAGACAATCGATTGCGGCCGACATCGAGCGCCCTCAGTTCGACACAGCCCGATAAATCCAGGGGCCCATATAGATAGTCATTGGAAGCGGCGTGTAATTCCAGTTTTGATAAGCGGAATTCGCTGCCGTCGTCCATCCATTCAGCGCCGTCCCATGTTTCGGGATCAAAAGCATCCCATTCCAAAATGGAGGCGTTAGTGTCCCCGTATTGCTCATACATCAAAAAGGTCTTCAGTTGTCCAACATCATGCGCATTATATGGCAAGGAGGTTATGGTTGCCGCTGCCGGAAATATCGCAATAGATCCATCGCGGCCATCTTCGATAAGCGCAGATATGGAGACAGGCGCAGTCTTAAGGATAGGCGCAGTTATAGGGATTGGCGCAGTTATAGGCGCAGTCATAGGTGCAACTTCATCCGCACCCATATTTTGATCGAGCACAAAAGCCGTGCACAACAGGAGCGCAAAGACAAAAAAGATTAAACAGATTGCCTGTCCAGCATGCTTTCTCACATCAAACCTCCTCGAAAAGACGTTCCGAAAAGAAGCTGCCGACGGTTCTCCGGATTTCCTTCATTCCATTTTTACGGATCGGCACCCTGGCGCCGCCGCGTATAAGGAAATCATTTTCGAGAACATCATCAACATAGTTCATATTGATAATATATGAGCGGTGGCAACGCATAAAAGGGCTGCCACCGAGCATATGCTCAAGTTCATCCATAGATGTGTATGTTTTGACGACGCCGTCCGGTGTATAGACTGAGGCAGCCTTATCGCGTATCTCAATATATAGAATTTTTATCAACGGAATCTTGACGCTTTGCCCGCCCGTTTTCACCTCGATATAGCGGGCGTTTTTCATGAAAACCCTTCTGCATTGCAAAAGAGCAGTCTCCATTTGCTCCGATGTAATCGGCTTGACAACATAAGAAGCGGCCCGTAGGGCAAAACCGGAGGGCATATGCGCGGCGTCAACCGTGATGAAGACAATGGTGCAGTCGGGATCGGCAGCTCTGATTTTCCTGGCGGCATCGATGCCGCTGATGCCGGGTAGATAGATATCAAGAAAGACTATGTCATAAACGCCGGGCGAAAATGAGACAAGCAGCGCCTCTCCGGTTTCATATGTCATGATTTCGCCGGCAAATCCGTTGCGCTCGAAGTGCTGCTCCAGATAGGAGCGTATTTCTGCAGCATCGTGCGCGTTGTCTTCACAGATTGCAATTCGCATGGCAATACCCCATTTTCGACCTATTGTTGGAAAAGTCACCATTTTCTTTTAATAATACCATGAATATGATGTTTTTTAAACACTTTTTTATCATATTTGCAATGATGGAATCAATTAATTGAGCTATAGTTCAGCATCTTTCAGACACAGGCCGCCCATTTAGGGCGAAAACCTCCCGATTAGGGAGGTTATCTTGTTTTTTCATAGTTTTTTGTTATCGTAAAGTGTGAATATCAACATTATCAGTTTGATAGAGGCGGCATCACGTTAAATCTCTGTAAGGTGAAAGAGAGCATACTGAAGGGGAGCGGTATAAATAGTTAACGATGATTACCACGGTATATCCGGTGAAGAGCTGTATCGGCGGTTTCGTGATGGTGATGAAGTCGCTTTTGCACAGCTTGTATCTTTGTATGACACCGAATTATTCTACTTCATCAATAGCATGGTAAATGATTATCACGAAGCAAAGCATCTGTCGATAGAAGCATTTTCGGAACTTGCATTGAATGCGAGCGTTTTTAAGGAAAAATCATCTGTAAAGACATATCTGTTTGCCATAGGAAAAAACCTTGCGAAACGCTATGTCAAGATTCGCGAGCGCGATGAGCATGTCTCATATGAGGAAGTCATAGAAACATTGATAGCTGATGATGAATCTCCACAGAGTTTTTTGGAACGTGAAGAAAACAAGCTCCTTTTGTATCGTGTCATGGAAGAATTGAAAGATGAATACCGAATCGTTCTTCAACTCTTATATTTCGAGGACATGAGTTATTCAGAAGCGGGAAATGCGATGAATAAAAATGTGAAACAGGTTGCAAATCTTGCATTCCGAGCAAAGACGACACTAAAAAAGAAATTAGAAAGTGCCGGATTCATTGATTAGTGTTAAAAATACCTCTATTTCTACTTAAAGTGAGAAGTTTTATCAGTTTTTGACACTAATATTATACAGAGGTATAGGAGGGTTGCTATTGATTGACAGTTCTGAAATCGCAAGACGAGCGCTGAAGCTTGCTGAGTTGAAGAGAATACAAAGAATGCGCAGACGCAAGAAAACCAGTCTGGTCGTCTGCGTGTGTGGGATAGTGGTGGTAGCAGCGATTGCTACGATGCTCACAATGTATCAACAGAGCGTGGAAATAGAAGATGCACCGATTCCTCTTGCTTCGCCGGGTTCGCTCATCATGAACAATTCCGAGAGCATAATGGTGCCTGCTGATAGTCGGGAAATGAAAATTCCTCTTGAAAATCCGGAAAACAGTAGTTACTGCTACATTTTTGAGCTCGTCCTTGTGGACACGGAAGAGGTGCTATATGTATCAGAGCCCATCCCACCCGGAGAAACAATTGGAAGTTTCAATATGGCCAGGACACTTGAAAGAGGCGAGCATACGGTGCTGTTGAATATCCGGGCATATGAACTGAATGGTTCTGATGAGCTATATGTTACAAGCAAGACCATAAACCTAAGCGTGAACTGAGTATGATATCCGCCTGACAACATAGACAAAAGATTGGAGAAATATCAATGAAAAAAGCATTTAAGAAGCTCATGGCGATGGTACTGGCAGCTATAATAATTGTTGCTGTCATACCCACGGCTGCGTTGGGCGCGCTCGCAGCAGAACTCAATGATGACGTAACCGAGCCTCCGGAGGAATACATAGATCCGGAGTATGTGCAGGAACTAATTGAGATCATCAACGCCCTGGCAGAGGAATATGAGGGAAATAAGGAATACTATGATGACGAAGTGGTCATCCCTGAGAGTTTGATGGATCCTTATTTCTTGCAGGAAGTTTTTACCGCTGTTTACGAACCGGCCATTGCAACAAATGCAATGGCGTTTGAAGCAAGCGATACGGAAATGGACATCAGCGAGAAATTTACCGACCCGAATTTTCTTGCCGCTGTGAAAGATGTGGTTAACAAATACCCTGATGAACCTATCTATCCAAGCGACGTCGATTTTTATGAATACCTCGACGTCAGTGGCATGGAGATCGCATCGCTTGATGGAATAGAGTATTTCGCATCGCTTTGTGATTTGGACTGTTCTGACAATAATCTGACGCAGCTTGACCTATCAGGACTAAACGAACTGCTTGCTCTCGATTGCTCCAACAATATGATTTCATATTTGGATCTCACCGGCCTTGCGAAGCTGCAGTTGCTCGACTGCACAGATAATCAGATGACAATGCTGTTTGTCTGGGGTCTGCAAGACCTGCGCTATATCAATTGCGCCAACAACAAAATAGAGAGCCTCAGACTTGAAGGCCTGAGCAGCCTGGAAAGCCTTGACTGCACCCGCAATGAGTTGAACATGCTGGATATCAGTGATTTAGATGGGCTCCAAAATCTTAGGTGCGCGTATAATAAAATCGCGGATGATATATATTATTATGGCAATTTGCCGAAGTATTACGATTGCGCGCCGCAGCTCACAGATGTTCTTGAGCAGGATGGACCCAAATTCACACCTGCCATGAGCTATACCAATGAAGGCGACACGGGTTATACTGTGACGATCCAATCGGTGAAAGGAATGGAGTACAGCTTTGACGGTGAGTATTTCAGCGATATCAATTACATAACCGGCTGCACCCCCGGCGAAACCGTAACCGGTTATATCCGTTATGCCGCCATTCCCGCGACTGCGGTCGAACCGGCTTATGCGGCAAGCATCGCAACGTCTGCTAGCACGACTCCTCCGCTGTTCCGCGCTAAAAGACCGCAAGCCACGCCTGAGGGGCAGACTTTCTATGGCAGCATTGAAATCAGCTTGAGCAGCGATACCAACGGCGCCTCAATCTACTATACAACCGACGGCAGCGTCCCGACGACTGCAAGCAAATTATATACCGGCCCGTTCACGCTGACGGCATCGGCGACGTTGAAGGCTATCGCGGTGAAAAGCGGCATGGTCGACAGCTATGTGCTGACCGCGACTTTCAACCGGCAGACCGGCGAATTCAGCTTGGACGGCAAAGAGTCTGCTACGCTGATGCCTGATGACTCATCGGGTAAAAAGGGTCTGACGAACGATACCAGCTTTGAGCGCGACCTGATCGTCGAGGTCGTGGACGGCAATTCTGTCTCCAGAATAGTGCCGAAAGACATAAATATAAACAAGACGCAGTATGTCGTTAAAATCCCGAAGATACAGCCCGGAGCATCCATTAGGATCAGCATCGCGGGGATTCCGGGGGAGTTCGATCCTCTTGTCATTGCGGAACATGTCAATAATACCAATAAAACCATGAACGGCTCGTTCCACTTTGTCTTGGAACCGAATCCGGTGACAAGGGCGAGGCAGCAAAATATATCGGGATTGGACTGCAAAAAGCTCGCGGATGTCTTGTTGCGCGAATTTGGCCTTGGCGCGGAGTACACAGCACAAGTAATGGCAGGCGAGGGTTTCTCCGCAGGCGACGTTGCGGAGATGCTACGCGATGCCGGCTTCGAAGCAGTGCGGATCGCGAGAGCGATGGATGTGGCGTACGGGTTAACATCGCAGGAAACGGCTGACATGCTGTTTGGTCTTGGCATCGGCGTCCTCGATGCGGCCGAGGCGGTCGCGGACATCTATTTCAAGGAAAAAGATGATCTGCTTGATATTCTGCAGATCGCAGAATACAGCCCCGCCAATCTTGCTTTTGCGATAAAGGATTATTTTGAGGAGAGCCTTGAGGATACGGCACGGCAGCTTGATCGTCTTGGATATAACACAGAAGAAATTGCCGACCTGCTCATCGATACTTATGACACAGACTCCAGGAGGATCGCGGTGGTCTTCGCGAATGAGCTTGAATACGAAGCCAATGTTATTTTTGATCTGCTTTTGACACACTATGAAGAGTCATATGAGGACGCTCTGAGATACATGAATTTTGCGGGCTTTGAGATTGGGGAGCTATCTCTGCTGCTCATTGATACGCTGGCAGCGCAGCAAGAACCTGAACCCATGATGGCAAGATTTACTGCGATATCTCCCGCAATCGCCGATATCGACATCAGTTCCGATATAATAAACGAAGGTGTCACGATTCTGATCGAAGCCTTCCCCGGTGGCGACAGGGCTTCCGGCACCGGAGCTGAGATCGTCGATGCCCTGATGGGAATTTTCGACATTGATATTTTTGCCGGAACGATCCTTGATTTGTTGGGCGCAGATAACTATGCCGAGATATTCGTCGTTTTACTCGACCTTGGCATCAACATCGCCGTCGATGCGTTAACGCGCGGTGTGTCTGATATCGCGGCGCTTGCAGTTCCGATTGTGAGAGAACTAATCAACGGCTTGGAAAAAATCGGTATTAAGTCAGACACGGTTTTTGGTGCGCTCACCCACGAAGGGCTGCAAGTTGGGCTGGAATTTCTGGAACTCACTGCGAATTTAATGACTGATGTTTTCGGCGTTCCGAAGGATTATCTGGTCAAATGGATAGTCCATGGGGATTTCGATCCGCACGATATCTTTGACTGCCTTGACAATATGGCGGAGATGTATCTCAACGCCAATTTGGAGTGGATGAAGACTGCCGGAGCTTGGTGCGATAACATGGCTGCCTATCTGCAGGGGCGTTGGGGCATAGCCGGCGACGCAGCGGCTTTCCTGTTCAGGGCTAAAGCCCCGCTCAGGGTCTGGGCATGGAGCTTCGGGTACTGGGGCGATTTGCTTGATCTTGGAAGAGCTCTTTATAATCTGGACTTCATATATTTCCTCAAAAATGTCTACAAAATCACCGGGATCGGCGGAATTTTACGGATTCTCGAGGTCACAGGCGTGATTGATATGGCGACTGTTGAGAAGCTGTTCACGGAAGGCCTGCCTGCGGCTGTCAATTACCTTGCTTCTTTGGCGGCAGGCGGGTTAAAGTGGACGGCTGACGAAATCGTAGACGGATTCTGGACTGTTTACGGATATTCCGCTGTTGCCGCAGGGGCTGTTGTTAAGGCAATGGAATATACTGTGGAAGAGATAGCGGGCGCATTCAAGTATGTATATAGCATGGGCGAATATGCGGCAGGCGAAGTGCTGAAAGCATTGAACTATACGACCGAAGCTGTCGCTTCAGCATTCAGATGGGTGTATGGGTGTTCCGCCGAATACGCAGGCCAGATGCTCAAACAGCTTGGCTATGTGGCGATTGGGGTCGCGACTGCATATAAGCAGGTATACGAATTCACCGAGCAGCAAGTAGGACAGGCACTTAGAGCTCTGGATTATGCGGCGGATCAGGTTGCCGAGGCGTTTAAGAGCGTGTATGGGTATACGGCGGATGCTGCAGGGCAGATGCTGAGAGGATTGGGATATGCGGCAGACCAGATAGCATCTGCTTTCAACTTGGTATATAATATTGCCGGTGAAGCGGCCGCGAAGATGTTGCAAGGTCTTGGTTTCGCTGCAAACGAAATCGCCGGTGCTCTGAACACAGTGTATCATTTCAGCGCAGAAGCAGCCGCAACGGTGCTCGATGGACTGGGATATGCAGGCGATACCGTCGTGAACGCTGTGACGACGGCATACCAGTTTACCGAGGACACCGCGAAGGCGTTTGCAAAATACCTTGTGGAAGGTCTTGGGTATGCAAAAGATTTTGTCAATGATGCCTTAGGAGCCATAGGCGGCTTTTTCAGCAGCATAGGAGACTGGTTCTCGAGTTGGTGGCCGTTCTGATGTACAGAAACTGATCTCGCCAGACAGGAAACCTGCGAACTCATTGAGATTGGCGAGTTTTGTGGCAAACGAAAACCTCCCTTTTGGGGAGGTTTTCGTATGGATATAGATATTTTTATCGTCTCGTGTCCTTGACGCGGACATCCCAGAGTATCGAGCCGTAGCGGTAATCGCTGCGACGCTCGAGTTCTCCATGTTTTTCAAGATATTGCAGAACCTTTGTCGCGTCCTCCTGCGCAAAGTGGCCGCACAGCGTAGCGCAATCGGAGGCATAGCCGAACTCAGAATGACAAGGGTGCTTCACTCAGAATGAAGATTACTTCAAGAGCATGGGGAGGAGCGCCGTTTTCATGATCAAGCTGGCGAAAACTATGGAAACCATTGACACGAGCTTGATAAGAATGTTTATCGACGGACCCGATGTGTCCTTGAACGGATCGCCCACCGTGTCGCCGACCACCGCCGCCTTATGCGCATCGGACCCTTTGCCGCCATGCTGGCCCGATTCGATGAACTTCTTCGCGTTGTCCCACGCGCCGCCGGAGTTGGCCATCATGATGGCCAGAATGAAACCGGAAACCGTCAATCCGCACAACAAGCCCGCGACCGCGTCGACGCCCAGCAAAACGCCGGTTAGAATGGGGGCGATGATTGCGGAGAGCGCCGGGACGATCATTTCCTTTTGCGCTGCGCGGGTGCATAATTCGACGCAGCGGTCATATTCGGGTTCGGCCGTTCCCTCCATGAGGCCTATGATTTCGCGGAATTGGCGGCGGACCTCAACAACGATGGACTGCGCGGCGCGGCCGACGGCTTTCATCGTCATTGCGGAGAAGAGGAACGGAAGCATCGCTCCGAGGAAGAGCCCGGCCAGCAACGGCGGGTTTGTTATGTTCAAATTGAACTGATGCCCGGGATCGATCAAATACACTTCGTCAACGAAAGCGGCGATGAGAGCGAGCGCTGTCAGCGCTGCGGAGCCGATCGCGAAGCCTTTGCCGGTCGCGGCGGTGGTGTTGCCGAGCGAGTCGAGAGCATCCGTGCGTTGGCGCACTTCGGGGTCCAGCTTGCACATTTGGGCAATCCCACCCGCGTTGTCCGCGACAGGCCCGTATGCGTCCGTCGCAAGGGTGATCCCAAGCGTAGAAAGCATGCCGACGGCTGATATGCCGACGCCGTACAGACCCATATTGAAGTTGCTGAACCCTCCCGATGCGTAGAAGCTGATGAGCAGCGAGACGCAAACGATCACAACAGGGACGAATGTTGATTGCATGCCGAGCGAGACGCCGCCGATAATGACGGTCGCGGATCCGGTTTGCGTCGAATCTGACAGTTCCTTCGTCGGCTTATATATGTCAGATGTATAATACTCCGTAAATATGCCAATGAGAACGCCTGCGAGCAGGCCTGACAACACGGCGAAAAAGACGCCGATATGGTCCCAGCCGAGCACGAATCCAACAAGCGGAAGCGCGACGACGGCTGTCAGAACAGCGGCAAAAACCGTCCCTCTGCGCAATGCGGACAGCAGCACTTTCTGATCGGTTTCTTCTCCGCTGCGGACAAGGAACGTGCCAATGACAGAGGCGATGATGCCGATGGCGGCCATCGCCATGGGAATCACGACGCCGTTGAAGCCATACCCCGCAGCCACGGCGAGCGCGGCCGTCGCGATGATCGAGCCGACATAGGACTCATATAGGTCGGCGCCCATTCCGGCGACGTCGCCGACGTTGTCGCCGACATTGTCCGCGATGACTGCAGGGTTGCGCGGGTCGTCTTCCGGGATGCCCGCTTCAACCTTGCCGACAAGGTCCGCGCCGACATCAGCGGCCTTCGTGAATATGCCGCCGCCGACGCGCATAAAGAGCGCCATGGATGAAGCGCCCATGCCGAATGTCAGCATAGCGTAAGTTATTTGCTCTACTTGCAGGGCCTCGGGCGACGAGGCATAGAACACAAATCTCAACAGGAAGAACCATATGGAAATATCGAGCAGCCCCAGGCCAACAACAGTGAACCCCATCACGCTGCCTGAACTGAAGGCGACGCGGAGGCCCCTGTTGAGGCCTTCGCTGGCTGCGTTTGCCGTGCGTGAATTTGCATATGTCGCGATCTTCATGCCGATGAAACCGGAGAGGCCGGAGAAAAAGCCCCCCGTTATGAACGCAAACGGTACAAACGGCGTCAGAAGGCCAAATGCGGCCATAATACCCAGAATGATCATCATGATCAGGAAAAATATCGATACTACGGCATATTGGCGCTTCAAGTATGTCCTGGCACCATTGCGTATCGCCATCGCGATAGCTTTCATCTTGTCGGTGCCTTCTGGGTAGCTCATAACATTGCGCGCTTGCTTCCAGACAAACAGCAATGCTATGATGGCGCATATTGGCGCCAAAAGGAAAAGGTATAATAACGATTCCACTTAATTGACCTCCAGATGTAAATGTGCATATGTACATTATCACCATAATGTAAAAAAGTGATACAGTTGCGATACTACACCTATCGCAATGAATTGTCAACCTGATAATCGCGCCGGTTTTTGTATTATGATACTTTTAGCTGACGTATTATGGTATTATTCGATATAATATGGTATTATTACCGGTGGGGCGGAGCCTCACGACATAATATCTCGTTATCACAATGCCATCAGACTTGAAAGGAACAATAACTATGGCTATCAGGCAAAACAAAGTGGATGAAGCTATCGCGTGCTTTGACGAAAGGTTCAATTGCGCACAGGCGGTCTTGTCTACATATTGCGAGGAATTTGACATGGACAAGCAATTGGCCTTGAAGGTCGCCGGCGGCATGGGCGCCGGAATGGGAAGGTTGCAGGAGACATGCGGCGCCGTAACGGGCGCATACATGCTGATAGGATTGATGCATGGCAAGGATACGATCGGCGACGAGGCGGCAAAGGAGAAAACATACGCGTTGGTGCAGGAGTTTGCCAAGCGGTTTGTCGAAAGGAACGGGTCGACCGGTTGCCGCGAATTGATCGGCGT
Organism: Oscillospiraceae bacterium; assembly: GCA_009776905.1. Lineage (GTDB taxonomy): Bacteria > Bacillota > Clostridia > Oscillospirales > Oscillospiraceae > WRMH01. The sequence continues at coordinate 11,931 of WRMX01000027.1, forward strand.
GGATTTAGTCAATGGGGACAAGCAGACCATTGCGGACCAGGTGGTTGCCGTGTGTCCGAAAATGATCAGGGACGCTGTCGAGATCATCGAGGAATTGCTGTTTTAAGTTGTGTATCAGGAAGTGAGCCGGATATCGCATGATATGCTTATATGTGCGAGATAAGCATCGCGTGATATGCGCGATATTGTGATTTGAGCGAGCCGGGAAATTTGCGGAAGGGGCGATGTCTTGAACAGGAAATTGCCAAGATTGTTTCAACCGAGCATGAGATTATACTATCTTCTGCTGATAGTCTTTGCGGTGTCTACATTCTTCATAGGCAGGTATAGCCGCATTCTGGCTGCCGTTCAGGTCGGTGTCTTGATTATCCTTGCAATATATTCGCGCGTCGCTGCCAAAAACCGCACTAGAAAACTGCTTGATTATCTCGAATCGATGTCTGACGGGATGGACACAACGGTGCGTGATACGCCCCTGCCCGTCGTGGTCTATAACACCGGGACGAATGAGATAATTTGGTCGAACGACAGGTTTATTTCCATTACGAACTCACGTGAGCAGTTCTTTGACAGACGCGTTTCGGACGTCGTTCCGGGCTATACGGGCGATTGGCTGCTTGATGGGAAAAGCGAGTGTCCCGACATAATCCGCATCGGCGAACAGGAATACAGGGTGTATGGGAGCATGGTGCGGTCGGATCGCGAATATATCGCTACCATTTATTTAATCGACGTGTCTGATTATTTGCGGATAAGCAGAGAATACCATGACTCGCGGCTTATTTTTGCGATTATGTTGCTCGATAATTATGAAGAGCTGCTCAGAGGGATGAGCGAAAAGGATAAATCCACCATTTTGTCTAATTTAGACGAAAAAATCAGCAATTGGGCGGGAGACAAAGGTGGGTATTTGTGCAAATACGACAGGGACAGGTATTTTTTCCTCTTTGAAGAAAGGCATTTGCAAAGTTTCATCGATGACAATTTCTCGCTGCTCGATACTGTCAGGGCTGAAACGGGAGCGGAGAACATGAGGGCGACGATGAGCATCGGCATCGGAAAAGATGGCGCGACTCCGCAGGAGAATTACCGTTTTGCGAGCTTGGCCGCGGAGATGGCGCTGAGCAGAGGCGGCGACCAGGCTGTCATCAGGAATATGTACGGCTTTGAGTTTTTTGGCGGTCATTCGCCTCAGACGGAAAAACGCACGAGGGTCAAATCGCGGGTCATGGCAAGCGCATTTGGGGAACTGCTTGCCGATGCTTCCACTGTATATATCATGGGCCACAAGTCTGCTGATTATGATTCCATCGGTTCGGCGATCGGAGTGTGTTGCATTGCCCGTGCGAAGGGAAAGGTCGCACGTATTGTGACAGATTCCGATAACAGCATCGCGCATAAACTGATCGAATATGTCACGCAACTTTCGGAGTATCGCGGGGTGTTCATTACGGAACAGGATGCGGTTTTGGAGGCGGACAACAAGAGCTTGCTGGTGATCGTCGATACCAACAGGCCGGATTTGGCCGTGTCGCAGACGTTGTTGCTATCCTGTTCAAAGATTGCAGTCATCGACCATCACAGGCGCGCTGCTGATTATATCGACAATGCGGTGTTGAATTTTCACGAGACATCGGCTTCTTCGACCTGTGAGCTTGTCGCGGAGTTGATGCAGTATCTGACAGATCGGAAGGATGTTTTGCGCGAGGAAGCGGGAGCGCTCCTTGTGGGAATCATGCTCGATACCAAAGGCTTTTCGATCAACATCGGCGCAGCTACCTTTGATGCTGCCGCATTCCTGCGGAGGGCGGGCGCCGATGCGGTCGCTGTGAAGCGGATCATGCAGTCTGATATTAATGTTGCTACCGCGCGGTACGAGATAATGCGGTGCGCGGAGATATATAGGGATGGCGTCGCGCTTGCGGCCAGCGAGGAAACGATGAGCAGGGTGAGCGTCGCGCAGGCGGCCGACGGGCTGCTGGACATCAATGGGGTGCACACATCATTTGCGGCATCGCGTGATGGCGATGATGTTTTCGTTTCCGGCAGGAGCCTCGGCGGGATCAACGTTCAGGTCGTGCTGGAGAAGCTCGGGGGCGGCGGCAGCCAATCGGTGGCCGGTTTGCGCGTGCGTTCGACGAGCATCGAGAAGGTCATGGCGGATTTAAAAAAGGCAATCGACGAGGCTATGGGTTGATATCATATAGAAAGGAATAACCGTTGTTATGAAAGTGATTTTGCAACAGGATGTGAAAGACCAGGGCAAGAAGGGGCAGCTCATAGAGGTGTCCGACGGATATGCTCGCAACTATCTGCTGCCCAGAAAGCTGGCAATAGCGGCCAACCAGGAAAACCTTACGGTGATGAAGCAGCAGGAAAAGGCGAAGCAGAGGAAGATGGAAGCGGACAAAGCTGCTGCTCTTGAAACCGCAGAAAGGCTGAGCGAGGTGATGGTGAAAATCACCGCAAAGTCCGGGGGCGCGGGCGGGAAACTTTTCGGAGCGGTCACTTCAAAGGAGATTTCCGAGGCGTTAATGGAGCAGTTTGGCATCGAGATCGAGAAGCAGAAAATCGTCCAGGACGAGCATATCAAGACTTTTGGGTCATATGAGATCAAGTGTAAGCTTGGGTTTGAAATACATGGGACTATCAACGTTTTAGTCATTGAGGGATAATAACGATATGGCAGACGAAGAATTGCTGGCAAAACAAATACCTCACAGCGAAGAAGCGGAACAAGCTGTCCTGGGGTCCATGCTCATCGACTCGCGATGCGTCGGTGATGTTGTGGGCGTGTTGAAAGCCGGCGACTTTTATTCAAAAATCAATAACGCGATATTTGAGACAGTATACTCAATGTTCAACTTTTCCCACCCTATAGACCCCGTGACCGTATTGGAACAAATGCGGGTGGGCGGGCACTGGCAGGACGAGCTGCCGGCGTATGTACGCGACCTTATGTTGATAACGCCCACGTCAGCGAATGTTATAGAGTATGCATGGATCGTCAAGGATAAGGCGCTCCTGCGCGATATATCCGATGCGGGAGGCGAAATCAGCTCGATGGCCATTTCCGGTACGGGCGGCGCGATGAATATACTGGAAGCTGCCGAAAAGCGGATTTATGGGCTGCGCCAGGGCAGGAACAGGGCCGGGCTGGAGCCGATTTCCAAGGTGCTGATCGGCGTATATGAGCAGATAGCGATTGCGTCAAAAAGCGGCAGCGGGATTCCCGGGCTCGCAACGGGCCTCGTCGATCTGGACCGCGCCACCATGGGGCTCAACAATTCCGACCTGATTATCATCGCTTCGAGGCCGGGCGTCGGAAAAACAAGCATCGCTTTGAATATTGCGCTGCATGCCGCGAAGACTTCGGGAAAGACCGCGGCTGTTTTCTCATTGGAGATGTCACGTGAGCAATTGGCTTTACGGCTTTTGTCGTCTGAGAGCTATATTGATGGAAAGAGGTTGCAGACCGGGCGAGTCAAGCAGGATGAGTGGCGGAGGCTGGCCGATGCCGCCGCGTCGATCAGCGCTGCGGATTTGTTGATAAATGACGATCCGTCGCTGACCGTCGCCGACATGAACGCGCAGTGTAGGCGGCTGAACAACCTGGGGCTTGTCGTGATCGACTATTTGCAATTGATCCAGTCGGCTTCCGGCACGCGCGGATACCAGACGGAGAATAGGGTGCAGGCGGTTTCCGAGATCAGCCGTACGATGAAAATTATGGCGAAAGAGCTGAACGTTCCCGTGATTTGCGCGGCGCAGCTTTCGCGAGCGAACGAGATTCGCAAGGACAAGCGGCCGCTTCTGTCTGACCTCCGCGAGTCGGGGGCCATTGAGCAGGACGCTGACGTCGTTCTCGGGCTGTATAGGGACGATTATTATAACAGGGAGTCGGAGACGCCAAATATTGCGGAGTGTCTTGTACTGAAAAACAGGCGCGGCGAGACCGGGATGATCGAGCTGCAGTTCCTGCCGGAATATACGACGTTTTCTTCGCTCGAAAGGCGCCACGAAGAATAGGAGAGGGTCATATGACCACGACCGGAGTATATTTATGATTGGGCTGATTGATAGGGTTGTTGCTTATGCTGATGATTTTGGCATGTTCCGGGATTCGGGGCTTTTGATGGCATGCGTTTCAGGAGGCATGGATTCTATGTGCATGCTTGATGCATTGCTGGGCATTGCACGGCTGCGTGGATTCGCTGTCAACGCCGCTCATTACAACCATAGGCTGCGCGGGGAAGAATCAGAGCGCGACGAGCTTTTCGTCCGTGAACGTTGCGCGGCTTTGGGAGTCCCGCTGCATGTCGGGAGCGGCGATGTCGGGGCATATGCAAAGGAGCGCGGTCTGGGGCTCGAGGAGGCGGCGCGCGATTCGCGGTATTCTTTTTTCTATGCGACCGCTGCGGAGATTGGAGCATATGCCATCGCGACGGCGCATACTGCGGATGACAATGCTGAGACAATTCTCATGAATTTAGTTCGCGGCGCGGGAACTGCGGGGCTGTCCGGGATGCCTCCTGTGAGGGAAGCATATAACCATATGGGCGGCCACGGCGAATATGCAGGGTTCAGCCACAATGCGGAAGGCATATCCGGAGGGGACGGACCAGGAGGCTGTTCTGCCGCCGATACTGGGAAAATCGGAGTCATCCGCCCGATGTTGTGCGTTTCAAGGGACGAGATCATGTCTTATGCAGAGGAACGCGGCATTGCTTATGTCATGGACTCGTCGAACGAGCTTGATGTATATACCAGGAACAAGATCAGGCATAGCATTATGCCGGTCATAAAGGAGATTAACCCAAATTTTGTAGATACTGTGGCAACGAATGCGTCGCTGCTGCGTAGTGACGAGGAGTATCTGTCCGGTTTGGCGGATGCGTTTGTTGAGAGCCAATGCAAGCGATGGGGGAGAGCCGGCTCGGAGGGAGCTGTTGCTTCGGGAGAGGCGGCAGCAGAGGCAATGGCGGCGGCAACTGAAACGGCTGCGGGAGATGCGGTTGCGGGAGCTTCTGTCAACGCTGCGGAATTGGCCGCGCTTTCGCCGGCAATTTCCGGGCGCGTCGTCCGTAAGCTGTATGGCAGCGCGCTCTCTACAAAGCATGTCAAGGCAGTGCTGGAGCTTTGCAAGTGCAAAGACCCATCTGCGAGATTGTCCTTGCCGGGCATGACTGTGTATAAAGAGTATGAATATGTTGTGTTTGTGCATAAGAGCGATGAAATTGCTTCCGATGCGTTTAACCCGGTATATCCGGAGGATGGGCTGGTTTCGGCGCTTCCGGAGCTTGGGTTGAATTTGTCTTGCACATCTATTGTATATCGTGATATAATGCCTTCAATTATTAATAAATCGTTTACTTCTTTTGTATTCAAAAGTTCAGATATATGTGGTAGACTGACCGTCAGACCGCGCAAGACTGGCGATTCGATCAAGTTATACGCTTCCGGGCATACGAAAACGCTTAAAAAACTGTTTATTGAACGATGTATCCCTTTGCGGCTCAGGGGACTTGTCCCTGTTGTCGCTGACGACTGCGGTCCGCTCGCCGTTTACGGCATTGGAGTTGGCGACAGGGCGGTTGCAGCGAACGGCGACCCTGCCATCAGGCTTGATTTCACGCAATTGTCATAGCTTGCGTGCCAAATAGAAGCAAGGGAGCATGATGGCCTCCGTGTTTTGCCGATACGAAACCCGAAAAAGCAAATTCGTTTTGGAGAGGGGGAACGACAAAGCGAGCGAGCTTTCGGCTTCGGCCGGAAACGAGCTGGCGGAGTCTCTGACGACGATTTGGAAGAAGATTTAAAGGATGTCCTATACACCGAGGAGCAGATCAAACAGCGCGTTATAGAGCTCGGAGCGCAAATCAACAAGGATTATGAGGGGAAAGCTCCATTGATGATCGGCATATTAAAAGGTTGCTTTGTTTTCTTTGCCGACCTCGCACGCAGCATTAAGCTGCAATGCGAGATTAGATTCCTCATTGCTTCATCATACGGATTTTCGTCCGTGACCTCGGGGACTGTGAAAATCGGCACCGAGCTGGATTTTGAGATTGAAGGTCGCGATGTCATTATTGTCGAAGACATCCTCGACAGCGGGGTCACGCTGTCGATTTTGCGCGAGCATATTGCGAGCCACAATCCTGCGTCATTGAAAGTTTGCGCGCTCCTCGACAAGCCTGCTCGCCGGCAAGTTCCAATTTCTGCCGAATATCTCGGGTTCACTTGCCCGGACGAGTTTCTCGTCGGATATGGTCTGGATTATGCGGAACGATATAGAAATCTGCCATACATTGCATCGTTGAAACCCGAAGTGTATTCCTAACTGAGAGGTGATAGCCTGTTGAAACCCAGAAATAGAAGCCCGCGAGAAATCGGCGTATATTTCCTGATATTCGTTATCCTCGTGTCCGCCATATACTTGTTTATGTTAGATGGAGATCCTGCAGCTACTTCCGTTAGCTACTCGGATCTGCGCCGTCTGTTTATGAGCGGCGAAGTGATTTCGTTTAAGATAAAGGATAATAAAGTCACCGCTGAGCTCAGGTCCAACTACGGTGATACGAACAATAACAGAGTCACCCATGATTTATACGACTTTGGAGTGTTCTATGCTGATTTTGCAGACGACATCAACGATGGCATGGAGCGCGATGATTTTGACTATACATACGAAACCGGGATGAGGTTGCCCTGGTGGGTTTCGCTCGTGCCGTATGTGATTATTATTGTGGCGTTCTTCATAATCTGGAACGCGATGATGAACCGTTCCGGAGTGGGCGGGGACAAAGGCGCGATGAGGTTCGGAAAGGCCAGGACGCGTCTGGCCAGCGATGAAAAGAATAAAAAAACATTTGCTGATGTCGCGGGTGCGGATGAGGAAAAAGCAGAGCTGAGCGAGATCGTCGACTTCCTAAAAGGCCCGCAGAAGTATATCTCCATTGGCGCGCGCATTCCAAAAGGCGTGCTCTTGATCGGGCCTCCGGGCACGGGCAAGACGCTCATCGCCAGAGCGGTCGCGGGGGAGGCGGGGGTGCAGTTCCTGTCGATTTCCGGTTCTGATTTTGTGGAGCTTTATGTTGGCGTCGGAGCCTCGCGGGTGCGTGATTTATTTGACCAGGCCAAGAAACTCGCGCCATCGATTATTTTCATCGACGAGATTGACGCTGTCGGCAGGCAGCGCGGTGCCGGGCTTGGCGGGGGGCATGATGAACGCGAGCAGACGCTCAACCAGTTGCTTGTCGAAATGGATGGTTTCAGCACGAACGAAGGCGTCATTATTCTCGCCGCGACGAATAGGTCTGATATACTTGATAGCGCGCTTCTGCGCCCCGGGCGGTTCGACCGCCAGGTATATGTCGGGCTGCCCGATATTAAGGGACGCGAAGAGATTTTGAAGGTTCATTCACGCGGCAAAAGCATTGGCGAGGATGTCGTCCTTGCGGACATTGCTAAGGGGACCATAGGTTTCACCGGCGCCGATCTTGAAAACCTGCTCAATGAAGCGGCATTGCTGGCCGCGCGCGAAAACAAACGCTTTATCACGATGACGGATATAGAAAAGGCCACGCTCAAAGTCATTGCCGGCCCGGAGAAAAAGAGCCGCGTCGTTACGGAGCGCAGCCGCAGGATATCGGCATATCACGAGGCCGGCCACGCTGTGGCGTCGCATTATCTGCCAAACGTGGACCCTGTCCACCATATCACGATCATTCCGCGAGGCGCCGCAGGCGGCATGACGGTATACCGCCCGCAGGAAGACAAGGATTATACATCGAGGAGCGAAATGTTTGAGCGCATCGTGTCGATGTTGGGAGGGCGCGTATCGGAGAAATTATTCATGGATGATATTTCAACCGGAGCGTCTTCGGATATTCAAAGCGCGAGCGCGGTTGCGCGGTCGATGGTGACGAAATACGGCATGAGCGACAGATTGGGGCCGATATCATACGATGATAGCAGCCATTCGATTTTCATTGGCCGAGATTTCTCCCAGACGAAGAGCTATTCGGAAAAGACGGCATCCATGATAGACGATGAAGTGAAGGTCATATTTGACGAAGCCAGCGGGCTTTGCGAGGAGATATTGACGGAACATAAAAGCCTTGTGGCTGCAACGGCCGAGTTTCTGCTGATGCATGAGTCGATGGATGGCGAGCTCTTCTCGCGGTTCTGCGAGAGCGGGGGCGTTTTGCCGGATCCGCAGCCGGTCGCGGAAGAAATCCCCACCGAGCCCGTTAGCGAGGATTTTGCCGATACGTCGGATTTTCCTGATTGGTTCCGCGATAGAGACGATTCTGACAGGGACGATACTGTTTGATGCGTTAAAGACGGGTGTTTTTGACTTATTCCCCAGACTCATAAGACTCATAATGGTGGTTCATGAAAAGAGTTTTTCACGTGGCGCTGCTGGTCGTATTTGCGCTGCTGTTTACAGGTTGCAGAGATGGGCGGCCGCCGAATGCGGTGTTTTCGCTTGACGATGTTCCGGATCGGCTGATTGGCGCTTTATATGGGACGCCGTCTGCTCGTTTGGCGGACGATTTGGGTACTGCGTTGGTTTTTAACAGCGGCAATGAGCTGATTGCTGCTTTGCTGGCAGGCACGGTCGATTGCGCTGTGATGGAAAGCGTCATGGCGGAAGAGATCACGCGGAACGCCTCCGGCGTCAGGATATTGAGCGACACGCTTTTGGAATATGAGTTGCGTTTTGCCGTGCCAAGAGAGAATGCGGAGCTGCTGAAGGTCGTCAATGCCGCGCTTGCGGATCTTGACATGAACGGCACGCTCAAAGGCTTGCGAGATAAGTATTTTTCAGGCAGTACATATATATATACGCCCCCGGCCGGCATTACTGCAAGGCCGGGAGCGTTGACGCTTGCCACTACTCCTGATTCGCCACCGTATTCATTTATTGATGCGGACGGGATGTATGCGGGGCTTGATATTGATGTCGCCCAGGCTGTTTGCGATCTGCTCGGGGTCGAGCTCCGAGTCATTGCTGTCGATCCCGGGGAGCTTGTCACTGCTGTATGGTTTGGACGCGCAGAGCTGGCGGCCGGGTGGCTTCCCGGCGATGTTGACGACCAGGTCAGCGTGACCGACGCTTATGCGAACACCGCGCATGTCATCATCGTCCGTAAGTGATGCCGTACTGCTCCCATCTGCGAATATTTTGCTGCTGTTCACGCCCTTGTGCCATCTGCGAATATTTTGCTGCTGTTCATGCCTTTGCGCGCGGCATAATTCATTCTATTGATTCGCGTTGCTGCAGGATTTCTTTATACCTCTCGATAGCGCTTGCGACCGCAGTATCCCATGAAAGATATAAATCATTCATGGCCCTGTCTCCAAGCGCTTTCATATAATCCTTGTTTCTAGCAAGATCCATGACAGTTTGCGCAAGGCTGTCCGCATCTTCGTCGATGAGCACAGCGTTTGTCCCATCGATGACCGGCTCTGCGGAGGAGCTGCCCCGCACAAGCACCGATGCCAGTCCGCAAGCGGACGCTTCGCGCATTGAAATGGGAGCAAGATCGAATGAAGATGGAAAAAGGAACATATCTGCGCGGCTGTAAAAAGCGCGCAGTTTTTCGCGGTCCCTGACCGGGCCCGTGAAGATACAGTCGCTCCCGAGACCGTTGCTGTGGGCGTGCTCGACGATCGCCTCAAAATCCGTGCCACCGCCGACAAAAATCATCTTGAAGCGAGTGCCCGCTGCTTTGGCTTTTTGAAGGCCGTCGAGAGTCAGCTTGATGCCTTTATACCACATCATGCGTCCGATGTATAGGAATATCGGGATGTCCCCCGGCAAATCCAATTCTGCATTAAGCTCGCGGATGCGTTCATCGTCGGCCTTTCCTTTTGCGAAATCGACGCCGTTGTCCATGACACGATATCCGCCCTTGTATCCAAGACTGATGAGGTTCTCGCCCGCGCTCCGGCTGACGGCCCAGACCTCGTCGCAAGCTTCAATGTTGGAAACGATGATTTTTTTTACAACAGACTGCATAAATGTCGAATCAAAGTTGTTGGCGAGGTCAATGTCGAATTTCGTGTGGTATGTCATAATTATAGGCGCTCCGGTGGCATGCCGGAGCGATTTCGATATAACGGATGAGACGAACGGACAGTGGCAGTGTATGATGTCGATGGGGTAGTTTTTTATTTCTTTAATGATGCCGGGCATGGGCAAGCCCGTCCGGTATCCCGCTGTTTTCGGCGTTTTGATGCTGGGATAATGGACGATTGGGAAAGGGTATTCATATAATTCGCCGGGATACCTTGGAATGACGACAACTGCGTTGCCATGGTTGCCATGGATGATTTTGGCATAATTCAGCACGACGTTCGCCACGCCGTCTATGACAGGAGGGAACGAGTCGTTCAATAGACAGACATTGATTGGGTTATCCATGCTTTTCACATCCATAATGCGCGTATCTTTATTAGGCCCGTCGCCGGTGTTTGCGTTGTGAGGATTGCTATTGCTTGGCGGGCCTTCTTTTTTCGATGGCGCTATACAGGAATATGCCGCCGCCGATCCCAAGAAAGGCATAATAGGAGAAAAACCGCCAAATCATCATCGCCCAGAAGAGGTATCCCTGGTTGAGCGTTGCGAGCAGCGCATAAAACGAAGCCTCCGCGACCCCGGAATTGCCCGGAGTCGGTATATATGTGATGGCGCAGTATATTAACACCATCATTGAGAAAACGCTGAAGTAGCTGAGAGGACTCCCGAATGCTCTGAGCACGAAATATGGCAGGGAGCACATGAGGATTTGATAAGCAAGACCGAACCCGACGACCAAAACGAATATTTTTCTCTTTCTATATATTGCGACGACGCTGTCCCTGTATTCTGTGAATGTGCCAAGCGCTTTTGCCAGCGTATCTTCCGAGTTCTTGACGATTTTCAGTTTCGACAGCAGGAATACTGCGAAACGAACGATGCCGCCTGCCGCTTTCGGAAACACAGCGAAGAGGATTATCAGGAGAGGGATAGAGGCGTATACGAGGATTCCGATGTATCCGGATATTTTGATAGCGAGCGTATAATCCGCCACGTTATTGAGGTATGGAGTGCCAAACAGGAATACTATGATTGCCAGTATGACAAATGACATATGCAGCGTGAAGAACCCTGTCAGGGGGATGGCCGCGCTCACCCCCGTCGATATTTTCTTCTTTTTGAGATAATACACCTGGAAGGGCTGACCGCCCGCGCCCGTCGGGGTGATGTTGTCGTAATACTTGCCGAGCGCAGCGACCTCGAACGCAGTCCTGAAAGAGACGCTGCCGTTGAGGTCCCGTATCATTATGTAGAATTTCGAACTCTCAGCGGCAAGAGCGACGAGAAAGCATCCGGCAGCGGCGAATAAGTAGCGGAGATTGACACCGAGCGGAGCCGAGGGACGGCCTTCTTTCGAGAAATCTATATACGCCGTGACAATGATGATTCCGACGTTCAGCAGGACAAACAGGATGGTCAAGATGCGCCTCCTGATTTTTTTCCTGCGGATTTTCTTGGGATCGCCGGTTGTTTGGACATGCTGGTGCAGAAATAGTTCTTCTTCGTTCATACTGGCATACCGTTGCGGGCGCTTTGCTCGCAGGTGTTTCATAGATGCATCGTGTATGTAACACCGGTTTCAGAATCGGAGCGTTTTGGACTCTTGCCACATGCTCCTTGGCCGCTTCTTATGGAGTGGCGAATCGTTGTCTGATTATAGCGTGAATTACTTGGTTTGTAAAGCATGATGTTTTGTTATAATTCACGCCCGGTGAGGTGGACGTTTATTTTTGCTTCATTTAGCGCAGCAAGGAAGCGGAGCGGTGCGAAACTGAGGCAAGGATGCCTCATTTGAGCACA
>WRMX01000028.1 GCA_009776905.1 Oscillospiraceae bacterium
TAATCGAATTCGGCCGCCTGTCCGATGATGATCGGGCCGGAACCAATGACCATAATTTTCTTAATGCTCTTATCCAGCGGCATCAGCTTTTCTCCTTCATCAACCTTGTGAATCTGTCATAAATGTCGTCCGTCGGATCGAATTGGACGGAAATAGCGGGAATATCGAAATACTCAATCCCCTCGCAAGTTCCGTCGTTCAGGTTAACATAACTCGCAGCGGCATTTTGCGGGAGAGCGTCTAAAAGAACGGCACACCCGTGGTTTTGCTTTGTGATGGACAAACGCCCGGTTGCCGTTTCCCTGACGGGCTGGTTTGCCCCGCGATGCCCGAACGCGAGCTTTTGCATCTTTGCGCCGCGCGCAAGCGCCAGCAATTGGTGGCCGAGCCCAATGCCGAGGATGGGAATGTCCAGGTTGCACAGCTTTTCGATCTCGCGGATTATCCCGCCGAGACTGCCGGCTGCGCCGTTTGCGGTTATACCGCCGAGACTGCCGGCTGCGCCGTTTGCGGTTATCTCGCCGAGGCCGCCGGCTGCGCTGTATGCGGCGTTGCATACCTCCGCGTCCGGGCCGTCCGATAAGATGACCCCATCGGGCATTCTCGACGAAAAATCCTGAGCATTGGAATCATGCCTGAATATAAACGGTGCGCATCCGAGATTTCCGAGGTCGCGCGCGATCACGTCCGCATCGCCAAAATCCCAAACCGCTACGTGGAAATTATTTACATTGCGGAAATCGCCGTAAGGCGCCGCATCGCGGACTCCCCTGCTGCTCCCGACACCGTGGGACTTTTCGGTGCATGCGGCGACGGCGTTTTCAATCTTGTGGGAGGAAATGGCTGCGAGGATCGCAGCGCCATTATCGGGCGAACGCGAAACCATCGCGTTCATCGTCCCATTGTCTCGAATGATGCGGGTGAGAGCGCGGGTGTCGATGCCGGATATTCCCGGGACTTTGTTCTCGCGCATAAAAGCGCCAAGATTGCCCTCGTTCCTGAAGTTGGAAGGCTCTTGGCACCATTCGCTGCATATATAGGCTTTGAGGTGGGTTTCCGGGCTTCTCATTTCATCGGGGATCACGCCATAATTGCCGATGAGTGGGAATGTTTGTATCACGATGTGTCCGTGATGCCGGGGGTCGGTCAATGTTTCCATATATCCTGTCATTCCGGTTGAAAAAACGAGCTCACCGATGGCTTCGTTTTCAAAGCCAAACGGCTGCCCTTTGAATACAGTTCCGTTTTCGAGTATCAAGTACGCGTCTGCCACAATGTCACCTCCTGTGTATGGGGGTAGCCTTTCAGAAGAGTTTACCACATTTGCAGCTCGCCGACAATACGTAAATGAAAAATTTATAATATGGCATTGTAGGGGCGATTACCAATCGCCCATCCGTATGGGCGAGGCTTCCCTCGACCGCTTTCCGGTGCATTGCTCGTAGGGGCGATTATCAATCGCCCCCACGTTCCAATCCTTAACCTATTGGCTGCGCTATGATTGCAGCCCCACTATGCGTTGTCGTATGCGTCGAGGACGGCCGGGAGGCACGCCGAGACGCCGTGGACTCCGTTCGTCATCAGCGACACCAATACCGCGCCCAGCACTTCCGCGCGCGTGGCGCCGGCCTTCTTTGCCATGCCGGCATGAGCTGAAACCGCGCCGACTTCTCCGACGGTCGCCTTGATCGCCAGATAGATCAATTGGAACGTCTTGGCATCCAAGCCACCGTCCTTTTCGATCGTCCCTGCGAGGTTGAAAAACGCTTCGCTGACAGCCGGCGCCTCTTCCCTCAGCACTTCAATAAAATGTTTCTCTGCCATTTTTATCACTCCTCATATAAAATTCCGTTCGCAGGGCATTTCCAATGTCCCTATCCCCGCTCACAATATCTACGATATAAACCATATCACAAAAGCCTTGCCATTTCAACGAAAAATGTGAATTTTGAAAATATATGAAAAATATGTGTAATAATGCTGTTACTTTCTACATTACGGTGTATAATGTGCATATCAACAGGAATATAATCCTTTTCACACTTATGAAAATGGATATCGCCACTAGCTCTGCCGTGAAACGAATCAAACCGAAGCGCGCGGCGTCAAGGAGCTTGAGGTAGACCCCCCACGTTAGAAACGCAAGGATTCCGCCCTCCATATACGTTCAATACAAGGTCAGGTATATTTATGTCAGTTAATCCAAACGCAGACAGCACCCCGCACGCCGACGTTCGCCAAAGCACCAACGAGCTCCCGCACGCCGACGTTCGCCAAAGCCCCGATGACCTCTCGCACGCCGACGTTCGCCAAAGCCCCGACGAGCTCCCAATCTATTTGTTCCATCAAGGCACAAACTACCACGCTTTCGAGCTGCTTGGCTGCCATCATAGCAAAACGGCAGGCAGCACGCTCTTCCGCACATGGGCGCCCGGAGCGAAATCGGTCAGCCTTGTCGGCGATTTCAACAATTGGGACGAAAACTCAAACCCAATGCAAAAAACCTCGGATGGCGGGCTTTGGGAGATTGCCATAAGCAACACGGAGCAAGGCCAGCGGTATAAGTATGCCATTAAGACGCATGCCGGCAGAACGATATTGAAAGCGGACCCATATGCGTTCTATTCCGAGACGGAACAGAACACCGCTTCGATGATTTATGATCTGGATGGCTATAAATGGGGAGACTCGGCATGGGTCAAGGCCATAAACGCTGCTTCCCCCTATGATAGTCCTATGAACATATATGAGGTTCATTTGGGCTCTTGGATGCGCGCCGAAGACGGTTCCGCTTTGTCATATATCGAGATGGCAGAACGCCTCATCCCGTATATTAAAGACATGAACTACACCCATATTGAGCTGATGCCCGTCATGGAGCATCCGTTCGGCGGCTCATGGGGATACCAAATCTGCGGCTATTACGCACCGACATCGCGTTACGGAACGCCCCACGATTTCATGCGGTTCGTCGACATGTTCCATCAGGCGGGAATCGGCGTGTTGCTGGACTGGGTGCCCTCCCATTTCCCGAAGGACGGGCATGGGCTCATCGAATACGACGGTGGCTTTTTATATGAAGCGCACGGTTTCGACCGCATCGAACATCTCGAGTGGGGTACCCGCTGCTTCGATTACGGCCGCACGGAGGTCCAATCCTTCCTCATATCAAACGCGATCTACTGGTTTGAAAAATATCACGCCGACGGGCTGCGAGTCGACGCTGTCAGCTCCATGCTATACCTCGATTATGGCAGGGGTCCCGGCCAATGGACGCCGAATACCCATGGCGGCAACGAGAACCTGGATGCGATCGCATTCTTAAAAAAGCTCAACGCGGCTGTGTTTGAGCATTTCCCAAAAGCTATAATGATCGCGGAGGAATCGACGGCATGGCCGCTCGTGTCAAAACCCATCCATGACGGCGGGTTGGGATTCAACTTCAAATGGAACATGGGCTGGATGAACGACATGCTTGAATATGTCGGCTCGGACCCCATTTACAGGAAAGAAATCCACGAAAAGATCACATTCTCGTTTTTCTATGCGTTCAGCGAAAACTTCATCCTCCCCCTGTCGCACGACGAGGTCGTCCACGGCAAAAGGTCGCTTCTGAACAAGATGCCCGGTGAGTACGAGATGAAGTTCGCGGGGCTCAGAGTCTTTCTCAGCTACATGATGACGCATCCCGGAAAAAAGCTCACATTTATGGGGGCGGAATTTGGCCAATTCCGCGAATGGGACACAGATTCCGGCCTCGATTGGCTGCTCCTGGACTTTCCGATGCACAGCAACCTCAAAAGGTATGTTCGCGAGCTTGGAGGTTTCTACCTCGCGACGCCCGCGCTGTGGGAAATCGATTATTCGTGGGAGGGGTTCAAGTGGATTTGCGAAAGCGACCGCAACCTGAACATGATATCGTTTATCCGCACGGATAAAAAAGGGAACAATTTCATCGTGCTTATCAACTTTGCCCCGGTTACACGATATAATTACCATATTGGCGTTCCCGAGAGCGGCACTTATGTCGAGGTTTTCAATTCCGATCTCTCGGAATATGGCGGCTGGGGCAATATTAATGTCGCGATAGAGACGATGGATATGCCTTTGCATGGTTTCGACCAAAGGGTCAGCCTGACTGCGCCGCCTCTTGCGATGGTGTGCATCAGGCACAACGACAACGACAGGCACAACGACAACGACAAGTAGTAATAATGGAGGTGCATACATGCCAACAGAACGAAAAGAATGCATCGCGATGCTGCTCGCCGGAGGGCGGGGCTCCCGGCTGAAATCGCTCACCGAGCAGATAGCAAAACCGGCAGTCACATTTGGAGGAAAATACAGGATCATCGACTTCCCGCTCACAAATTGCGTGCGCTCGGGCATAGACACGGTCGGCGTTATGACGCAATACCAGCCTCTGCTGCTGCATGATTACATCGGCAAAGGGCAGCATTGGGACCTCGACACGCTCAATGGCGGCGTTTCGATTCTGCCTCCGCATAGCAAGCCGGGCAGCACGGCCTGGTATAGCGGGACGGCCAACGCGGTTTATCAAAACCAGGATTTCATCATGTCGTACGACCCTGAATATCTGCTTGTGCTCGCCGGCGACCATGTGTATAAGATGGATTATTCCGCAATGCTGGATTATCACAAGAGCGTCGGCGCGGACTGCACGATTGCCGTGATCGAGGTGCCCTTGAAGGATGCCGGCAGGTTCGGCATTATGAACACGGATTCTGACGACAGAATTACAACTTTCGAGGAGAAACCCGCCGAGCCAAAAGGAAATCTCGCGTCGATGGGCATATACATTTTCAATTGGAAAAGTTTGAGTGAATATCTATACGAAGATGAGAAAGACCCGGAATCGTCGCACGATTTCGGCAAGGACATCATTCCAAGCATGCTGCGCGACGGAATGAGAATGTTCGCATACCGGTTTGACGGATATTGGAAGGATGTCGGGACGGAGGAAAGTCTTTGGCTGGCAAATATGGACTTGCTCGACGACATGCACCTGGGGCTCGAAGGCTGGGGCATCCTTTCAAAAACCGCCGGCAGGCCGCCGCATTTTATCGCGCCCACGGGCAGGATTTCCAACACGTTGATCACCGAGGGATGCGAAATTTACGGGACTGTCCAAAACAGCATTTTGTCCGTCGATGTCATCGTTGAAGAGGGCGCCATCGTCAAGGACAGCATCATAATGGAGAACACGCGAATATGCAAAGGCGCTGTCGTCAATTATACGATCCTCGATGAAAATTCCGTCGTGTGCGAGGGGTCTGTCGTCGGTTCGGAATATGGGAGCGGCGGCAAACTGTCCGTATATGCCAGAGGCAGCATCATCGGCAACGAACCCAATGAATGATTAACAGGAGGTTCCACCACAATGTATACAGGACTTTGTCTTTCCGACCCACACCCCGACCGGGCCGGCGACGGCAGCAAACTCCGAACCTTATCTGCCGCACGTTTCGCGGGAAGGTATCGCCTTGTTGACTTCATGCTTTCAAACATGGTAAATTCCAAAATTTTCACGATAGGCATGGTCCTCAACAGCCACTACCAATCGTTGATAGGCCACATCGGCATGGGCAAAGAATGGGACCTCGCAAGAAAATCCGGCGGCGTCACGTTCTTCCCGCCATATCTCGCCGACGAACGCCAAAGCGTCAACAGCGAGCTCGACGGCCCCCTCCAACGGGCAGCCCAATTCATCATGGAGGCAAAAGACGAATACATCGTCCTCGCCGACAGCAGCGTTGTATATAATATGGACTACCGCACGGCCATCGAAGCCCATAGAAAGAACGAAGCGGACATCACGGCGATATATACAAAAAGAGCCATATCTCCCGGCGAGCGCGAGAACGCCGTCATTCTTGATATTGCCGATGACGGGCGCATATATGGCATCAACCGCGCTCCATACACCAATGAAAAGCTGAACGTTTCATTGGGCGCGTATGTCATGCGCAAAGGCTTTTTCATCCAGCTCACGGCCAATGAAAAAAACTGCGGCATGCTGAGGTTTTCGCGCATTCTCCTTGCTGATGCGCTCGAGAGAATGAATGTGATGGGATTTGAATTTTGCGGCTACACTGCGCACATCAGCTCTGTCGAGACTTTTTTCCAATATAATATGGAGATGCTCGACGCAGAAAAGCGCAACGCTTTATTTGATGTTGAAGGCAGGCACATTTTTACGAACCGCAGGGACACGCTGCCTACAAAGTACGGCAAGGATGCCGATATCCGAAACTCCATCATCGCCGACGGATGCCAAATCGACGGCACTGTCATCGACAGCATTATTTGCAGGAACGTCAGGATCAAGCCGGGCGCCATCGTGAAAAACTGCATTTTGCAGGACGATACGGTCGTCGAGCGTGGCGCGATGCTCGATTACATCATTGCCGACCGCAGCGTTTCCGTTTCCGAGCACCGCAGCATGATCGGCAGCAACACATACCCGGTGTATATAGAGCGCGCAAGGGTTATATGATGCTTTTCGTCATTGGCGTTGGCACAGCAAGACATGATCGGTTATCAGCCTATTATCATTTTAGGGAGGCGACTAAATAATGAGCAAGAGCAAAAACAAGCTAAAGATACTCAGCGTGGTTTCCGAGGTAGTCCCGTTTATTGCCACCGGGGGGATGGGTCAGGTGGCGGGCGCGCTTGCGACGGCTCTGGCTGAAAACAGCCCGGAGCTGGATGTACGCGTCGTGGCTCCCCTATATGCGCAATTCCGCGAGAAATATGAGCCGTCGATACGCTTTGTCGGAGAGGCGGTCGTGAAACTAGCATGGCGCGAACTGTATTGCGGGGTATATGAGCTCGAACAAAACAATGTTACATATTATTTCGTCGATAACCGCCATTACTTCGGGCGGGAAGCCGCCTATGGGTATTACGACGATGGCGAGCGCTTCGCGTTTTTCTCGAAAGCCGTGTTTACGGTCATGCAGCTTTCCGGATTCACCCCTGACGTCATTCACGCGCATGACTGGCAGACCGCGCTCGTGCCGATATACATAAAAACGCGGTTTGCGCAAGAGTTTGGCGGCATCAGGACCGTCTTCACAATCCACAACATGGAATATCAGGGGAAGTATGCAAGCGAAATTCTGACGGATGTATTTGATTTATGGCCTACTGAAATGGGTCTAGTTGAATATGATTCATGCATAAACCTGCTGAAAGGTGCGATTGTCTGCGCCGACAAGCTCACGACGGTCAGCCCGACATATGCCAGAGAGCTGCAGTCCGGAGGCGGATATGGACTCGACGCCATAATCGCGGAGAACGCATATAAACTCAGCGGCATCATCAACGGCATCGACACAAAATCATACGATCCGCGCACCGACCAGCTCCTCGAAAAGAATTATTCCGAGGACACCATCGAAGACAAGGTTTTCAATAAAGCGAAGCTTCAAGAGCTGTTCGGCCTGCCTGTATCCCCCCGCAAGATGCTGATCTGCGTCGTCTCGCGGCTTGTATCGCACAAGGGGATCGACCTGATAACGTATATGCTCAGCGAATTAATGAAGCTGGACATACAATTTCTGCTCCTGGGCACGGGCGACCATGATTTCGAGCTCTTTTTCGAAGAAATGGCGCTGCGTTATACCGACAAGATCGGCGTGAGCATCGCATATAACCCGGAAATCGCAAACAAAATCTACGCTGGCGCCGATGTCATGCTGATGCCTTCGCGCAGCGAGCCTTGCGGTTTGGCGCAAATGATCGCGTGCAGATATGGCACGATTCCCATAGTCCGCAAAACGGGCGGGCTGGCGGATACGATTTCCGACTGCCGCATGGGCAACGGCAATGGCTTCATATTTGACGACTATTCCTCCGGGGCGCTCCTCGACACCGTGACATACGCGCTCGATCTCTATGCAAATCGCGAGGGAGATTGGAAAAATCTGATGATAGAGGCGATGCGGCGTGATTTCGGGTGGGATCTCTCCGCAAAGGCATATGCGGATGTATATAAGGCTTTATGTGAAAATAAATGAGTAATTTGTATATTTTTGATGAAAACGATGAGCTCTTCAGAGATCCCGGAGGAGCGTTTGAAACTCCCGGCAGCCTGGACTTGAGCATAAAGCTGCTGCGGGGAGCCGCAACCGGCGCGAGGCTCCGCTTCTCCCTCGACGGGCGCGAAGCTGTCGAAACTCCCATGCTCTTCGATCGCGTGAGCGGTGGCTACGATGTCTATAGGAGCAAGCTTACGATAGACGAGCCCGGGTTGTATTGGTACAGCTTCCTCGTCGATGCTGTCGACGGTTCTGTCGTAGCGGTCCCGGAGCAACAAGGGAGCGCGTTCCAGATTACGACGAGCGCCCCGTTGGAAAGCGATCCGGAGTGGATCAAAGGCGGCTTCATCTACCACATCTTTGTCGATAGGTTCTGCCGCGGAGGCGAGCTAAGGCTGCGGCCGGGCGCGGTTTTTCGATCCGACTGGGGCGGCTGCCCTCAATACGCCCCCGATGAAGAGGGCATTGTCCGCAATAATGACTTTTTCGGCGGCGATTTATATGGTATAATCGAAAAACTGCCCTATCTTGAAGACCTTGGCGTCACCTGCCTATATTTGAGCCCGGTGTTCAGCGCGGCATCAAATCATAAATATGACACGGGCGACTTCATGCAGATAGACCCCGCGTTCGGCGGCGACGAAGCGTTCAGGCTCTTGTGCAAAGAAGCGGGCGTTCACGGCATGAAGGTCATCCTCGACGGCGTTTTCAATCATGTCGGGATCGACAGCAGATATTTCAACATATATGGCAATTACGATTCCGTCGGCGCATTTCAAAACCCGCAGTCTCCATATCACGACTGGTTTACGTTCCGTGACGACGGCACATATGACGCTTGGTGGGGCATCAAGCTCCTCCCCGCGCTCAATAAGAGCAATATGGGTTATAAAGATTTCATCTGCGGGAAAGACGGGGTCATCGCTTACTGGACCAAGGCGGGCGTCGCGGGATGGCGGCTCGACGTTGTCGATGAGCTGCCCGACACGTTTTTATATCCTCTGTGCGAAGCGATCAAGCGCGAAAACAGCGATGCCCTCATCATCGGCGAGGTATGGGAAGATGCATCGAACAAAATTTCATATGATGTGAGACGGCGTTATTTCCTGGGTGGACAGCTCGACAGCGTCACGAACTATCCGTTGAAAGAGGCCCTCATCTCATTTTTGAAATACAGCAAGGCGGAGCAGCTGGCCGCGACGATGGACACTTTATATAGAAATTATCCGAAGCATGCGCGCCAGACGCTGATGAACATTCTGGGGACGCACGACACGGCCCGCATTCTCACTACGCTGAGCGATACGGAGATGCCGCATTCAAAATATGAGATGGAGCATTTCAGGCTCAGCGAAGATGAACGCGCGAAAGCGCGGCGCAGGCTCATTCTCGCGGCGACGCTGCAATTCACATTGCCTGGAGTTCCCTGCGTATATTATGGCGACGAAGCGGGGATGGAAGGCTGCGCCGACCCGTTCAACAGACGGTGCTATCCTTGGGGCGGCGAAGACATTGGCCTGGTCGAATGGTATAAACGGCTCAGCAGTATAAGGAAACGTTATAGCTGTTTCACGGATGGTAAGTATTATCTCGTGGAAGCGCGTGCGGGCTTGTTCGCTTTCATTCGCGACAATGGCGCCAACCGCGTCCTCATCGCGGTGAACAATACGGACACCGACAGAACATTGAGCATCGACGGATTCACTTACGACATCCTCAACGACATGCCCGCAGATGCTCTCATCGTCAGGGCAGGGTCGCCCGGGATTTACATATAATGAACTGTCCGGGCATTGGCTTGCACGGCTCCGATGGCAGTTCCAATAGCTTATAGGGGGATTTATTGCAGATGGATTTATTGGAAAACGGCGTATTCTCCACTCTTTTCATTGACAAACTGGAATCTATCCGATGCGTGAACGTCGAAGACGCGACTCCGGAAGATTGCTATATCTCGCTCGCCAACCTCGTCAAGGATCAAATCATGAAGAGGTGGGTGCAAACAGCCGCAAACACGTTCAAAAAAGGCAAAAAGAAGCAGATGTACTACTTCTCGCTCGAGTTTCTGCTGGGCAGGATGCTGGAGAGCAACATGGCGGCGCTCGGTCTGCGGGATGTTTGCGACAAAACATTGACGGAACTCGGTTTTGACCCGCAGGAGGTATACAACGTCGAGCTGGACCCCGGGCTCGGCAATGGCGGCCTCGGCAGGCTCGCGGCGTGCTTCATGGACTCGCTCGCATATCTCGGTTTGCCGGGCAATGGCTGCAGCATCAGGTATAAATACGGACTGTTTGAGCAGAAGATCATCGATGGATATCAGGTCGAGGTCCCGGACAACTGGCTGCGAAACGATGTCGTATGGGAAGTTAAAAAGCCCAATAAAGCGAGGCTCGTAAAATTCTACGGCGACATCACCGAGGAAGTCAAGGAAGGCAGGCGTTGGTTCTACCACGAAAACTATGAGTCCGTGGTCGCGATGCCATATGACGTGCCCATCCCGGGCGGCGACAGCGAGACTGTCAATACGCTGCGCCTATGGAGCGCCGAATCCACGCAGCAGATCGATTACGGCTCATTTTCCAGCGGCGACTATTTGAACGCAATTTCGCGCAAATATTCTGCGGAGGCGATTTCGGAGGTTTTGTATCCGGACGATTCCAACTATCAAAACCGCATGCTTCGGCTCAAGCAGCAATATTTCTTCGTGTCCGCGGGCGTCCAGAGCATCGTCTCGCATTATAAGCGCTATTATGGCGATATCAGGAAGCTGCCCGATTATGTGGCAATCCATATCAACGACACGCACCCTGCCCTTGCGATTCCAGAGCTAATGCGCATCCTGATGGACGAAGAAGGCCTCGGCTGGGATGAGGCTTGGGACATCACTGTTCAGACCGTTTCGTATACAAACCACACTATATTACCGGAAGCTCTTGAAAAATGGCCGGTCGATTCCTTCTCGGAACTCCTCCCAAGAATATTTATGATCGTGCGAGAGATAAATGCGCGTTTCACCAACATGCTCTACAGCAAGATGAAGGACGGGCAGGAAAAGGTGTCGCGAATGTCCATCATCTCGAACAATGAAATTTCCATGGCATATCTCGCGATCGTCGGCAGCCACGCGGTCAACGGCGTTGCGAATGTCCACAGCGAGCTGTTGAAGCATGAGCTGTTCAGCGGTTTTTACGAAGTATATCCGGAGCGTTTCAGCAATAAGACGAACGGCATCACGCACAGGAGATGGCTCAGGTCTGCAAATAGAAGCCTGACGAAGCTGATATCCGATACGATTGGCGACGATTGGATCAAAGAGCCGCTCAAACTCTCGATGCTCGACGATTCCGGCGCCGTGCGCGACAGCGCGTTTCTCGGCAATTTGCAATCCATCAAGCGCGAGAACAAGCTCAGGCTCGCGAAGATAATCTACGATAGCAATGGCGTGAAGGTCAATCCCGATTCGATATTCGATGTGCAGGTCAAGCGGATCCATGCATATAAACGCCAATTGCTGCTGCTTCTCTACATAATTGATTTATATTACAAACTGCTCGATGATCCGAATCTCAACATCGTTCCAAGAACGTTCATCGCTGCGGGGAAGGCCGCGCCAAGCTATCATTTCGCCAAGGAAATAATCAAATTATTCTCCGTCGTCGCCGATGGCGTGAATAATGACCCCCGCATGAAGGACAGGATCAAGGTTGTATTTCTCGAAAACTACAGGGTTTCGCTGGCTGAAAACATTTTCCCCGCCTCTGATTTGAGCGAGCAGATATCGACGGCAAGCATGGAAGCGTCCGGCACCGGAAACATGAAGTTTATGATGAACGGTGCTGTCACCATCGGAACTCACGATGGGGCGAATATTGAGATATTTGGCGCCGTCGGCGAGGGCAACTACATCCCATTTGGCTTGACTGTCCCGGATGTGCTGGAGCTGCGCCGCAACCAAAGCTACAACAGTCGTGAGTTTCTCAGCAACCACGAGGCCTTGCGGCGCATCATATATGATGTCATCAATTCGACTCCGCACCTTGCGGGGCACGCGCAATTTCAATTTATCTATGATTCGCTCACTGCGAACAACGATGAGTTTTTCGTCATGAAGGATTTTGACGCATATATAGAAGCGCAGGCGAAGGCAAACGATTTATATGCGGACGCGGATAAATGGGCGAGGATGTCCGCGATGAACATCGCTCATTCCGGGATTTTCGCCAGCGACGAGACGATCAAGCGCTATGCCGCCGAGATCTGGCACATTTAACGATTCCGCGCCCGTAGCGGCGGCATTCTGCCGCCACCTATCCTCCTCCGCGCCCATAGCGGCGGCAACCTGCCGCCACCTATCCTCCTCCGCACCTGTAGCGGCGGCAACCTGCCGCCACCTATCCTCCTCCGCACCCGTAGCGGCGGCAACCTGCCGCCACTTATCCTCCTCCGCACCTGTAGCGGCGGCAACCTGCCGCCACCTATCCCTAAATCCAAGGAGGCCCTCTGTGAGCGAACAAACAATCAACACATACCCCAGATCAGCCGGCGTATTGATGCCAATCACCACGCTCCACGGCCCGTTTGGCATTGGCGTCCTCGGCGCCGAAGCCAACGAATTCATCGATTTCCTGAGCGAAACCGGCTTCCACGCCTGGCAAGTCTTGCCCGTCGAGAGCACGGGCCTGTGCTGTTCGCCATATAAGTGCGTCTCGGCATTCGCCGGAGAACCGATGCTCATAGACCCTCGCATGCTCTTGGAAATGGGTCTTATCACCACAGAGGACCTCGAAGAGCGCGCGGCCGGCATGACCGATAGCTTCGTCGATTATGATCTCGTCAAAGATAAACAAATGGCTTTGCTGCGCAAGGCATTTGAGCGCTTCGACGGCCGATCGCTCGTCAAAACCCACCCCAAGCCCGCCTGGCTCGACACATATTCGCTATATATGGCGCTTAAAGACCAATTCGACGGAAAGCCGTGGTATGAATGGCCTGACGAAGGCCTGCGTTCATATAATTCCGATTCATTGAAGGTCGCCAAAACATTTCTCAGTAACGAGATTCTGTTTTATAGCTTCGTCCAATGGTTGTTCCACGAACAATGGCAAAAGTTAAAAGACTATGCCACCGGCAACGGTATCTCTATAATCGGAGATATGCCCTTTTACGTTTCGGAAGACAGCGTTGAAGTATGGAGCCGGCGCACCCTCTTTAATGCGGACCCTGATGGCTGCTTTCCCGCAGTCGGCGGCGCTCCCCCGGATTATTTCAGCCCATTGGGGCAGCATTGGGGCAACCCGGTCTATAATTGGAAATTGATGAAAAAGAATGGGTATAAATGGTGGGCCACCAGGGTCGCTGCGGCGCTCGAACGCTATGATTATGTCAGGCTCGACCATTTCCGCGGGTTCGATAGCTATTGGAGCATACCTTCGGACGCTCCCGATGCGCGGAGCGGCAGTTGGGTCCGCGGCCCCGGTATCGAGTTGTTCAATGCGTTGGAAACCGCGCTGGGCAACGACGATTTACCGCTGATTGCGGAGGATTTGGGCGACATGCACGGCGATGTGGAAAAGTTGCTTGATGAGTCCGGGCTGCGCGGCATGCGCGTGCTGCAATTCGGTTTCATGGGCGACGACAAGCATTTGCCGCATAATATCACCGAGAATTGCGTTGCATATACCGGCACGCACGATAATACGACAATGCTTGCTTGGCTGTATGAGCTGTCGCCATCGGATCGCGAACGCGCTTTATTCTATATCGGTTTTGATGGCGATTGGTCGGTCGGGGGGCCCGGCAGCGCGGTCTTGAAGGCGTGGATCCGCGCGTTGTTCACAAGCGGCGCGTCGCTCGCGGTCGTGCCGATTCAAGATTTGCTCGGTTATGGGGCGGATACGCGGACGAACACGCCGGGGACGTCCGAAGGCAACTGGCTGTTCCGGATTCGGTCCGGCGCTCTGGCGCAGATCGATCGCGCGTATTACAAATCATTGATAAAAGTCTCCTCCCGCGACAACGCCATGTAACACTCGTTTAGACTATTGTATAACAAGCTAAGGTAATGTATAATGATGCGGCAAGCGTCGCGTATCCTACCAACGCGAAGCCCAGCGAAGCGGGTTCGCGTTGGAGAGGAGGAGCGACGAAGCGAGCGAGCCTTCGCGCTTGCGCGGAGGCGAGACTTAGCGAAGTCCGCATAATGGGGCCCCCGAAAAGCCGCAGGCTTTTTGGGGAGAGGAGGAGCGACGAAGCGAGCGAGCCTTCGCGCTTGCGCGGAGGCGAGACTTAGCGAAGTCCGCGACGACGTCGGGGTGTAGCGCAGTTGGTAGCGCGCCAGCTTTGGGAGCTGGATGCCGGGAGTTCGAGTCTCCCCACTCCGACCAACAAAAAGTCAAACCACCGCAAAACCCGACACATAATGCCCATACAGCAACACAAAATGGGCATTATGTGTCAGAACGCACAGAAAGGAATGGACGAAAAAATGCAGCAAACCCACGAAATAAGCACAAAGTTTGAAACAGTATGCGCCGTGCTGGAAAAATACTCCCGCGACCCGCACAGGCTCATTACAATCCTGCAAGAAATCCAGTCAGCATACTCATATCTGCCCGAAGACGTCATGAACTATGTGTCCACAGCGCTCGGAGTCACCCCGGGGACAGTATTCGGCGTCGCCACGTTCTATTCGCACTTCACGCTCGAGCCCAAAGGCAAATATGTCATCAGAGTTTGCGACGGCACGGCATGCCATGTCCGCAAATCCGGCGACATAATAAAAACGCTTGAAAACGAGCTGGGGCTGAATGAAAAAAAGAAAACATCCGACGACATGCTATTCACTCTCGAAACTGTTGCATGCCTCGGGGCATGCGGCCTCGCGCCCGTCATAGTCATCAACGACGAGGTCCATGGCGGCATGACGAAAGAAAAAACAATCGAGCTCATCAACAGCATTAAGGAGGGCGAAAGAATAGATGGCTGAACTTATTTCGCTGGAATTGCGGGCCGAACACTTCTCAAAGGCTTCGCAATCGCATAAGAACCGAGTCGTTATATGCGCCGGCACGGGCTGTATCGCCAATGGTTCGATGAAAATCTACGACAGATTCATCGAAGCCGTTAAAGACAAGGGCATCAGTTACGATGTCGCGCTCGAAAAAGAAGATGACGCAGACCTGGCATTTGCGTTAAGCGGCTGCCAGGGCTTTTGCCAGATGGGGCCGCTCGTGACGGTTTTTCCGCAGGGCATTTTGTATGTTAAGGTCAAGCCTGACGATGTCGAAGAGATCGTTGAAAAAACGCTGCTTGGGTCTGAGCCCGTCGAGAGGCTGCTATATACGCTGCCCGATGGCGGAGGCACGATCGCAGAAGAAAAAAACATCCCGTTCTACGCCCGCCAGCGCAGGCTTTTGCTTGAACTCTGCGGGCAAATCGACGCCGGCAGCATCGATGAATATATTCACCATGGCGGCTACTTCTCTGCACGCAAAGCAGTGCTGGAGATGAGCGACAAACAGATTTGCGATGAAATCTCCGCAGCGGGCTTGCGCGGGCGCGGTGGCGGCGGCTTCTCCACGGGGCGCAAATGGGATCTCGCCCGCGTGAACGAGAGCGATGTGAAATATGTCATCTGCAACGGCGATGAGGGAGACCCCGGTGCTTTCATGGATCGATGCCTGATGGAGGGCAACCCGCATTCCGTTCTTGAAGGGATGCTTATTGCGGCGCAGGCCATCAACGCGACAGAAGGATATATATATGTCCGCATGGAATATCCCTTGGCCGTTCAACGCTTAAACATGGCGATCGGCGCCGCTCGTTCCGCAGGGATACTCGGCAATAATATTTTCGGTTCGGGAAAACGTTTTGATATCACTATTATGGAGGGAGCCGGCGCTTTTGTTTGCGGTGAAGAGACTGCATTGATTGCATCGATTGAGGGCAAGCGCGGCATGCCTACGCTCAAGCCTCCGTTCCCGACGCAGCGCGGTCTTTTTGGCAAGCCGACCGTCATAAACAACGTCGAAACGCTTGCCGCAGTGCCGCTTGTCATGCGAATGGGCTCCGGCGAATATGCCAAGCTCGGCACCGAAACCGCTAAAGGCACAAAAACCTTCGCGCTCACAGGCCATGTCGAAAACACCGGCCTCATTGAGGTTCCGTTCGGAGCCACCCTCCGCGAGATAGTCAATGATATCGGCGGTGGAGTCATCGACAACCACGGCAAGCGCTGCGGGGTCGATTTCAAAGCCGTCCAGATCGGCGGGCCTTCCGGCGGCTGCCTGACGCAGGAGCATCTCGATATGCCGCTCGATTATGATAATCTCACGGCTGTCGGCGCAATGGTCGGTTCCGGCGGCTTGGTCGTTATGAACCAAGACACTTGCATGGTTCAAATTGCCCGTTTCTTCATGCAATTCACCCAAAACGAGAGCTGTGGTAAATGCGTCGTATGCCGCGAAGGCACTCGCCAGATGCTAGCCCTGCTCGATGATATCATCAGTGGCGTCGCGACGCCTGATACGCTTGACCTCCTGGAAGAGCTCGCCGGCGTCGTTAAGCTCGGCTCGTTGTGCGCGCTGGGAAAAACTGCGCCAAACCCGGTGCTATCAACGCTCAAATATTTCCGCGACGAATACGAAGCGCATGTCGTCCGAAAAATCTGCCCCACCGGCAATTGCGAAGCGCTTGCGACATATGCGATTTTGCCCGATAAATGCAAATCATGCAGCCTTTGCGCGAAAAAATGCCCCGTCGAGGCAATTACCGGAGAAAAGGGCGTGCCATATGTCATCGACAAAGAAAAATGCATCAAATGCGGCGCATGCGAGGCTGCGTGCAAGTTTGGCGCGGTCGTGAAAGGAGATGTGGGTTGATATGGCATATCAAGCTATTACGATAGATTCAAAACCCGTGACATTGGAGGGCGAGCGNAACCTGCTCGAAGTCATTCGCAANGCCGGCATCGACCTTCCGACATTCTGCTACCATTCGGAAATCAGCATCTATGGCGCTTGCCGCATGTGCATGGTCGAAGTCGAAGGCCGCGGCATCCTTCCTGCGTGTTCCACGGAAGCCGAGGCCGGAATGGTCGTACGGACCAACACGAAACAAATCAGGGCCATGCGCAAAATGATCATCGAGCTCATGCTTGCCAGCCACGATGACACATGCACCACCTGCCCGAAAAGCGGAGCGTGCCGGTTGCAAGACATCGCTAAGCAGCTCGGGGTCAGAGATATCCGTTTCAAAAGGATCATCGCCGACGAAACCGTCGATCTCTCTTCTCCGTCGATCGTGCGCGACCCCGGCAAGTGCATTCTATGCGGCGACTGCGTCCGCGTCTGCGACGAGCTCATCGGTGTCGGTGCCTTGGACTTCGCATATAGAGGTGCCAAAGCCCGCGTTGTGACGCGTAACAACAAAGGCATGGGCGAGGTCGAATGCGTCAATTGCGGACAATGCATCAAAGCCTGCCCTGTCGGCGCTCTGACGATTAAAACCAATGTGACAGGCATCATGGACGATATATATGACGATGAGAAAATCGTCGTCGCGCAGATAGCGCCTGCCGTGCGCGTCGCTCTAGGCGAGTGTTTCGGGGAGCCGCCCGGGGTGCTTAATACAGGAAAAATCGTTTCTGCCCTCAGGCTCATGGGATTTGACCATGTATATGATATGTGTTACGCTGCGGACTTTACTGTCGTCGAGGAAGGCAAGGAATTCCTAAAACGTTATGAAAAAGGCGAAAATCTGCCTATCTTCACATCTTGCTGCCCTGCTTGGGTCAAATTTGCCGAACAATACTATCCAAA
The DNA here is from genome assembly GCA_009776905.1 of Oscillospiraceae bacterium. Classification (GTDB taxonomy): domain Bacteria; phylum Bacillota; class Clostridia; order Oscillospirales; family Oscillospiraceae; genus WRMH01. Next base: position 17,885 of record WRMX01000028.1, read on the forward strand.
CCTCTTGGGCAACCTCTCCTCGGCAAAAAGCCCCATGCATATGTTCGGAGCGCTGTGTAAAGACCAATTATCCAGAGATTTGAACATTCCCCGCGACAAAATCGTCGTTGTCTGCGTCGCGCCATGCACCGCCAAGAAATTTGAAGCTACTCGCACAGAGTTCCATGTTGATGGCAATCCCGATGTCGACCATGTCATCACGACGGAAGAGCTCGCTCGGATGATGAAAGAACACGGCATCGAATTTGATAAACTCGAGTTCGGTTCTTTGGATATGCCGCTCAGCTTCGCGACCGGCGGCGCTGTCATTTTCGGGTCGACGGGCGGCGTCAGCGAGGCAGTCCTTCGCTTTGCCGCAAATGTGCTTGAAGGCGGCGCGTCTCGTGAGTTCAGGCAGTTCAGGGGAAGCGACGGGGTGAAAATGAGCGAGGTCGAAATCGGCGGCAAAACCCTCAGATGCGCCGTCGTCAATGGCCTGAGCAATGCAAAAAAACTCGTCGATAAAATTATTCATGGCGAAATCGAGCTCGACCTTGTGGAGGTCATGGCATGCCAAGGCGGCTGCGTCAACGGAGGCGGCCAGCCGGTGCATTTCAAAAAGGATGTCACGGAAGCGCGGGCGCAAGGCCTGTTCAACAACGACCGTTCGCTGCCTTTCCACGAATCCAGCGAGAATCCATTCCTGCAAAAGGTATATGACGAGGTTCTCGACGAGCACAGGGCTCACGAACTGCTGCATACCAGCTATGAAAACCGCCGCCTCATTCCCCAGGACGATTTTGTTCTGAGCGCAGCCACTGACGAGGCGCGGTTGAGCCTGACGATATGTTTCGGCAGAAGCTGCTTCAACAGAGGAGCGCAAGATATATACAGCGGGCTGATGACGTATATCCGCAACAACGGACTTACAGCGAGCACCGAGTTTAAGGCGCGCTTCTGCGAGAAAGTATGCGGCAAAGGCCCCATCCTCGAAGTGAATGGGACCAGGGTCGAATCATGCACATATGAAAAGGCCGTCGAAGCGATCGAAACAGCCTTGAAGTAAACAATATGATATGGGCGCGGGGATGGTTCTTGTATCCATCCCCGCGTTCTTGCGGCTTAATCCAGCAGAAGCTTCACGAGATCTAGTGGGTCGACAATCGCCCCATCTTTATAAACCCGCATATTTCCGCCCGAAATCTCATCGATCAAAACGATCGCGCCGTCCACACGCCCAAACTCCAGCTTTATATCATAAAGCTCCATGCCTTTCGCTGCCAGAATATTTTTGATGATCTTGGAAATTTCTTTTGCAAGATATTTTAGAACATCGTATTCCTGTTCGGACAATATGCAAAGCATGTCCAAAGTATCGCGCGTGATGAGAGGATCGTCGCGCGCGTCATCTTTCAGAGTGACCTCGATCAAAGCGTCCAGCGGCTGGCCTTCGTCCACATAACCGCCATATCTGCGTAGAAAGCTGCCTACAGAGCGGTATCTGCAAACGACTTCCAATCCATCTCCGAAAACAACAGCGGGCCGAATCGTCATTTCCGCTTTGTCTACATCGGCGCTGACAAAGTGCGTTGGGAAACCGGCCTCGTTGATTTTTTTGAAGAAAAACTCGGTGAGCCGCAGTCCCCCGCTGCCCATGCCTTCAATCGTCAATCCGACGGTGTTGGCGCCGGGGTCGAACACGCCGTCGGTACCTGTGACGTCGTCCTTAAACTTTAAAAGATAATTACCATCCTCCAACTCATATACATCCTTGGTTTTACCCTCTTTAACCATTTTCATAAATCAAATCAATCCTCTCAAGTATAATCACAATCCANATTTTACATGAGANGATAATTATTGTCAAATACTTGAAAAACGCCAATGCAACAAGTATAATATACCNACCANGCGAAACAGAAAGGCGGTGAACGAAATAAGCACAATGGCAATCATCTGGCTGTGCGCCATAGTCATCTTCGTCGTCATCGAAGCACTCACCGTGCAGCTGCTGTGCATCTGGTTTGCAGCAGGATCGCTCGTAGCCCTCATACTAGCGCTGCTGAAAGCCCCCGAATGGGCGCAAATAGCCGTGTTTTTCGTAAGCACGGTCATATTGCTCATTTTCACAAGGCCTATCGTAAAAAGCCTGATGAAAAAACCGGAAACGCGCACAAATGCAGACAGAATTCTCGACGAAACCGCAATCGTCATCGCAGAGATCAACAACGGCAACGCAACAGGCCAAGTGAAGGTACAGGGACAAGTCTGGACTGCGCGGTCAATCGATGGGAGCATCATCCCCATCGATGCAAAAGTTACCGTCCGCTCAATCGAGGGAGTCAAAGTCATCGTTGAAAAATGCGACTGATGCTCCCGCCCGCCCAAAGAAAGAAAAGACTTCAAGCATAATTTNGTTTTATGGACGCAAGCGGCTCCCGCCATGCGAAACCTCCGCTATTGCTGCATTTTTATGGCCNAACATGGTCATTAATGTCGGTTGCGTCCGGAAAGGGTAGGTCATACAAATGCAAGAAACAATCATTATNGGCGCAATAGCAGTGCTCGTGTTCATCATCATTATCTCAAACATAAAAATCATTCCNCAAGCCTACGCTGTCGTCGTTGANCGCTTTGGCGCATACCGCNTCACTTGGCAGACAGGCTTGCACTTCAAAGCCCCGTTCATCGACCGCCTGTCGAAGCGGGTTTCTCTCAAAGAGCAAGTGGCTGACTTCGCCCCGCAACCGGTCATCACGAAAGACAACGTCACCATGCAAATCGACACCGTCGTCTACTTCCAGATAACGGACCCAATGTTATACACATATGGCGTCGAGCGCCCGATGCAAGCGATTGAAAACCTGACAGCCACAACTCTGCGGAACATTGTCGGCGACCTGGAGCTCGACCAGACTCTCACGTCGCGCGACACAATTAACACAAAAATGCGCGTCATCCTCGACGAGGCGACGGATCCTTGGGGCATCAAGGTCAACCGCGTCGAGCTAAAGAGCATCATCCCGCCCCGCGAGATACAAGATGCCATGGAAAAACAGATGAAAGCCGAGCGTGAACGCCGCGAAGCAATTCTCCGCGCGGAAGGCGAGAAGCGCTCTGCCATCCTTGTTGCAGAAGGGCAGAAAGAGTCCGTTATCCTCAATGCCGAGGGCGAAAAGCAGTCTGCGATACTGCGGGCCGATGCCGTGCGCGAAGCAAAGATCCGAGAGGCCGACGGCGAGGCTCAGGCGATCATCCGCGTGCAGGAAGCTATCGCGACCGGCATTATGAAAATCAACGACTCAAACCCTTCCGAAAAAGCGATGCTGCTTAAGAGTTATGAAGCGCTAGCCAAGGTCGCTGACGGCAGGGCGACGAAAATCGTCGTTCCTTCTGATTTGCAGTCGCTGGCCGGTTTATCGACAATCGTAAAAGAGATTGTCGTCGACCATAAAAAGGAACAGTAAAAGGATTGACAATTGTATGCTGATTAAAACACTGCCGGTTGGCCACCTTGAAACGAATTGCTATATCGCCACCGACGAGAGCACGCTCAAATGCGCTGTGATCGACCCGGGCGCGGAATCTAATGTGATTCTTGATTATATCGAGTCAAACAATCTCGCCGTTGAGGCCATATTCCTGACCCATGGTCATTTTGACCACACCTTGGCTCTCGAGGCTGTAATGGAAGCGACCGGCGCCCCGGCTTATATCAACGAGAATGACATCGACTCCGGCGCCCAATATACGCCGTATCCGCTCAAAGACATCGTCGGCCTTCACAAATATAAAGAAGGCGACGCCTTCAACGTCGGCGGCTTGGTTTTCAGAGTTATCGAGACCCCCGGCCATTCGCCCGGTTCTGTTACGCTTTTGTGCGAGTCCGTTCTCTTCACCGGAGACACCTTATTCCGCGGCAGTTGCGGGCGGACCGATTTCGCCGGTGGGGACATGGAGCAGATGATGGTTTCTCTCAAACGCCTTTCCGACCTCGATGGCGATTTTGAAGTATATCCGGGTCACGCGGATTCATCGACGCTGGGGCGAGAGCGCACTTTTAACCATTACGTAATACTCGCAAACGGCGAGTCTGACTGATGAGGCTGTGTCTGATTGGGCATGATAAACGGTATGCCGTCGAACAAATCATGTTGGCGCTGTTTCCCAAGGAGCGCCCCATATATGCAGAAGATCAAACAATCTGCTCGCCGCCCGGCGCCATCGAGCATCACGCAATAAACGCGCCGCCCGGTGCTATCGAGCATCACGCAATAAACGCGCCGCCCGGTGCCATCGAAGATCAAACACTCAACGCGCCAATGCCACGATCCAATTTGCCCGTGTTTTCTGAATATTCTGCCGAGTCCCGCTTGGCCTTCGGCAAAAAATACGCGCAATCCACCACAATCATCAGCAATGGTTCCATGACATCGCGCGGCGTTTCACGCGTGAGCATCTCTTCTCTTACCGACAAGCTCACCTCCGACAGGCTGCTTCAACGCATTATAAAACAATCGTTTTATAACGCAGCTTCACGCTTTGTCGCAACTCCGCCCGTCTGGGGTTCGCTCACCGGAATCCGCCCCGCGCGGCTGGCCTCCGCGCTGCTAACGTCAGGCAAAACCGAGACATCCGCCGTCAAAACTCTCATTAAAGAGTATCACGTCTCTGCCGAACGGGCAGGGTTGTGCGTCGAAGCTGCGCATTCGGCCGCGATCGTTTCGCGCTCTCTCGCCGCTTCTGATGTCGCGCTATATGTTGGCATTCCATTTTGCCCTTCACGGTGCGCATATTGCAGTTTCGTCAGCAATGATGTCGAAAAGTCGTTTAATTTAGTCAATCCTTTCACGGCTGCTCTGATTGGTGAAATCTCCGCCATGGCACGGCTCGTGGAGGAATTGAAACTACGAATAATAGCCATATATGTCGGCGGCGGAACTCCAACCGCCCTCCCTCCGGAGTCTTTTCTATCTGTTATGAATGCCCTGTGCAGCTCGTTTGATTTGAGCGATGCGCGCGAGTTCACAATTGAGGCAGGACGGCCTGAGACGATTACTGCGCAATATCTCGATATCATGCATGCTTGCGGCGCTCGTCGCGTCTGCGTGAACCCTCAGACAATGTCGCAGGATGTTCTCAATGCAATCGGCCGCAAACACACGCCCGAGGATGTCATCAGCGCTGTAGAGCTTGTCCGTAAATACGGCATGGAGCTTAACATGGACGTAATTGCAGGACTTCCCGGAGACACGTCCGATACTTTCGCTCGCACGCTTGATATTTTGCTCGGCCTCGCTCCCGAGAGCATCACAGTGCACACGCTATCCAACAAAAAAGGTTCGCGAATCATGCTCGAGGATGCGCATAGGCCTTCCGGTATCGAAGTCGCATCAATGCTGGACTATGCTTCACGCAGCTTGCGTATATCCGGATACTCGCCATATTATCTCTATCGGCAAAAATTCACCTCCGGAGGGTTTGAAAACACCGGCTGGTGCCTTCCCGGCCACGAGAGCGTATATAATATCTGCATGATGGAGGAGTTATGCACCGTGCTCGCGCTCGGAGGCGGCGGCGTCACAAAACTCGTCCGCTCCGACGCCACAGCCAACGACCTTGCCACAACTCCCGCAGCCCCCGCAGCCCATGCAGCCCCGACAGCTTCCGCAGCCCCCGCGGCCCCCGCAGCCCC
>WRMX01000029.1 GCA_009776905.1 Oscillospiraceae bacterium
ACGGAGTCTTTGTATACTACTTCATAGGTGTTTTGCAAACCAATCAACCTGCCTATCAAGAAAATCGTGAACAAAAGCGACATATTTTTTGTATTGCTTCCAATGCTTCCCCACCAAGTCCAAGCAAGAGTAGTCGATGCGCGCAAGCGCTGCCTTGAACTTATCTGCCGACATATGAAACTGCTCAGATGCTTCAGACAAAATAATGTCATTGAACGAAGAGCGGGCCAAAGCAATCTGATATCATCCGCATCACCTGCTTTCATTTACTCAGTATACCACCTAAAGCAGGAAGCTTCAACGGTTTTGTGCTCCGTTCTGATGATTTTTGACATAGCAAGAAAAACGCACTGATTATAGACAGCCAAACAGGAATATGCTATGATACTGTCTATGGGATCGCTTTTGGCAAATATATCGACAGGAGAAGAAGCTATTGGATTTTGATGATATACGCAAGCTGATCGAAGCTAATTCTATCCGATGGACAGACCATGCACTAAAACGTATAATTCAACGCAGCATAAGCCGTTCTGATATATTGCATGTATTATCAAATGGGGAGATAATTGAGGAATACCCGGATGATTATCCTCACCCAAGCTGCCTTGTATTAGGTATGAAAGAAGACAAGTCTCCATTGCACATAGTCTGTGGTATTGGCGATAGTGAACTGTGGGTCATTTCGGTTTATTATCCTGATCCTGAAAAATGGATAAACAATTTTAAACAACGGAAGGAGATAAAGATATGAGTTGCTTTATGTGCAAAGGCTCAATTGAAGACAAGTTATCAACATTTATGGTTGATGTAGAGAACTGCATCGTCATTGTAAAAAACGTTCCTTCACAGGTATGTTCGCAATGTGGCGAAACATCCTACTCCGATGACGTAGCCTCTCGCCTTGAAAATATTGTTGACACTGCGAGAGAGGCCCTGACCGAAATCTCAGTAGTAAATTTTACCTCCAACGTCGCGTAATGCTCTCCAGGGAGCGTTTCACTGCTCGACGCGCATCTCGATGTCGTCCCTGCCAAGGAAGGCAAAGGCGACGCGGTATACGGCCTTGCCGCTTCCCGCATATTTTTTATGATACCCCCTCGTGTTTATCTGCTCCATGCCGTCCTTAAGGGCAGCCTCAAAAAGCTTCCGCTTCGTCTCGTCGCTCGCGTCTTGCGGGCACCGCTCATGCTTGAACTCCATGACATACACCTTGTCACCGATCTCAGACGGTGCACAAATTCTAAAAAGGCACAAAAGGAAAAGAAATAATATCACATGGGGTGCAGCGCTTGTTATGAGCGCTGCACCCCATGTTGTGATTGGAAGCGTGATTATATCGCGATGTCCCCGAGGTTGATGTCCGCCTCGGCGGTGTCTAGGCCCGTGAAAGCCTTGGACTTGCCGGCGACCTTGATGTCGAGGCTGAACTCGGCATCCGGGAGGTCCTCGAACCAGAAGTCCCCGAAATGGTCGGAAGTCGCCTTATACGTCTTACCGCCGCCCGTCAGGGTGCATTCGGCGCCGATGTGGACTTCGTCCGCGACGGGGTCGAAGACCGTGCCGGCGATGAACTTCTTGGGCATGTGGAGGTAATAGACGCGGGGCTTCGTCCCGAGCTCGGGCTTCAGGACCTCGGCCTGCGCGATGAGGTCTTTCGCGTCCTCTTCGTCCATCATGCGGATGCACAGCGTCGGGCAGTTGTCCGAGCAGCGCGTCTCCTTCCAGCCCGCGTCGATCAGGTGGGCGCAGCCGGTGCATTTTTGCGCGATGTTGAGGTCCCTGTTGAAGTAGATCGCGTCATACGGGCAAATCTCGATGCACTTGCGGCAGCCCGTGCACTTGGCGGGGTCGATGATGACGAGCCCGTCGTCGCGCTTGTACTTGGCGCCCACGGGGCAGACCTTCATGCAGGGCGCGTTGTCGCAGTGCATGCAGAAGTGCGGCCTATATGCGACCTTGACCTTCGGCACCGTGCCGCGAACCTTTTCCTGCAGCTTGAACCAAAAATGGTCGATCTCCGGCATTGGCTTTGCGATAGGCGACCAGTCGTTGGCCACGTGCTCGTCCTTGCAGCCGATGTGGCAGCTGTGGCAGCCGTTGCAGAGGCTGAGATCAACGATGAATACTTTCTTTCCCATTACTTGCTCCCCCTTTCGACCCACGCGGAGGACCTTAGGCCGGAAGCGCGGTCATATTCGCGCCCGAATTGCTCCGGATACTCTTTTCTCCAGCAGTCCATCTCCTCCATGCTGACGCGCTGGACGTCGACGAGGAACGACGTCGTCGCTTGGCCGCCTGCATGCCTGGATGTGAGCCCTTTTGGTGTGATGAGGTTGATTGCGCCGCCCCTGTCGAGCTTGCCGGGGATGATGATGTCTGTGCGCGCGCCGTGGTCGACCGATACGGCTCCGGGCATGATGCGCTCTATGACGAGTGCGCCGCAGAGCACGATGCCGCGCTCGTTGAAGACCTTGACGATGTCGCCGGTTTTGATGCCCCTGGCCTCGGCGTCTTGCGGGTTGATCCAGCACGGCTCGTAGAGGTAGCCGTCATAGCCCCTGACTTTCCCGGTCATCGCTTCTTTTGTCCATGGAATGTCGTCGGCCTGTGCGTGGACTCTCCATCTGGGGTGGTTCGTGATGATGAGAAGCGGATAGGTCCGCGCCCTGTCGCTCGAGAGGCGCTCGTCGTGGGTGATGCCCTTCTCGATCCATTGCGGATATGGCGGGCGCTCCTCGTCGTTCGGGAAGAACTTTTGGAGGTTGGTGGAGCAGAACTCCAGCTTGCCCGTCGGGGTCGGCAGCGGATTGGCCACCGGGTCTTTATAGAACTCGTAGAGGCCGGCGGGGAGGGATCTCCAGTTTTTCGACACGGGGATGACCATGTAGTCTTTCTCCTGGAACTCTTCCCAAGGGGTGATCTTGTCGAAGTTCATCCCTTTGTACACGCCCTCGATGTATTGGTCGACGGTCCTGCCGATTGTGACTTCCTTTTCCTTGCCGAGCTTCTTCGCGATCTCGACGACCGCCTCAAAGTCGCTCTTGGAATCGCCGACCGGCGGGATGGCCTGCCTCATGTTGAGCATCGTCTGGAAGTGCTCGCCGTCGCGGACGCACGGCATGACGTCGTCGACTTCGAGGTACGTGTTGGTCGGAAGGACGATGTCAGCGTAGATGCAGTCGTTTTCGAGCCAGGGGTGCTGCGCGAGCACGAACTCGATCTGCGGGTTGCGGATCGTCATGCCGATGTCGAAGCCGTCGCCCCAGCAGGTCTGGCGGCAGGGGGTGTCGGTCCAAACCATGTGGATCGGCACTCCGTCGTAGTCGATCTTGTGGTATGTCTTGTCGATGTCGCGCTCGTCGTGTTGGAGCTGGCCTGCCTTGTCGAACCCATGCCCGAACGTGTAGCGCAGGTCGCCCTTCTTGGCGGGATATGTGTACCTGATCATCTGGTCGATGGGCTCCTCTTCGTGGCCGCCCGTGCCCCAGAACTCCAGATATTTGTCGGTGCCCTTCTTGATTGCCTCTTCGATGAGCGTCTTCGGAATCAATTGCCTGCCCCACGCCTGCGGGGTGCCGCGGTGCGGGTTGAAGATGCGCTCATGAAGCTCGGGATCCTTTTCCTTGATCGTCTCGAATGTTCCGGAATACTCCTGGAAGCCCTTTGACGTGTCGGAGTTCGCGATGTCGTAGTTCAGCTGGTCCCAGGTGATGTTCTTGGGCATGCCCATGTACGCTATCTGCGCATGGTGCTGGCCCGGCTTGCCGAGGCCCTGCATGCCGAGGAGGATGCACTCGAGGCGGGCGGGCTCCGTCGCGTACGGGCCGCGGATGTAGCCGCCGCCGAAGTAGTGGCCGACCGTCGTTGCCCTGGTCGCCCAGCGCCTCGCGAGGGCCTTGATGGTGTATGAGGGGATGCCCGTCTTGCCGGCGGCCCATTTCGGAGTCTTAACGACGCCGTCGACCTTGCCGAGCACGTAGTCCTCGATCTTGTCCATGCCGACCGCGTGCGTCGCGACGTATTCCTTGTCGTACGTGCCTTCGGTGACCCACGTGTAGATGATCGCCAATTGGAGCGCGGCGTCGGTGTTCGGCAGGACCGGGATCCACTTGTTGGCGTGGACGGCTGCCGAATAGTTGAGGTCCGGGCAGATGTAGACCTGCTCCATGCCGGCTTTCTGCCAGAAGAACATGAGGCGGCTCGCGAACTGGCCGCGGAAGCCCCACGGAGTCGTCTCGAGGTCGCCGCCCTGGACGACCAGGAGCTCGGTGTTCTCGGTCATGTCAACGACGAGGTTTTCAGCAGGGGCCATGTTGCCGATGAAGCCTTTGCCCCAAACGTGCTTGGCGCCCCAATACCAGCCTTCCCAGCTGTCCGGGTTTCTGACCTGCTGGGTGAAGCCGCCCATTTTGTCCAGCAGCAGCGTGCTGCAGCCGTGCGGCGCGTGGATCAGCTTGCTCTCGGAGTGGCCGTCGCACTGGAGAAGGATCGACAGCGGTCCGTACTCCTTGTGCATGCGCTTAATCTCGGCGGCGATGAGATCAGTCGCCTCGTCCCAGGAGATGCGCTCGAACTTGCTGGAACCGCGGTTTTGAGGGTTGCGCTCGCCGTTCGGGTCCCAGTCGACGCGCTTCATCGGATAGGGGACTCGGTTCGGGGAATAGGCCCTCTTCTTGTATGCCAATCCCCAGGGGGGAGGCACGGATTTGCTCAACGGCCCGAACTTTATGCCGTTGCGTTCCATTTCCCACGGATTGAAGCTTGCGTAGTCGTACTTCGAATCGTAGTGGAGCGGCCTGATGCGTATGACTTTGCCGTCTTTGACGTCGACGTGTGCGGGGCAGGCTCCGAATATTCCGCCGCTAAGGTTGACGGCCTTGACGACGGTCTTGTCGGCGCCTACCGGTGGCGGCGCCGTACCCGGGGTCGCTACAGGATTTTTGTTTTCTGACACTTGATTTCCTCCTACTCTACAAAATAATAGTCGATTCCGAAGCTCAAAAACAGGGGAATTGCGGGTTTCGAGCTTCATTTATATCTGATTTCTCTCTGTTTAAGTGGGGAAACGAACTCCCTAAAAACCGGAGAAAAAAATCATACGGTGTGAAACGATGGTATATGGATCAGTGGAATTTGCATGACAGAACCGGAGTGTTTGACGGCTAATACCATACTAGAAATATTCCCGGTAGCTGCTAGTCTGTGCATATGAATCGACCCATGCGAGAAATTCTTGCGAGTTCTCTTGGTCAACTATAAAAACCGGCAGTTTGCGGATCGCATAATTAGGGTTATTTGGGTTATCCTGAGTGTCTAGCCAGTCAGGCCATAATGCCTCCGGCGTAGCTTGGCCGCTCATCATTGCATAAAGCCCGCACCATATCAGTTCAGCGAAAATTACATAGGGCGTGTACAATGTTGCAACATATGATTCAAACATTGGCGAAATCCCGGTTCCACCAGCCCATGTCTTTATCATGTCAGCCGCTCCGGTAGAGACAATAGCGCTATTGGACGACAGTTTAGCATCATAAAGAACCGTAGCAACATGACAAGCCTGGAAATCATTCGGTGCGCATACGAGCCAATGATCGATCTGCGGGTTCTCCTCAATGAGCTTCTTTGTGCGAGTGAAAGCATATACTTCCTCAAGTGCGATGCCATCATCATTAGTCAATGAGTTGAGGAGATAGAATCTATCATTGTTCATAATTTGCGGAGCGGATTCTGTGAGGCATTCTCGAACACCCATAACATACTGCTCGTATTCAGGCACAAGGCTTGACATATCAAGGATGATCCAACCATATGCTTCAATGGGAGTGTCAGGCCATTTTTTGTTTTTGTAATCAAGCAGTTTTTGAGCAGCGAGAGCGCCAGTGTTATACATATCGGTATCAACGTACGGATGAAGCAATTGATTCGTGGGAGACGCACAGTCAATCGGTTTTGATGCTCCGGCCATCCAAGACATGGACTGTTCATTAAGAAGCTCCGAAACGCGGTCATAAAGAGATTCAGGAAAGATGTCGATTATCAGTCCATCATATTCCTCGCATAATTCCGGCAAATCGTCTATCAGCGCATCAATGTTTTGTGGATACTCAAGGATTCCTGAAAACTCGCAGTTAGTTTTCATTGCCCAGAAAGGAAAGTTCTCACCAAGAGCTGCAACGGACGCGCTTGTGTAGTTTGTCAGATATGTGACCTTGTATATGGGCATCTTGTTATATGCGTAGTTAGGGTCGAACATTCCAGTCTCATATTTTGCTTGTGGGGCGGCAGCATCTTCTGTGGGTTGATGCTCGACAGCAGCGGCTTCCGAATGGTCATGCCCGGCGGCTGTTGCGTCCGTAGGTTCTTGATCGGTGATTGCGGGTTTCAACATGTCTGTTGCTTCATATGGGGTTTTGTACCGCTCACGGTTGCATCCGCCGCATCCGAGCGTAGCAAGAGTTATCAATGCTAAAACAAACGACATATAGCGCTTCATACATTCTCCAACCGCTGCTCCAGGGGATAAGCGTTGAATCGGGACATAGCCACCTCTTTGAATACTACGTACATATTACGTACATATCCGATAATATCAGATGATTTGCCAGAATGCAAACAAATTCTTTGATTTTCATCAAAATTTTCGTAAATATTTTTTCTTTTTTACCTTTATTTGCGCTTGGGGGGCGATTGACTTTGAAAAGATGGGTGATATAATGATTGCTGCGCAATCATTATATCACGATATCACGATATGTGATTTGGTGTATGTCGTCTTGCTCCCGCCTTCGGCGGAACCGCAAGACATGATACAGGCATTGCTGCGCAATCATTATTTTTTGAATTTGGGGAAGTGTTATGGAAAACAAAAAGCTCATCCGCTGGCCGCGCCTCGTATATGGCGTCGTGACGCTGCTGTTCGCGGGCATCATCTACGCATGGTCGATACTGAAAGCGCCGTTCGAGGTCATTCCGGGCTGGGGGGCAACGCAGCTCGGCCTGAACTACACGATAACAATCTGCTTTTTTTGCATCGGGAGCTTCATCTCCGGCATGATCGCGAAGAAGACTTCGTCCGCGCTGCGGCTCATCGTCAGCGCCGTTATGCTTTTCGCGGGGTTTTTCATCGTTTCGCGCATCGACGTTTCGGGCAACGTCAGCAGCAACGTCGCGGTGCTCTATATCGCTTATGGCGTCATATCCGGGGTCGGCGTCGGGTTCGCTTATAACACGGTCCTTGGCATGACGAGCGCATGGTTTCCGGACAAGAAGGGTTTGTGTTCCGGCGCGTCGCTGATGGGCTTTGGCCTGGGTTCGTTCATCGTAGGCAGGGTCGCGAACGCTTTAGGCCGTTCCGAGAATATCGGCTGGAACAAGACGTTCCTCATCATAGCGATCGCGCTTGGGGTCATTTTAGTCGCGGCGTCCTTTTTGGTGAAGCCGCCTCCTGCGGGCACCGTGTTTCCGGCGCCGAAGGCCAGGAAAAAGGCCCGCCCGACCAGCGAGGTGAGGGATTATACCGCAAAGGAAATGATCAAGCACCCGTCGTTTATAAAGGTGTTCGTTTTCGTGGCGCTCGTCGCGTCGGCGGGCAGCGCGTCCATCAGCTTCGCGAGGAACATCATGCTTGACGTCGGTTCGACGGAGTCTTTTGCCGTGACGATCGCGGGCATCCTCGCGGTGTTCAACGGCGCGGGAAGGCTCGCCGCCGGGTGGGTTTTCGACATTCTGAGCATTAAGAAGACCATGTTCATCATCGGTTGCCTGGCCGTCATCGCCCCATTGGTCGTCGTGCTGGCGATTACCGCGAGCTCGTTTGCGCTGGGGGTCATCGGGCTGTGCCTGTGCGGGTTTTCATACGGCTGCGGGTCTTCGACGAATATCGTCGCTGCCGGCGAGATTTTCGGGCCGAAGAATTTTTCGCTCAATTTGAGTTTGTTTACGTTCGTGCTTATTCCCGCGCCTTTTGCTGCGACGCTCGCGGGGCGCATCAAGGACGTCACCGATGGGTTCGCCCCGACGTTCCTCATTCTTGCTGCTTGCACGGCTGTTGGGTTTGCCGTTGGCATGACGCTGAAGAAGGAGAAATAGGGAAGAGATCGGCGCCCCGGTGTTCAAGGGTATGCGCAATGCACCCCGGTGTTGAAGGGCACGCGCAATGCGCTCCGGCATTCAAGGGCACGCGCAATGTGCTCCGGCATTCAAGGGTATGCCGTGCAGCTATTCACATTTACATGCTGCGAAGCCTTGGGCGGTTGTCCAAGGCTTCGTGAATTATTGATGCTGTTTAAATGGTGGCGGGGGATCAGTTGCGCCCGGGTCTGATGTGGGCATCTGCCCCTACAAGGGGCGGGCGGCTGACAGGGGTGCGTCTGGGTGCGGCTGACAGGGGTGCATTCATGCGATCATTAGACCGTCGACGACCAGCTCTTGCTCCTGCACGCGGCAGAGATCCTGATACAAGCCTTCCGCTTCCAACAGCTCCTTGTGGGTCCCTTCCTGCACGATCCGGCCTTCTTCAAAAACGATGATGCGGTCGGCCCGGCGGACCGTGCTCAGGCGGTGCGCTATCACGATGATGGTGCGCGTGCCGGCCAATTCCATGATCGCCCGCTGGATGTCCGCCTCCGTCTTGACATCGACCGATGCGGTCGCTTCGTCCAATATCAGCACGGGGGCCTTGCACAGCACTGCCCGCGCAATGGCGATCCGCTGCTTTTGGCCGCCCGAGAGGCGCGCGCCCCTTTCGCCGACGATAGTCTCAAATCCGTTAGGCATCTCCATGATGTCGTCATAGATTCTGGCGGTTCGCACCGCTTGCTCGATTTCTTCCGCCGTCGCGTCGGGACGGGCGAACGCGACGTTTTCGGCTATCGTGCCATTGAACAGGAACGTGTCCTGCAAGACCATTGCCACGTTTTCATGCAAACTGTCGATATCGATGTCGCGGAGGTCGCGGCCGTCCATCGATATCACGCCGCTTTTGGGGTCATAGAACCTTGCGATGAGCTGGGCGAGCGTGCTCTTGCCGACGCCGGTGGCGCCGACGATGGCGACCATTTCCCCGGGCGCTGCTTCAAAGCTTACATTCTCGAGGACGGGGACGTCGTCGATGTAATAGAACGAAACGTTGTCAAAGCGCAGGGCGCCTTTTGCGTTGACCAGCGGCGTGGCGCCCGGTTTGTTACGGATGATTTCCGGGGCGTCGAGAACGGCGATGACGCGCTCGACTCCCGCAAGCGACTGCTGCATCTGCTCGAGCAGGTTCGTCAGGCCGGTGATGGGCACGTAGAACAGCGACAGATACAGCATGAACGCGACGATGTCGCCCACCTGGAGCTGGCCTTGGAACGCGAGGTAGCCGCCGAATCCGACGACGAAGACGGTTCCGAGCGATGTCAGGAACTCGACCGTCGGATGGAAGACAGCGCTGTAGTTGAGCCCGCGGAGCATGAAGCGCGTGAATTTGCCGGCTTTTTCGTTAAAGTCCTCGACTGCCATCGCTTGGCGGCCGAAGGCTTGTATTTCTTGGATTCCAGAGTAGTTGTCCACCAATTGGGCGGACAGGACGCCAAGGGCTTTTTGCGTTTCCCTGAAGCAGGGGCGTATTTTTTTAGCGAAGAACCATCCGCATACGAGCAGGAACGGGATGGGGATGCATGTGAGCAGCGCGAGCTTGACGTTGATTATCATCAGCATAATAATGACGCCGACCACTGTTATCGTGTTTGAAATCGATTCCGGGACGAGGTGGGCGTAGAGCTGCTCGAACATCGCGGTGTCGCTGATCGTGCGGCTGACGAGGTCGCCCGTCTGGCTTTCGCGGTAATAGTCCATTGACTGCGCCTGGAGTTTGTTATATACTTTGATTCGCATTTCTTGTACGAGCGTCCAGGCGGCGCGGTGCGCCATAAAGTTGCTGAGGTAGCGCAGCACGATGCGGAACAGGTATACCAGCCCCAGCGCGAGCGTCAAGGTCAGGACTTGCCGCAGCCCGCTGTCGGAGAGGCCGTCGGCGACGAGCCCGATCATTTGCGACATCAGGCGCGGCGCTGCCAGGTTGGCAACGGTCAGCAGCAGAGTGCTGGTTATCGCGATGACCATCAGCCATTTGTAACGTTTTGCTTCTTTTGCGACTCTTAATAAGACTTTCATGTTGTTCCTTTCTAGATTTCGGCTTTGCGGGCGTTTTGAATTGGCTCCGCTGGTGTTTTTATACGAGTTTATCATATTTTTTTGTTTTTTCAACCATATTTTCGCAGGGAATCCGCGAAAACTATCAGCGCCGGTGGAACAGGGGGACGGTTCTCGTGTTCCACTCCTGGCTCACAGAAGGTGCCTATTCACTTTGGGGAAACATAAGTGGAACGCGAGAACCGTCCCCCTGTTCCAGCGTTTGTTCCACAGCAGAGGAGGGTTTTATGATTTATTTCGATTGCGATTATGCGGAGGGGGCGCACCCGAAGATACTAGAGCGCCTTATGGAGACGAACGATGAGCAGACGCAGACATACGGAGAAGACGGCCATTGCGCGAAAGCGGCGGAGCTTATCAAGCACTGTTGCGTCTCGCCAAGCGCCGCCGTCCATTTTTTCACCGGCGGGACGCAGGCGAACCTGACTGTGATCGGCGCGTTGCTGCGGCCCTATCAAGGCGTGATAGCGTCAGTCTGGGGGCACATCGGCGAGCATGAGACGGGCGCCATCGAGGCAACGGGGCACAAGGTGCTGACGGTGGCGAACGACGACGGCAAGATCACCGCCGCGCAGATCGACGAGCTTTGCCGGGCGCATAAGGACGACCCGAGCCATGAGCATATTGTCCAGCCGGGGATGGTGTATATCTCCCACCCTACGGAATACGGCACGTTATACACGAAGCCGGAGCTGGAAGCCATTCGCCGTGTGTGCGATATTTGGGAGCTGCCTTTATATATGGATGGCGCTAGGATGGGTTATGGCATTGCGGCCGCCGCGCAAAATTTGGCGGCAGGAGAGAGGCTAATGCTCCCTGACATTGCGGTGCTTTGCGACGTTTTTTACGTTGGCGGGACCAAGGTCGGGGCCATGTTTGGCGAGGCGGTGGTCATCACTTGCGACGAGTTCAAGAAGGATTTTCGATATTATATCAAGCAGCGCGGGGGGTTGCTGGCGAAGGGCAGGATGCTCGGCATTCAATTTGAAGTTTTGTTTGAGGGCGGGCATTATGATGAAACATTATATAATAAAATATCAGACCACGCCATTTTGATGGCGGGTCTGATAAGGAAGGCATGCGTTGATAAGGGCTACGGCTTTTTGTGCGAGACCTATGCGAACCAGGTGTTTCCCATTTTGCCGGAGCATGTCATTGCCGAGCTGCGCGAAAAATACGTGTTCCTGACGTGGGCAGCAGCGGGGGAGATAAATGGTGAGCGGCATTATGCCGTCAGGCTTTGCACGAGCTGGGCGACGAAGGAGGAGAACGTGGCGGCCTTGACGGAGGATATCGCGACGATCACATAGGGGTTGTAATATTCACCCAGCTGTGAATAAGGCATGCCACGATCGCGTAGGGGTTGATATTGTTCAGCTCCTACCTTAGACAGCGGTTGAAGAAAGCGGCGAGCAAATCGCTGTTTTCTTTTGTATTGAAGGCTTTGTCAGCATGGTTGCGGTCATCGTATAGTATGAGCTCCGACCGGTCGTCGCCGCAGACCTCTTTGATTTTTTTATCGAGCAAGGTCGAATGCTGGTATGGCACCACGCCGTCCAGAACGCCGTGCATGATGAGCACCGGCGGGATGCCTCCGTGGACGAGGCTGATTGGGCTGATCAGTTTAAGCAGGTTGAGGCTGTCGGTGCCGAAAGCATTGGCGAACGCGCTCTTTCCGTTTGCGGTTGCCACGTTTGGCATGCTGGGAACGCCGGACTCGCGGAAGTACGGCTCGGTCGGGTTTGCGAGGATTGACGGGCCATACATGTCGCAAATTGCCTGGACCCCGTCGGAGTAGCCGGGCCATCCGTATTCCACGCCGGAATATTCCGGCCTGTCCGCCGTGAAACCGACCATAAGCGCGAGATGCCCGCCTGCTGAATCGCCCGCAATGCCGAAACGGTCGGGGTCGAGGCCATATTCCGCCGCATTGGCGCGCGCCCAGCGCACAGACGTTTTAACATCAAAGAGAAATTCCGGGAATTTCGTTTTCGGCGCCAGGCGGTAGTCGACGGAGATGACCGCGTATCCGTAATCGAGCAGGCCGATGACGCCGTCGAGGTATGACATTGTTTTGCTGCCCATGGACCAGCCGCCGCCGTGTACATAGATGACGACGGGGTATGGCTTTTCCCCGCTCTCGGGCAGGTATAGGTCGAGCAATTGTTTGGGGAGGCTCCCGTACTTGATGTCCGTAAAGCGGTTTTTAACCGTAGCGGGGTCGAACGCCGTGGGGCCGAGCGCGGCGGCGATTATACGAGTTTGTTCTTCCGACATGCGGGGCAGGTCGGTTTTTTCTGCGTTAGTTTTTTCGGGATTTGGCATGTACATCACTCCTCGATAAAATTGTTATTCAGCCATTCATCGCCGCTCTTATACAGCGCCTCCAGCGCAGGCCCGCCGCTCATTCTGGGACAGTCCCTGTCGACGGTGTAGCCCGCCCTCGTTTGGAGGTATGCAAGATGGCGGTATTCCATGGGGAAGCGCTCCAGCAATTCTTTATCAAGCGCAAGGGTTTGGTTTTTGTCAACAGGGTCGATGCGGTCCTTGTCCGCGATCGTCGTACGATGCTTCAAGCCCCATTTGCCGTCGGCTTTTTCCCACAAGTCATAATGCCTAGCGTAGCAGGTAACGTCGCACAGCACGCCATCCACGACCGCGCGTTGCAGAATGATGAATTTTGTCATGGACACCGCTCTGCCGCCGTTGACCTCGACGGCGCTGCCGCCCAATATGTGCTGGATGTTAAGGCCGTTTTTTACGCCGGTTTCGGTGATTTTTATGAAGTCCTCATACGTGCCTGTCGTCCAGGTCGCAGTCATCGTGCCGCCGGGACGCCATAATGTGCGGAATTTGTCCCACATCAGCGCGTCGCGGTATACGACCCACCGCTCGATCAGGTCTTTGATTACCAGAACGTCTGTAAGATTTTGCTCCATAATAGCCATTCCTTCTTTATAATATTAACGAGAGTCTCCTTCGGTCATACCATCAGATACTTCCTTAGAATATCGAATACGCGGTCGATGTCCAGAGGCTTGCCAAGGTGGTCGTCCATGCCCGCTGCGAGGCAAGCGTTGATGTCGTCTTTGAAGACATTCGCCGTCAGCGCGATGATCGGCAACCCGATGCCGCACATGCTCGGATGGGCGCGTATCTGTTTCGTCGATTCGAGCCCGTCCATCTTTGGCATTTGCATGTCCATGAGGACAAGGTCATATAATTCCGGCGCCGAAGTCACCATGTCGAGCGCTTCCTTGCCGTTTTCGGCGCAGTCAATGCAGAGGCCGGTGTCCTCCAGCAGGGAGATGAGGATTTCGCGGTTTATCTCAATGTCTTCCGCTATCAGCAGGCGCTTGCCTTTGAAGATGCCGTCAATGTTAATGTTTGCGCCGCCGGTGCTCGAGTTTGCGCCACCGCTTAAGATACCCGCGCCCGCGCCCGCGCCCGCGCCCACGCCCGAGTTTGCGCCGCCCGCGCCCGCGCCGCCACCGGTACCGCCGCCCGAACCATCGGCGTCCGCATCGAGGGCATCGCCTTCGCCGCCGCGGTATGTCGATGCCAGCGACGGGTTTTTCCCATACCCCAGCAAGGCGGTGAATATGAACGACGAGCCTTTGCCAAGCTCAGATTCAATTTGTATGTTGCCGCCCATGAGCTCAATGATGCTCTTGGAAATCACGAGCCCAAGACCGGTGCCGCCGTATTCCCGGCTCGTGCCGCTCTCCGCTTGCTCAAAGGCAATGAAGAGCTTTTCCTTTTGCTCGGGCGATATGCCAATGCCATTGTCCGTGACATTGATGCGCACCATGCAATCCTCGTCGCCTTCCTCGAGAAGCGAGGCCTCTATGCTGATGGCTCCGCCTTTTGGCGTGAACTTCGCTGCGTTTGACATCAGGTTGGTTATCACTTGGATCATGCGCTGCTCGTCGCCCAGGACAAAATCGGGGATGTCGGGGTCAATCCGGACGGATAACGTTTGCTGTTTCTCTTCCATGCGGAAGTTGACGACGGTTATCACTTTTTGCAGCATTTTCTCGAAATCATACTCGATTGGCGAAAGCACAAGTTTGTTCGCCTCAATTTTCGCCATGTCGAGCACGTCGTTGATGATCCCAAGCAGGTGGGAAGAGGCGTCGCCGATCTTCCCAAGCGCCGTGTCCTTGCCATGGATCTCGCCGGAGCGTTTACCAATCGCCGTCATGCCGATTATCGCGTTGAGGGGCGTGCGCATCTCATGGCTCATATTCGCGAGAAACTCGCTTTTTGCCCTTGACGCGGTCTCCGCGACGTCTTTTAGCTCCCTGAGCCGCTTATTGTTGATGTGAATTTCATCAATCATCTGTTGGGTTCTTTGGTTGTTGCTGACATCGATGAGAGAAATGATGAAGCCGACCTGCTGCGCCCTGGTATATATGTTATTCTTCGAAAAGACGAAATAGCAGGGCACTCCATCCAAGAGCAGTGTGAGCTCGGCGTTATGCACCTCTTCGTCGGAATCCGTGAGCAGCTTGATTGCCTCAGGCGGGTTTTGGTTTATCGTGATCGACTCGAAATAGGCAACAATGTCCTCCACCGTTGTGGAGTCAATATCGAGCGCGAACAATGGGAAAGTCTTTTTGAAAGAAGGGTTCGCATCAGAGATCCGTCCGGATTTGTCCACGATTACGAATGCATCGGGGAACGTGCCGAAGATGCTCGTGAGCGCCGCGCTGCGGTTGTCGAAGAGCCGGAGTCTTGTGGAATATATAGAAAATATAACGAACATAAGCAAGAATGCGAATGGCGTTATATCAAATCCTAAATTCAATATGTCGAATGTGTATAAAACGTTGAGCACGATGGGTAATGCGACGGCGAATGCGACGGCCAGGAGCAGGGGGGATTTTTTGATGTTTTTTGCGACGTATATGAACAGGAGGATTATCGCAGCGAGCAGCGGCACGTAGCTTATGATGGCGTGAACCGGAAACCATCGGCCTCCGATCGGGAGCAGGCCGTCGTATCCGGATATGAATTCGTGGTGCAGCGGGTTTGTCAATAGGGCGAGAACGTCGACCAATGCGGCGATGCAGAGCGCTGCGGTGAGTTTTTTTGACTGCGCAAGGCGCGATTCCGTAAAGTGCATCATGTAGATGAAAAATAGGGGGATGATGATGCAGCCGAGTACGAAGTAGTATGGGTATATCGCTTTGTATAGCGCGTCGGTCAGCAGCACGAAGATGCCGTTGAATAGCGCCCATGTCGATATTATGAGTCCGATCAGGAAGAATATTTTGAGGTAGTTGTTGCGTTTTCCTCTGTACCAGATTCCGAATACGAGGAATGCGTCGATGTAGAAGAGGGCCACTGATAGAAAGAGAAATACTATTTTTGTTTCCATTTTGATAGTCCCCACCCATTGCTGTATTTTTGCGTGGTTTCGCCCCACGGTCACTCATTATACACGTTCTGTGTTGTGAAATAAAGTCTTTTTGTGAGGAAAATGTAGAAAAATGTGATAAAAATGTGATTAATAGTGTGAAATAAGGGCGGCCGTGTTCGGCCGCCCTGCAGTTCATATGGTTTTGAGCGCGAGCCCCACGCATGAAGCCCACGCAGGAGGCCCCTTATACCAGCCGCGACGGCAGCGGGAGCCCCACGACCGGGACGCTGCCCAACGCAGGAGGCCAACGCATGAAGCCCACGCAGGAGGCCCCTTATACCAGCCGCGACGGCAGCGGGAGCCTGATGTTCGCCTCTTTGGCAGCTTCGATCAGCTGGCCGATGGCAAAATCGATCTGTTCGTCTTTGTGCGCGCTCGTCACGCAAAAACGCAGCCGCGCCGCGCCGATCGGGACGGCAGGGTAGACCGCGGGCGGCACCGACACGCCGCGTTTCAGCAGCATTGCCGACAGCCGGAAAGCGTCCATGTCGCTGCCGACGAGGACGGGGATGATCGCAGTCTCGCCCGCGAGGCATATGTTGAGGCCGGCGTTCCGCGCCGAATCCACGAAGTGCGATATGTTGCGCCGCAACGACGCGACGTGCGAAGGGTCGCTCTTCAGCAGCCGCAGAGCCGTAAGAGCGGCAGCAGCGACAGGGGGGCTGATGCCGACGGAAAAGACGAAGCCGGGAATGTTATACCGCATATACTCGATGAGGGCAGAGCTGCCGGCGAGGTAGCCACCGCAAGCGCCCAAGCCTTTTGAAAGAGTGCCCATCTTTATGTCGATGTCGTCGGGGTCGAGCCCGAAATATTCGTCGACGCCGCCGCCTTTTTCGCCGATGACGCAAGACGAATGAGCCTCATCGACCATCAGGAAGAGGCCGTATTCCTTTTTCAGCCTGACGAACTCGTCGATGGGAGCAATATCGCCGTCCATGCTGTAGACGCCCTCGACGACGAGCAGCACCTTTTCGTAGCGCGAACGGCTTGTGGCAAGTATGTTCTCCAGGGCCAAGATGTCATTATGCGGAAAAGCCCTGCATGTCGCGCGCGAAAGGGCGCAGCCTTGCAAAATCGAGTTGTGGCTGAGCGCGTCATATAGGACCAAATCGTTCTCGTTGCAGAAGTTGCCGACGAAAGTGACGTTCGTCGAATGCCCGCCGACGAGCACAAGCGCGGCTTCCGTGTGCTTCCATGAAGCGATTTCGCGTTCAAGCTCGAGATAGAGCGACTTTTCCCCGGCCAGCAGCCTGCTGCCGCTTGCGCTCGTGCCGAATTGCTCGGCAGCTTTGCACGCGGCGCGGACGGTTTCGGGGTGCCCGCTCATGCAAATGTAGTTATACGAAGCAAAGTTGAGCACTTCGCGGCTGTCGACGATGGATACGTCGCGGAGCACGCTGTCATGGCATATGAAATAAGGGTCTTCGACCTCCGACATGCCTTCAAGGCGCTTCTGAAAAGTAAGGAATTCATGGGAATCCGTGAATTTCTTAACAGGAATTCTCTCGATATCCGTCGCGGGCGCGGCGTTTTCGGAAACACCCGTGCGTTTGCGCCATATGAGCCGAGTGACGTCGTTCACCGTCGAACAGCGGCGGTATTCGCTGTCGTCGATCGACAGGCCAAACACCATTTCCGCGCGCGCGAGCAGGTTCAGGCTGTCAAGGCTGTCGCCGCCGAGGTCGGTGATGAAATGTTTGTCATATCCGATTTCGGAAGGGGGGAGGGTCAATACTTCGGCGAAACAGCGGACGACCTCCTCGCGGAGCTCGAGCATCATCGACGGCATCTCGTTGCCGCTGACGGCGGCCCCGCTGACAGCGCCCGATTGGAGATCGACGGGCCTTGCGTCAATCTCTCCCGCTTCGAGCAGCTCTTTCAGCTTCTGCCTGCGGACCTTGATGCCGTTTGCCAGCGGAAGCGGCTGCGCTGAAACGAAAAGGCGGCGAATCCGCTTCAAAACCGGCAGCCCGGCGTTGATTTCCGAGATTTTTGCAGCGACTGCGGCAATCTCGCGAGAGTCCAGGCTATTCTCAGGGAGCTGGAAGACAAGCGATATCTCGCCGTATGGCGTGCCGCTCGCGAGGTCGAGAATGCATAGATACTCAATCCCCTCAACGGAGCTGAAAGCGTCTTCAAGCTCATCGGGGTATATGTTCTCGCCCGATTCGTTGATGATGACCTCCTTCAGGCGCCCCTCAAGATAGAGGCAGCCCTTATCGAGGCGCGCGATGTCGCCCGATTTGAACCAGCCATCGTCGCTGTATTCGGGAGTGCATCGGCCGCCGTCCGTAAACCGCGCCCTATGCATGCTGCCGCCCCTGATGAGAAGCTCGCCGACGTTGGTATTATGCCCTTCCGCGTCGACCGTCGTGTAGCTGATGCCGTCGATCGGCGTGCCCGTGCAGCCGGAAGTGCGATAGCGCGACTGGGGCCTGGTCTCGAAAGAAGTCAGGCCGCTCTCCGTCATGCCAAAGCCGGGGATGGGGTAATAGCCCAGGGCGTTGATGGTCTTGAGCGTGTCGAGCGGGATGTGGCTGCCGCCGACGAGGACCGTGCGAATCGAATCCCCGAGCAGGCGCTCTTTCAAGGAATGCGTCAGCTTGCCGGCGAGATCCGGGCCGGAGCGCGGAAAGGCGCGCTGTATGCCGCTGCTCATCGCGAAAATAGTCTTAAGCAGGCGTTCTTTCCTCGGGCCTTCCTGACGCGCTTTTCGCCATAATCCGTTTGAAAGATTGTTCAAGAGGAGGGGCACGACGATGAGATTCGTGACTCGGAAACGTTTACAAGTTTCCTGGATCGTGGTAGGCGCGCGGTCCTTGAGATACACGACGGCCTTGCCGACGACGGGGAATAATATGCAATGCACCATAAAACCGAGTATATGGTGCATTGGCAGAAACGCCAGATGGCGCACGGGGTCCCTGACGTCGGCAACGAGCCTCGGGCACTCCGTGATCTTTGGGATGACCCCGATGGCCTGGCCGATGATCGCATCTTCGCCAAAGACATAAACCTTGGACGTGGTGGTCGTCCCGGAGGTGCATAATGCAAGCTCGTCCGCGAAGTCCGGCTCAAAATCGTCTGCCGGGGCGGCGGCGGCGAGCTCTTCGGGAGATATCATCAAGAGGCCGGGAAGCTCGTCGGCCCTGCCTATGAGGGCGACCGCGCCGGACTCTTCCGTCAGCATTTTCACCATTTGGTGGCTGTGGTTGACATCGAGCAAAACCGGCTTGTAGCCGGCCATCAAAAGCCCCCAGAAGGCGACGGGCCAGTGGTAGCAGTTACCCATCATCAGCGCGACGAAGCATCCTTTTTTCTCCGGCCCTAGCCTGTCGCTGAAAAGCGCCGCGGCCGCGTGGATGTCTTCGTCAAACTCGCGGAAGGTTCGTGAGAGTTCGTTTCCATCCTCGTCCAGCCAGAGCGCGGCGATTTTTTTGTCGTCGGTGTTGATCATTATGTCATATAGGTTTGCGAATTTGCAGTCGCTGTGGCGCAGCCGCTCAAGCCTGCTTAGTTCGTCTTGAAGCAAATTTTTGGTCATTGTAATAAAACCGCCTGTCCTGATGCGGGATCAGCCATATTTCCGGTTATTGACCTTTTGCCGTTCCGAAAACCCATCCCTGCATTTGATGTTATCTTTGCTGTTTGGCAGGGATAAGTTACCATGAAGGAATGATTATGTCAATATAAATCTCATTATATCGTGTCTTGCGGCTCCGGCGTGTTACAGGTTACGGGGGTCTCCCTGTTTTGTCATTCTGAGAGAGCTTGCGACCGAAGAATTTTATAAATGCCGCAAAATCGGTGCAGAAAAATTCTTCGCTAAAGCTCTGAATGACAGTGGTGAATGACTAATGGATGACATGGGGTGGGGGTGAACAGTCAACTCGGGGCGTTCATTCATCATAAGCGCCTTTTGATATAGTCGATGGCAGCGACGCTCCCGGCAATTAGGAGGAGCGCGGCCAGCATAAAAGCAGCCATCGTCCACGTTTCGCTCGCAATCCCCGTCGGAACGATCTTCACATAGAGGTCATAGACGAAATACACCAGCCTGTCTTTGGTTATGACCTCTCCGTCAGGGTTGCCGGCAATGAGATTGTTCCCTGCCGGAGCCGTGTCCCAGACATGCCCTTTGTAGGTATATCCTGATACGGCGGGAGCGGTTTTGCCGTATGTCCCGCTCGAGACGATAAATGTCATGCTTTCGGGATATAGAATGATGCCGTCCCTGTCGACAAACCTTTCAGTCACGATATGATAGAGGGTGCCTCCAATATCCGCCTTCAATGGCAACGACCTGAAATAACTGTCATGAACGTGCCCGTTGTCAAGGTATGCGAATGTCTCATTGACCGAGTATATGCGCGTGTCGTTATATGTGATCACCGACGGAAGCGGCGACGGGCGTGGGGAGCTCGGGTGCGCGAGCTGCTTGTAGCCGCCGGCAGCCTGTATATAAATATTATAGTCGGAAGGGTTCTGCGAGCCTGTTGTGAACGAGAGCATGCCTATGTCATAAGGAGCGGTGATCGTCCGTACATGGTTAGTGAGAGATCCATGCTGCATAATGATGAATTGCGTCCCGGCTTTCATTTGGGCGCCCGTGTCCGGGAAGTTGATGTTGACATAATAGCCATTGCCATAATTTCTACCAAATCCGTGATTCGCAACGCTGTCTCCCGCATAAATCCCCGCGAAGGCCGTGCGTTTTCTGCCAAATACCAGTATGTTCGCGCTTGAATCGACCGTGAGCTGCGGCACGATTTTGTTGTCCAATCCCGTCCCGATGCCTGTGCCTTCGTATACGTCGGCAACTATCTGCCCTCCTGTGATCTTTACGACGCCGGCGAGCTTTTCGGAATGATTGGGGGTGCTGGCGCCTTGGTATCCACCGTGGCCCACTCCCGAGCCGATCGGCGCCTTTAAGTTCAAGATGCCGCCGCTTATCTCAACGTGCAAATTCGTTCCATCAATGACAGTCACATTACTGCCTGTCGCGCCTCCGCCTCCGCCTATCGCGGCGCCTGTGCCGCTTACCGTCGCATCAATTATTCCGCCTGTAATTATAACTTTGGCGTTGGAAGAGCGTTCGCCGCCGCCGATTGCAGCCCCATTTCTGGAGGAAGCAATGATATGTCCGCCACTGATCGTCACATTGCCCGTTCCCGTTGTCGTGTTGCCGCTGCCCTGGCCGCCGCCGATTGCCGCGCCTGCGCCGCCGATGGGAACCGTGGCAGTCACGGTTCCGCCTGTTATGACTACGTTGCCCGTGCCGTTACGCCCGCCGCCGATTGCGGCCCCAAAGCTTGTGGCATTGTTTGTTGCCGTAATGTTGCCACCGTTAATGACGATATGGCCGTGCGTGCCGTAGGCGCCGCCAATCACCGCGCTTTCGATGTTCGATGTTGAGTTTCTTGTTACCTTGAGCGTACCGCCGTTGATCGTAATCAGCCCGCTGTCAGAGCGGTCAGTATTCGACGTAAAATATCCGCCGATACCGGCAGTGCTTGAGTTTGGGACGGTCATGTCGAGCGTGCCCGATGTGCTGCCTGTGTTTTGAGACTCTGCGCTGTCGATGGTGATTTTCGCGTTTTCACGCACGACGAAGTAGCCGGTTTTAATGGTGTTTTCCCCCGCAAGCAGCAGGTTGAGCGTGGAATGGCCATACATGTGTATGTAGAAATCTGTGTTGATTCCGTTGAGGATTATCCGCGTATCGACACCATCCGGGATGTAGAGCGTCCAATAGGGCGCGTTTGAAGCTCCTGTCTGTGTTATTTCATATGTATATGAGTTCGCGTCCTTGTTTAGGGTAATTCCTTTGCCTGTTTTGTCATCGGCGACGGTGTAGCCCGTATATGCCGCGTTGGGTATAGGCAGTCCCTGGCCGGGGCCTTTTCCAATGTCGATCGTGTAGTCCGCGATTCTTACCGGGCCTCTTTGAGGCTGCTGCATGAGGGCGTTCGGGTCATCGACCGTAATTATTGCGATCGGGAGTTCGCCGCTATATGTGTAGTTTTCGATTTTTGCCGTGAGGATGTATTCTCCCGGCTCTTCGCCGTTGTAATGGCCTTCCCAGGACACGGGGATGTTGATGAGTGTTGATTTGACGTTTTCTTCGGTTGCTGGGGCGTGAGCCGTTGCGGTCTCGGGAGCCTCGGGGGCGTGCGGTGCTGCGGGTGCTGCGGTCTCGGGAGCCTCGGGGGCGTGCGGTGCTGCGGGTGTTGCAGTAGGCTGCGTGGGAGTGGCTTCGAAGCTGATCTCCGTGCTGCTCTCCTCCGTGCTGCTCTCCTCAGTATTCCGCACCTCGGTAACGCTCTCCTCTGCATTGCTCTCGATAATGCCCGCTTCCCGGTCGATCGTCGTTGCGCCAACAGCCGATGATTGCGAAAGGCTTGTTATGGTCGCGGTGTTTCCAGGCAATGGCCTGGCATTCGATGCTTCGGAGTATTCCATAAATATTGCCGCACGGCGCTCGGCAGGGAGCAACAAGTCTTCCCAAGACGTGCCAATCTCGACCCAGTCTCGATAGACAAGATCAGATTCGTCAAAATATGCAATTTTTGCTATATCGCCGCCATGCGTTGGTTCTGCAAGTGTTGTCCCAATCATTGGCAACAGAAGCATAAGCGTCATCAGCAGGACCAAAATGGTGGAAATTGCTTTATAATAAATATTCGTCTTAATCGTTTTTGTGTTCATGTTATCAACAACCTTTCGCGAAAAATGCAATAATGATGTAGTATTGCACCAATTATTATCTACATATTAGCGTCTGAAAGGTTGTTCAACTACACCCAAAGAGGTATATTTTCGACATTTGGAGGTATTTTTTGTCGAACGAAGCGTAGTCCGCGATGACGAAAGCGCGGTGTTCAGGGTTATGTCGCTGGGCGCGACTTAGCGCAGTCCGCGATGACGAAGGCGCGGTGCGTTAATGACCGTTGAAGCCAAGACCGCATCGCGCCTTCTATTTTTGATAAGCTAACGTGAGGTTGACGAGCACACAGAATCAATTATTCACCGATAAACATTTCCTTCAGCTTTCGGCTCCACGATTCGTGGTTTGAATGGATTATGCGCCCGACGAAGTTTGAACGGATGAATTGCAATGCAGCGGTGCGCTTTGCTGCCATGTAGTAGTCAGTGCTTTCCGGCCTGAGCAGTTCAGCGTCGGACAGGCGTATTACCTCGCGCTTGAAGCTGACGGCTTCCAGCGCGCGGTTTAGTTGCCGCGCAAAAGTGAGAAAGTCGCCGCCGGTCTTGTATACGAAAGTCGCGCTGTCTGAGGCGGCGAACTCCACCGCCGCATATTGCATGTCCGGCGATGGTGCGATCAACCAAAGCAGATACCCGCCAAGCGTGGGGTCCGGCGTTTTTGCTTCATAATCGGAGGCATCGTCGTCTGCCCGTGTTGCAAGCATTGCGTTGATGCCGCCGGCCATGCTGGTCTGGGCGCCCGCGCCATCGCCGCCGATGTCGGGTAGGGTGCCAACGCCGGGGCTGCCGGTGCCGCCGATGTTTGCCAGTGCGCCCACGCCCGCGCCGCCGCTGATGTTTGCCAGTGCGCCCACGCCCGCGCCGCCGCCGATGTCGGGCAGGGAGCCTACGCCCACGCCCGCGCCG
>WRMX01000030.1 GCA_009776905.1 Oscillospiraceae bacterium
AAGCGTTGACTATATTACCAGCTACGACTATCTTGACAGTTGGCTCATGGACACGGTAAGTGGTTCAATTATTGGTAGTGTGTCAGAAATCTACTATAGGAATATTCAGTTGGAGTAACCAATGAAAAGAACGTTGCCAGTCTTGAAGTTTGTAATACCGATTATTGTATTACTTTTTCTACTATTTAAAAACGACATTACTATTAAACATGAGATTCGATTGGCGGTCAATCAATTACCATCGGCAAGAGAATTTCTGCAGAGTAATGATGACCTCCTTGAATTGTTATTACAGCTTATGAACAGAATCTCTGTTTTTAATAATACCAACAATGAAATACAAATACATTACCTTGCTTTCAGAGTTGATTCCGGAAGTAGGGAGTCATTTAGTATCGAACTCGATTCAACTCCTTCTATTTATAATTTTGATGCTGATTATGATACATATGCGTTTTTATTTACAAATGGAATTCTAGAAGCTAATGAAATTGAAACAGTAAAAGAAAGCTGTTCTTTCTTGGATATTGTTATTACTGAATGGTCAATAAGTATTGTTATGGCAAGAAAGGGGCGAGCATATTTAACGCTGTGGCATCCATTGGATATTTATGATGTAATAAGCAGAGTGGACGAAAACAACCAGTATACTACAGACAAGATGGATGCAACCTATTGGCATTTGGAAATCTTTAATGACGATTGGTTTATCGAAATTAGGTATATGCAACGAAACTGAATTTTGTCAGTGAATGCATAAACTGGATGAGACTGGATTTAACGGCTTTCATCACTTAGCCGACCCAAATGATTATTCAAACGATTATAGACAAATGCACGGCCATATGATACACTCTATATCAGCAGCAATCGCTGCTGGCAGAGCTTTAGGTTGATGGCCATAGTGACCACCAACCTAAAGCCTTGCTATATCTACTCTCTTGACTCAAAATCAGGCAAAAGCTATTTATTGATCTCAATGATCCGGCTTGATCCGCATCGGTGCAAAATCCATTCCATCTACCTGCCTCCGTCCGCTTGTAAAACGCCGTATCGCCGCGCAAAAGCGGCGATTTTCGGTCAAGTATATCGCTTGTTTGGAGTACGCTTGCTTAATCTGCAGGCTTGCTGTATATCCATTGTTTACCATCTTTTCGTGCCGTAAGCAACCGCTGGTCAGTCATGCGCTGAAGCAGCTTGTACGCTCCACTCACGCTTATACCCAAAATATCGGCGGCGTCCTCCTTGTTGAAACTGGTGTCCTGGAACACGGAAAGCAACCGCTGTTCATTGGTTTGGGCGGCGGATTTTCCGTTCGATGCTCCGTTTCCATTGATATTGTAATTCAGATTGGGAATACGGATAAGGAAACCGCCGTCGATAACAGGGATTTCGGGTTTCACGATGCTATTTTCATATAAACTGAAAATACGGGGGATGCCCGTGCCGAAAGCTTCTATGATGTTCAAACGGTAGAGAATTTGTGCCAGTTTTTCGTTGCGTGTCACAGACACTCCCATAAGCATCAAGTCATAGGTAACACCGGGCATAACGCCGCCGAGGGACATAAATTCAAGGCGGTCGTCAAACATACTGACCAGTACGCTGCCTTCAATATAATAATCCCTATGGATCAGGGCGTTGACATAGGCTTCCCGAATGGCGACATCGTGATAATCGGGATGGTCAACTCTGTAAACCCCCTCAAAGGTGCTGCGCGTCCGGTTAAAAACGTGAAGGTAAGCGCGGACATCCTCAATTTGCTTGAAAATGGACCCTGTGAACTCCTTGCGGTCTTTGAATTTGTCCTTGTTAAGCCCCTCAAAAATCGCCGCTTTTGTGGTATAGGGGCATTGGTCGGATAGTATCAAAGCAAGGTTATCGTAACGTCCGTCCGGGAGAAAAAGCCCTAGCGACTGTTTTTGCTCCTTGCCGAATTTTACATCCTTTTCTTTAAATATTTTGTCTGCGTATTCAAAGGTAAGGTTCTGCTCGATAGATAGCTCGGAGATAAACTGTCCCATGCCGTTATCCTTTGCCCCCCCTCGAATAATTGCTCTTATTATATCGCCTTTGTCTCCCAATGTCAAAAATTCATTTGGAGAGTTTGGAGAGTTTGGAGAGTTTGGAGATATTGGGTTGCATGCCCAATGTCATTATGTCAAGGGAAACATCAGCGCACGGATATCCGATGTCACAGATATCCTATTGACAGAAGCGTTTGTTTCGGCTATAACAATATAATATTGATTTAGACAGGAACGGTGGTTTTTTCTTTAGGCGGCACGCAGAGAAAACCAGCAGAGAAAACCAGCAGAATGCCGGCAACGATGTTTGGCGCTGTATTGGTTACCGGCGCGCGGCAAGTTGGAAAGAAGGAGTGCAATGTCTGTTAAGATATCGATAACCGGCGACCTCGGCAGCGGAAAAAGCACGGTGTGCAAGGAACTGAACAACAAATATGGCCTGAAGATATTTTCAACCGGAACGATCCAGAGGAAAATTGCTGTCGACATGGGCATGACCACCTTGGAGCTCAACAAATACATGGAGACGCATCCCGAAATAGACGAGCAAATCGACGGCGAGCTGGTCAAGCTGTCAAGCTCCGACGAAAACATCGCGATCGATTCAAGAATGGCTTGGCATTTCGTAAAAAATACGTACAAGGTATTCCTTACCACGGACGAAACTGTTGCGGCCCAAAGGGTCGTTTCCGACCAACGAGGCCAGTCGGAAAGATATGCCGATGTTCCCCATGCAATCAAGCTCTTGAAAGAAAGAAAGACTAGCGAGAATTACAGATACAAGGACAAGTATGGCGTTGATTGCTATAATTATGCGAATTTTGACCTCATTCTTGATACGACTGAAATATCTCCCGCAGCGATGGCGGATACCATCATGCGCCAATGCTCCGAGGCGGCGGCAAACGATGTCGTTCCGTTGTTCCTCATATCTCCATTGTGCCTTTACCCGACAAAGCGCCTGGATCATGCCGCTTTGCAGCATGTCGACGAATATTGCGATCTGCTCTCTCAAGGCAAGCCAACGCAGCCTGTGCGGATTGTCGCATCAAACGGGTATTTCTATATCTACGACGGGCACTGCCGCGCGGCCGCGCATAAAAAGCTTGGTATGCCACTGGTGCCTTGCATGATGGTTGCCGGCGACGAGGGTCTGGTTGCCGGTGATATATCAGCAGACGAGTTTGCGCTTCGGGAATACAGCTTGTCAAAAGCCAAGGATTGGGAGGGTTTGATTGGATTGGAGTTCATCACTTACCCGCAATGAGCATGTGATTGCTGTAACTGATTGATTCATAATGCTTGGTGCCGTATTCTTCGGCAGATCCATAAAAATCAGCAAAACAAGGCGCATCAAAACGGACAGTTTTGGTGCGCCTTGTGATAGGTACGCTTGCGGTAGCGTGCCCTGCGATAACACGCCCTGTGGTAGCGCGCCCTGCGATAAGCGCGCCCTGTGATAGTTGCGCCCTGCGGTAGCGCGCCCCGTGATAGTTGCGCTTGGCCTGTGCGCGCCCACAGCGCGAGGTTGAGCCGAACTCAGAACCGCTTGAAGTATTCGCCCTTCACGAAACGTTCGCCCGCATCCTTGATGACCGGAAGCACGGTCGATCTGTTGAAGCGTGTAATGCCGATGCGCTCCTGCGGTATAGCGCTCACCTGGCGGCACCATGTTTCCATTTCAGCAAGGCAGGTCGCAGTTCCGTTGCCGCTGCCGCCGGCAGCCGCCACCAGGTTGATTTGCTTGTCGCCCGCTGCGCTGTTATTTTGGTTGTTGAAGGCCTCGCATCTGCGGAAACGGTCAAAGAAGTATTTCATGCGTTCGCACGGCTGGCCGAAATAGACCGGCGTGATGATGAATACGCCCTCGGCATCGCGGATTTTCGCCTGAATGCTCGGCAAGATATCTTCAATGACGCATTTTGACGAGTCTCGGCATATTCCCCAGCCATCGCCGCAAATCCTGCAAGGCTCCAGCTTCGCCGCGCTGATGTCGATGATTTCCGCTGCTCCCCCGGCGCTCGTGATCCCTTCGTATGCTGCTTTTCCGCATGCGGCGGTCAGTCCGTCGGTGTTTGGGCTCGACGTGATGATGATGTACATAGATATCCACTCCTTTTGTTGTTGTGTTGGCGCTGTTTGATGAAATTTTATCACGCGCCTATCGCCAAATCAACACAAAAAGAGTATAATAAGCAAAAACGAAAGGAAGTTTGCAAATGAACTCTCGATATACGCATGTGTTCAGCCCCATCCGCATACGCGGCGTTGACTTCAAAAACCGCGTGTTCCTCGCGCCGACGACCCCGACGCTCAGCACGCCGGACGGATATGTCACCCGGGAGCTGGTCGACTGGTTCCGCATGTTTGCGCGCGGAGGAGTGACGACGCTGTGCCTCGGCAACTGCTCTATCGACCTCGAAGAAAACAATGACCAAAGCTTCCAGCTCGAGCTTGGCAAAGACAGCTGCATATACCCGCTCGCGCTATATGCGGATATGTGCAAGCAATTCGGATGCCACGCATCTTTGGAGATCAACCATGCCGGAGAAGGCACGCTCATGACCGGACCGATCGCTTATTCCTCGTCTTCGTTCATTTCCGACGACGAAATCCTCCGCGCCGCGCGTAACAACCGCGAGCCAATAGCCACCATCGAGATGACGAAAGAGAAGATCGACGAGACTGTAGAAAAATTCGCAAGAGCTGCCGGGCGCATGAAGAGAGCCGGCATGGACATCGTCATGGTCCACGGCGGCCATGGCAACCTCATCTCCCAGTTCACAAGCCCGTATTATAACCATCGCACGGACGAATACGGCGGCAGCACGGAAAACCGCGCGCGGTTCGCCATCGAGGTTTGCGACGCCATACGCAGGCATTGCGGCGAGAATTTCGTCATCGAATATCGCTGCTCTGGCGACGAAGAAGCGCCCGGCAGCATGCATATCGATGAAACCATCGAGCTTGCAGGCTATCTCAAAGGCCATATAGACATCCTCCATGTCTCTGCCGGCATCCACAGCGATCCGTTCGGGCCGCACCTATATTATCGTAACTGGTGCCAAAACTACTTGATGGAGCGCTGCTTTAATATGCACTACGCCCGCGACATCAAAAAGGCCCACCCGGACCTCCTGGTGAGCACCGTCGGCTCGATCACCAGCCTGGATTATGCCGAGGAAATCATTTCGAACGGCTGGGCGGATTTTGTGTCGATGTGCCGCCCGCTCATGGCGGACCCCGAGATGCCGAACAAATATGCGGAGAACCGCCCGGAGGACAGGCGCCCCTGCCTCAGATGCGATGCTTGCGCGAAGCATCTCATGGTGCCGAAGCCCATGTACTGCGCCGTGAATCCTATGGCGACCATGACCACGGAGCTGCGCGACGGCGTGGTTCCAAAGGCTGTCGCTAAGAAAAAGGTCGCTGTCGTCGGCGGCGGCCCTGCGGGCATCCAGGCGATGGAGACGTTGTTGGCGCGCGGGCACGATGTGACGTTATACGAAAAATCCGGACGGCTCGGCGGGAATGTCATCGGCGGCGCGGTGCCTGCATTTAAAGCTGATTTGCGCGATTATCTTACTTGGCTACGCCACATGGCGGCGCAATGCGCGGAAAAAGGCGCGCGCATCCTCTTGAATACCGAGGCGACAAAAGATATACTGGAGCTCGAGAATTATGACGCGATTATCATCGCCGTGGGCGCCGATCCGCTGATCCCCGCGAGCATCCCCGGCATCGCAAAGCCAAATGTCATATGGGCGCCTGATGCAGAGGAGGACATTTCAAAAGTCGGGAAAAAGGTTGTTGTCGTTGGCGGCGGCGGCGTCGGGTTTGAAGCTGCGCTTGATTTTTCCGATCTCGGCATTGATGTGGCTCTCATAGAGATGCTTGATGAGGCAAGGGGCAAGATGAGCTTGCGCGTCAGCGCCGGGAATGTGTATAATGAGCTTATCACAATTTTCGCCAAAAGGGAGATACCGGTGAAATATGGGGCTGCTCTTGCGGAGGTCAAGGACAGGAGCGTTGTGGTCAAAGACGCGGCTTCCGGCGAGCTCAGCGAGATCCCGTGCGATACCGTGATCCTTGCCATGGGAATGAAGGAGCGTTGGGCTCTTGTCGAGGAGCTGCGCCGCTGCGCTCCCGAGAGTAGCGTGCATATCGTCGGCGATTGCAGGAAGGTTGGCACGATTGCCGAAGCCGTCAACCAGGCGTTCCAAGCTTGCATACACGTGTGATGCTAGATCAAGCCTGCATACACGTATGATGCGAGATCAAGTTCGTATGCATGGCAGTTCAGTCCCTTGCGCTCGGTAGACTTCGCGCGCTAGCGCGGCACGA
The DNA here is from genome assembly GCA_009776905.1 of Oscillospiraceae bacterium. Classification (GTDB taxonomy): domain Bacteria; phylum Bacillota; class Clostridia; order Oscillospirales; family Oscillospiraceae; genus WRMH01. The sequence goes on from WRMX01000030.1 coordinate 6,372, forward strand.
CTCTCGCTTCGTTCCCTTGCGCTCGGCAGATTTCACGCGCTTGCGCGACACGACTCTCGCTTCGTTCGACAATAATTGATTATCAATAATTTAGAAAGGAATGATATTATGAGCAACTCAATGGCAAACGACCTCAGGACGCAATACGACAGGACCTTCGCGACGGTAAAAGGGATATTGGAGACATTCCCGGACGACAAATGGCTGGAAGAGCACGGCGACGAATACTACATTCCCAGCCGCATAGCCTACCACATCGTCGAGTTCATCGACGGGATGGTCGCCGGCGGCCACAAGGACCCGAATTTTCGCGACAAGCTCCCATTTGGCTCCTGGCACGACGCCACGGCGGCGACTCTGCCCGGCAGGGCCGCGCTGCTTTCATATTTTGAGGAAGTCCTTGTGAGAGCGCAGAAGGAACTGGCGGAGATCGACGACGAAGGCCTCCAGGCGCTGCTGCCGCCTGAAATGGCCCGCATGGGCGCGACGCGTATCAGCGCGCACTTCATGGCATTGCGCGAAATTGCCGCGCACACAGGCGAAATGAACAAAATGTTGATCGAAAACGGAAAAGACGATGTCTGGGTTTCCAGATAAATTGTTTATCTTGTCTATTGATTTTATTCGCAGCCTGTGATAAAGTTCGATCTCCAAGGGTGAATATTGCCTTGGCGACACCCGTTCCCGAAAGGATAAAGAAAAAATGCCGCATCAAATCATGCACACCACCACTATGCTGAGTTAGCATTTGCGTCAGCCGTTTCTGCCGACGACAAATGCTGGCTTTAAAGAGTCGTTGGTGGGTGAGAGATGATAAATAAACACCTTGCTGACGATAATCCGGCAAGGTGTTTTACTGTGCGATATTCAAAAGAAGAGGAGTCACAAACATGAAAGTGTCAAAATTTGGGGGCACATCCCTTGCAGACGCCGAGCAGATAAAGAAAGTCTGCGAAATAGTCTTGTCAGACGATGACAGGCGGATCGTCGTCGTGTCCGCGCCGGGCAAGCGTTCCGACGCCGACACAAAAGTCACCGACTTGCTGATTGCGACCGCGCAGGCTTGTTTGTCGGGCGGCAGCGGAACTGCCGAGATGGAAGCCGTAATCGCGAGATATGCCGACATCACGGACGGCCTCGGCATTCCCGAGGAGCTGCCGGCTGTCCGCGCCGGATTGGAAGGCTTGCTGCGGCTCGACAAGAGCAATCCCGCAAAATTCATGGATGCGCTCAAAGCGGCCGGCGAGGACAACACCGCAAAGGTCGTCGCGGCGTATCTTACGAAAAACGGGCACAAAGCGCGATATATCAACCCCGGAGAGGCAGGGATGCGGCTGACCGACGATTTCGGAAACGCGCGGCTGCTCGATGAATCATATGAACAATTGGCGCGGCTGGGAGATACTAAGGAGAGGATCATATTCCCCGGATTTTTCGGCACGACAAAAAACGGCGACGTCGTCACATTCCCCCGAGGAGGCTCGGACATCACGGGCGCAATACTTGCTTCCGCAGTCACCGCCGATGTTTATGAAAACTTCACAGATGTCGATTATGTATACAGCGTGAATCCGAGGATCGTGTCCAACCCGACCCCGATATATGAGATCACATATGTCGAGATGCGCGAACTGTCATATGCCGGCTTTGCGGTCTACCAGGAAGAAGCGCTGCTTCCGGTGTTCAAGCGCGGCATCCCTGTCAACATTCGCAATGTCAACAACCCTGCATGCCCGGGCACGCGCATCGTCCCAAAACGCGAAAGGCCTACGGGGGAGCATGTCGTCGGCGTGGCCAACGATGGCGACTTTTGCTGCATATATGTCAGCAAATACCTGATGAACCGCGAAATCGGATTCGGCCGCCGCGTGTTGCAAATCGTCGAGGAAGCGGGCATATCATACGACCATACGCCCACAGGAGTCGATAATATGTCCGTGGTGTTCAAGCAGTCGCAATTAAACGATGCGAGCAAAGCGACGATCACCTCGCGGCTCATAAACGAGCTCGGCGCCGACGACGTCACGTTCGACCACGATTTGGCGATGATAACGGTGGCTGGGGAAGGCATGTCGCACTCGGTCGGCATTGCCGCGCGCGCTGCGGGGGCACTTAGCAATGCGCTCATTAACATCGAAATGATTTCCCAAGGCTGCTCTGAGGTCAGCATGTTCTTTGCCGTTCGAGGGCCGGATGAAAAGAACGCAGTGCGCGCCTTATATGACGAGTTCTTCAGCTGATATGCGTCTGCCGCCCTCAGGCGAGGAGGCCCGGCCAAACATGCCATGTACGCAACGGTCCTCAGGCGAGGAGGCCCAGCCAAGCATGCCATGTCCGTAACGACCTACAGGCGAGATGGCCCGGCCAAGCATGCCACGTCCGTAACGGCCCGCAGAATCCCCGAGTGTTTTGGGCTTATGTCCCGGACCGCTAGTTCCAATCCTCCCCCGCGAGCTTGTGCTGCAGGGCATTCAGCCGCGTCCTGCGCTCGGAATAGTCCGGCACGTGGCGTTGCACGATATCCCAGAATCGTTCCGAATGATTCATCTCCGTCAGATGCGCAAGCTCGTGGACGATGATATAATCGATCAACTCATCGTCCGCAATGATGAGCCGCCAAGAATAGTTGATGCTCCCTTTGCTCGTGCAACTGCCCCACTGGGTGCGGGCGTTCGTGATTTTGACCGACGATGGATTGGCGGACATTATTTCCGCAATCTCAATCGTTCTGTTCGTCAAATCGCGCCGCGCCAGCAAGCGATATATTTCTATGCATATTCTTTTGATGCTCTCGGGTGGCAATTCAGGCGGCATATAGAAACTGTCGTCGCCAAATCCGATGCGATTGCCTTCTTTCGCCGCGATGGGATATTGCCTGCCGCGATATGTTATTTGGCTGCCGTAATCGAGGGCGAAACTCTCGCGTTGCGCAAGAACCTCATTTGTTATCGCCAATTTCTCTTCAATCCATTTTTGCTTTGACATTACGAATCTGTCAATTATGCTTTTTGGCAGCTTCAATGGAGCGCGCACTTCGACTCTGCCATCGCGTATGTATAACGCGGTGGTTTTTCTTTTTGAGCGCACAAGATCGTATTCGATGATATTGTCATCCATGGTGATATATCTCGTTTCGTTTTGGTGTTATGCAGTGCTGCGAATTCAGTTGCGATTATACGCCCGCGAACCATTGCTGTCAATGTACCGCCGCAGTTACGAATCACGCACGGTGAGCGCAAGGGTGTGAACGGTAATCCGCCGCGTCATATGCGCCTCCGCGAGATAAAATCATGCTTGACGTATTACACATATGGTGATAAAATTTCGACCAGTACAAAAGAAAGAAGGGGGACATCTTGAAAGATCAAATCAACTATGGCAGCACCCCCGCCGCATGGCCATATCCGGTCAAATACGGCGAGGAAAACAGGATCGAAACCGACGTGCTCATCATTGGCGCGGGCGTTGCCGGGTCAATGGCCGGCCTCAGAGCCGCGCGAAGAGGAGTCACGGTAGCAGTCGTCGACAAAGCGCCGATTGAAATCAGCGGCAGCGGCGGCGCCGGTCTCGACCATTATGGCGGATGCATCTCCAATCCCGACTGTGCGTATACTCCCGAGGAATATATCGAAATGAATGCGAACTCTGCCTTCGGCAGAATGAGCGACCACAGATCATACATCCAGATGAAAGGCTCCTGGGACAACATCCTCGAGCTTGAAAGGCTCGGCATGAAATTCCGCGACGAAGATGACGAATTTGCCGGGGCCCCGTTCCGCGACGAAAAGACAAAAATCATGTATGCATATGACTATGTCGGCAAGCATACGATCAGGATGCGCGGCGGCGCGGACATCAAAAGGTATATGAAAGAAGGCCTCCAAAAAGAAAAGAACGCCACACTGTATGAGCGCGTCATGATCACGGATCTCTTGACCGAGGGAGGCAAACCGGGGGCGCGCGTCATTGGAGCGACCGGCGTAAACGAGGAAACCGGCGAATTTTATGTGTTCAACGCGAAGAGCGTCGTTGTGTGTACATCCGGCGTCTCAATGCAGGGCACTAGCACCTGGACGTTCAACTCCGAAATGTTCGGAAGCGGCTACCGCGCCGATCCCCGTAACACGGGCGATGGCGTCGCGATGCTCTGGAAAGTGGGCGCGGAATTCGGCGCGGAGGAGCGTTTTGGGCAGCACACGTCGTCCGGGCCTTTCGGCTGGCCGTGGTATGGCGTCGGCAACCCCGACAACACCTGGCATCCATGCACGATCGTTGACAATACCGGCAAGGTCATCCCCTGGAAAAACTCCAAGGGCGAATATATCGATACCGTCGAAGAACGCAGCCTTCCCGCCGCGGGCGAGAAAATGATGAACTTCCCCCGCCCCACGCCGGATATCGACCCTGAGAAAATCAAGAGCGGCGAATACCAGCTGCCTTTGTGGGCAGACCTCACGTCGCTGCCGCCGGACGAGCGCCGCGCCATTTGGGGGCTCATGGTCGGCAATGAGGGCAAGACGCGCACGAGCATATACGACTATTTCAACAAAGCGGGGTTCAACCCGGACAAAGACATGCTAATGTGCCCCGTGCAGAACCCTGAAGTCTATGGGAGCCCGTTGAAGGACTGGTTCCAGGGCGAGCAGTTCAACAACAAGTTCTGGAAATCCGACACATTGCGCGGCGTCGTAGTCGATTGGAATCAAATGACGAACATCGAAGGTCTCTTTGCCGCCGGTTCCGAGACAAGCCAAGGCGGCGCGGGCTGCGGCTCGGCAGGAGCGTATGCGGGCAACAGGGCTGCGGAATATGCCATGAAGGTCGAACGCGGCGCGCTCGACGAGGCGCAGATCGCTGCCGAGAAGGAGCGTGTCTACGCCCCCGTCAAGAGGCTTGGCAATCCCGAGGCTTGCGTCAGCTGGAAAGAGCTGTGGATGGGCATGAACCGCGTCATGCAGCAGGACTGCGGCGAGTTCAGGACTCTTTCGACGAGCGAGCACGGTCTTGTGTGGATAAACAGCATCAAGAAGCACGAGATGCAGATGACATATGCGCGCAATCCTCACGAATTGGTCCGCGTCCTGGAATGCGAGAGCCGCGTGTCGGTCGCCGAGGTGTATCTGAGCCTCGCCGTCGCTAATTTCAGAGAGGCTGATAAGAACGTCGACAAGAGCAAGATCATGTTCAATAAATTCGTCGATGGAGAAATCGTCACCACATATAAAGACGACCAATGGTGGCTGAAACCGCCCTATGCCTCGACATATCTCGAAAACTACGAAAAGTGCAGAGCTCTTGAAAAGGAGGCTAATTGACATGGAAAACGCTTATCTTGTCCCTAATCCGATCGCTCCTTGCCCTTCTGTCATCATTGACGATGAGAAGTGCATAAGTTGCAACAGTTGCGCGAAAGTCTGCCGTACGCAGACGATCATGCCGAACCCCGAGAAGGGCAAGCCGCCCATCGTCATCTACCCCGACGAGTGCTGGTTCTGTTCTTGCTGCGTCGAGTCTTGCAAGAAAGACGCAATCAAGCTGCATTATCCCATCAACCAAAGGATTTTCTTCAAACGCAAGGAAACAGGCGAGATATACCGCATCGGCGGTCCGGATTCGCCTCCGCAGAGCTACTTCAAGCCGGCTGTCGGCTCGCGGTAATCAAGTTACCTTTTTGAAACGCGTAGACTGCCCTGATACTTCATTATCAGGGCAGCTCACGTAATGCTATGATGGTGTGGCGGCGCTCCGGAGACCGCGAGGCGGTGCCTCACGTTGATATTTCAATAATATGGGATCGTGCTTACGACCCTGATTTTGGGAGATGGAGTATGACTAATGTAGAAGTTCTCACCGGCAACTACGCGAAAGTCCCGCGTATCGAAGAAACCGGGCCGCAGCATGGATATAACGGCAAAAGGATGGCGAGGCTCGGGCGCCGCACAAGGCTGATCCACGCAATCTTGTGCGTTATAGGGCTGTTGCCTATGGTTCTCAAACTGTCCGGCATCGACGTGCCGCCGATGCTTGTCGCTTTCGGGCTTGGGTTTCTCGTCCCCGGCGGCGGATTCGTTGCATGCGCGGGCCCTGCGACGGTCCTCATAGGGCTGTTCGTGTGTTTCTATTTATGGAGAAAGCGCGGCATGATGATCCAGGAGATCTATGGAAGCTTCTTGGGGATTGCCGGCTTTTGGCTGTTGGGCGCCCTCGGCGGGCTTCTGGCGGGCATCACATGGTTCGACCGCATAAGGCTCCCTGCGTGGTGCGGATATATCTTCGCCATTGTGCTTGCGTTCGCGCTGTTCTTGCCATATGAGATTCGCGTCCGCAAAATGTATAAACTGATGAAAGATGCGCGTACTGAACGCACGGCCGCATTTGACGAATCAATTTCGGAGCTGGATGCTCTCACCTCGACGCCTTATGAGGAAGGGACGCAGGAGCTCGACGAGGAGCAAATGAAAGCCGCGAGATTCTTGTTGAATGCCGCGGTCAATCGCGAGGAAGGCGACCTATCGGGTTTTGAATGGATGCGCGGGCTTGCGGAATACCGCTATCAGCTATCCGCATTCGGATATGGGCTGATGCTCCTGCACGCCAAGTACCTCCCGAATTTCACGGGCTATCTCAAGAAAGCCCATAGATTCCTCATAGAAGGCTACTCCGACCCGCGCAGTTGCGCATATTGGGCAAGAGAAGCGCTTACGGGATATTTTTCCAAGAACCCCGATCCCGTCGTTAAGGCGAATGTAATGCTTTCCGGGTGGATGATGCCTGTCGTCGCGGGCTACCACGACCAATACCACGACGATGAATATGACAAGGACGCTTCCATCAGGTTCCGCCCGATAAAGGACAATCCTGAACAGACGTATGATTACAGCTCAAAAGGCATTGTTGAGGTGCTCCACCGCCAGTTCAACAACCAGGAATACCCATACATGCTCATTCCTTGCGAGCCGCATCTCGCGTTCCCCACATGCAACTCATTCGGGCTGCTCGGCATGCTCATGTATGACAGGGACCATGGGACGCATTATTGCGAGGATTTCTGGGACCGGCTGTATGACAACATCAACAGGGAATTTATTGAGATCGACGGCTCGATGGCCCTCAGGCGGCAATACCAATACGGCCTGCGGCACCTGCCCGCTTCGCAGATCGGATATGACCCATTGGCGGATGTTCAAAATTACCTGCACTATCTTCCGATTTTCCCGGGCCTGTCCAGGCGCTGTTATGCGCAGATACGCAAGCACGAAGTTGAATTTCGCGATGGCGTGGCATATCTGAAACGCAAGCCTTGGGACAAAATCATCAATATGTTCACGCGCAAGCCTGATGCGTCGCTCCAAATCGCACTTTTGGAAATGACCGCCGCCGAATATGGCGATACGGAGCTCGTCGCGGGATTGCGGAAGGCGGAGGAAATGAATCTGGCGAGGTCAAAGGAGCCGGGGTCGTTCAAATATAAGGACGTCAACTCGCTGACAATGGCATATTACGCATTCTCCCGCTTGTGCAAAAAGGGATATTGGTCTGATGTCATATTGCGCGGGATGCCTGAAACGGCGTTCACCGGGCCGTTGCTTTCCGATTGCGCGTATCCCGATGTCATTCCCGCAAAAGCGGCGAGCAATGGGGCGGACCTCGACCTCGTGCTGTATAACGGCGCGGAGCCCGGCGAAAAGCCTATTACGGTCGAGCGGCTGAAGCCAAGCACGGTTTATACGATCAACAACGGCAAAGCGGAATTTACCTCCGATGCCGATGGCCGTGCCGAGTTGCTCGTAAATGTAGACGGCAGAACAGAAGTGATGATAGCGGAAAAAATATAGATAGGCAATTGTGAAACTCACGGATGCGTGATGCGAACCCCTGTGGACTGTGGTTGATTTTATTTGGACAACGAGATCTTGTAGGGGCGGCAATCTGCTTCCCGCAAAATGCAGCATTTCACAATCAGCTGAAAATATAGAAGGTAGGTGCGTCATATGCCATGCTGTATAATCGCGGCCGCATTGATAGCGCGGTTTGTAGTTCGATGGAAAGACATCAAAGCATATTTTGGTTTTGAAGTCATCGACGACAACCCATATGGATGGGAAGAATACTGCGAACTCGATAAATATGCGAGCTAGATGATGAAAGCGCTGAGAATCATCATCCTCGTTATGTTCATATTGTCCGTTGCGGCCACAATCTTGTCCGTGATATACTCCGGCGGCAGCTTATTCAGTTTCGGCCATTCTGCAACCGATCACGCAAGCCACGGTGAGAGCGCGCCTGTTGACGACCACGCAAGCCACGAAGGAAGCGCGCCCGGTGATGACCACGCAAGCCACGAAGGAAGCGCGCCTGTTGACGATCACGCAAGCCACGGAGAAAGCGCGCCTGCTGACGATCACGCAAGCCACGGAGAAAGCGCGCCTGTTGACGACCACGCAAGCCACGGTGAAAGCGCGTCGGCTACGGACCCGGACCGGGCAAGCGGCGCAAGCCACTCATCGCAGGTCGGCGGCCTGCTGCACGTTGCTCACATCACTCTGGTCACGATTACATTCCTGCTGATAGCCGCATACCTCCTGAAGAGCGCCGACATCGCATCGCGCCGTGTCTATCGCGAATTGCGCTTCAAAATGACCGTCGATCCAAGCGCGGGATTTGTCGAAGCGCTCCCGTCCGGCTACCCGATTTCCAATGCTTGCATCGGCGCTCTGGCAAAAAACGGCATCTTTGTTAAAAGCATCGAAGCCATGTCCGTTCTTGCCGGGCTGGACACCGTTGCAGCAGAGGGCAATTCAATCTCCCGTGAAGGGTATGCAATCACAGAGCAAACGCTTGGAAAAATTGGCGTGAGGCTTTCGGACAATATCGACGAATGCAAGGTCAAAATCAAGCTTGGGGCATATAGCGCCGCAAACGGCGCCGAAGCGGACTTCATATTGACCCATGATAAAGTCACCCACCTGCTGATCGCGATATACGTCAGCCGCATCTACATTCAGTTCAAGCGCCTGACCGCCATCTCGCTGATAGCCGCGCTTGCGGCTGCTGCGGCATTCTTGGTATTTCAGCAATATACATATGCGGGGGCAATGCTTGCCGTATTCGCAGCAATTCAACTAATTTTCATCCATCGTATCGAGATAAAGACGACAAAACTATCTTTTGACAAAGTCATTAAGAAAGGGCGAAATATATGAAAGATTTCAAAGGGAAAATAGCATTCATAACCGGAGGAGCCTCCGGAGCAGGACTTGGCCAGGCAAAGCTGTTCGCAAAAGCGGGCATGAGAGTCGCGATCGCCGATGTACGGCGCGACGCGTTGCACAAAGCCGTCGGCGAAATCGTCGATTTCGCGGGCTGCAAGGTCACTGACGTGCTGCCGCTGTGCTTCGACCTGACGGACCGCAAGGCATATGAAGCCGCAGCGGATTCAGCCGAGGCGATATTCGGCGGGCCGCCGCATTTGCTCATACAGACTGCCGGAGTCAACTCGTTCGGGCCGATTGAAGCATCGACATTCGACGATTTCGACTGGGTTATGGGCGTTTGCCTCGACCATGTCGTCAATGGCCTCATCATTTTCGTGCCGCGCATGATAAAAGCATATGGCGGCAAGGACGGAGTGCCCAAGGAGGAATTCCATGTTGCGACGACATCCTCCATGGGCGCGTTTATGGGCGGCGCAGGCACCGGCCCTTACTCCGCCGCAAAGTCCGCAGTCAACAACCTGATGTACAGCTATGCAATGGCCTTGCCGGTCTATGGCGGGGGCGCGACGGTGCTGTGCCCGGCAAACATCAACTCCAATATCGGAAACGCGGAAAAATTCCGTCCCGAGCATCTGCGCAACACAGGATACCATGTTTCCGAAGGCACGATGGCACATCTCAGCTCGATCCACGCGGGCGGCATCGATCCTGTCGAACTCGCGGAATACTTGAAAGAAGGCATTGAAAACGGCCGTATAATCGTAATGCCGTTCGGACCTCCTGAGGAATGGATGAAAATGCTGCGCGGCAATAACGAGACCATCGAAGATTATATCTTGACGGCAGCGGAGCGCAACAAGAAGATGGAAGAGCGCATGGCGGCAATGCAGCGCAACGGTCCCCCTCCCGGAGCATGGAGCGTGCCCGAAGGCGCGGAACCGTTTGGCGGCGCGCGCAAGGACCTCGATTACATCGACCCCAGCAGAAACCCGAAATGGTAAGAAAGGAATTGTTGCTGATATGAAAGACTTAAAAGGAAAAACCGCGTTCATCACTGGGGGCGCCAGCGGCATGGGATTGGGCATCGCAAAAGCATGCGCCAAGGAAGGGATGAACGTTGTGATCGTCGATATGCGCCAAAGCGCTCTCGATGAGGCTTTGCCGATTTTCAAGGCGAATAACCAGCCGGCAATAGGGCTGCTGCTGAACGTAACGGACCGGGAGGCATATGCGAAAGCTGCCGATGCTGCAGAAGCTGCGTTCGGGAACATTCATCTCTTGGTGAACAACGCAGGCATCGGATGTGCCAATGGGCCGCTGTGGAGCGTTTCATTCCCGGAGACCGACCTTGCCATCAGCATCGACTTGGTCGGAGTGCTGAACGGAATACAGACGATCGTTCCTCGTATGCTGAAGCATGGGGAGGAAAGCCATGTCGTCAGCACGGCCTCAAAGGCGGCGCTATTGCCCGTGCCCGGATGCGGGCTGTATAACCTTACGAAGCATGCCGTCGTCACCATGATGGAGACATTGGCCATGGATCTCGTAGGGACGAACATCGGATCCAGCGCGTACTGCCCCGGCGGCTATGACACGAACCTGGGAAAATCATCATCGGAAGTGACTGCCGCGATATTGGGCGACGCCGCTGCGCCGCCTCCGCCGCCACCGCCAAAGGACGGTGAAGGCCCGCCGCGCATGGATTGGTCGGAGGTCATCCGCAATGCCGACGACGCCGGGGAGAGGGTCGTGCGCGGAGTCAAGCGCGGTGACCTCTACATTCTGACGCATGCGGAGTTCAAAAAAGGCGTTGAAGCGCGCTTCAATGCGATTATGAGGGCATTCCCGGATGAAGTTCCAAATCCGCGTTATAGCGAGATTTTCCCCATGCTGACATATAACCCGATATTCGACGAGCAGAAGCAAGTCCCCGCATTGTAGCGGCGGCATTCTGCCGCCACATACCCGCATTGTCCCCGCATTGTAGCGGCGGCAATCTGCCGCCACGCACCCGCATTATCCCCGCATTGTAGCGGCGGCAATCTGCCGCCACGCACCCGCATTGTCCCCGCGCTGTAGCGGCGGCATTCTGCCGCCACATACGAACAAAATGGAGGTATCGATCATGCTGAGCATTGAAAACGTAAGCTACAAGTACAAAAACAGCGAAAAAGACGTGTTGAAAGAAGTTACTGCAAGTTTCGAAGGCGGAAAAATACACGCCGTAGTCGGACCGTCCGGAAGCGGAAAGACGACATTGCTATCAATAATGGCGGGGTTGGACAGCCCAAAGTCCGGAACGGTAGCTATCGACGGCGACGACCTGGCTACAATGGATCTCGACAAATATCGCAGGGAGCGCGTCTCGATGATTTTCCAAGCATTCCAACTGTTTCCATTATTAACAGCGGTTGAAAACGTATGCTACCCAATGGAGCTCAACGGAATGGGCCGCAAGGAAGCGGAAGAACGCGCGAAGGTGCTTCTCGACAATGTCGGCATCGGCGCCGACAAGCACAAACGCTTTCCATCAAACCTTTCCGGCGGAGAACAGCAGCGTGTCGCGATTGCGAGAAGCCTCGCCTCCGGCGCGAAGCTTATACTCGCTGACGAGCCCACAGGGAATCTTGATGTGGAAAACGGCGATGCGGTTATCGGCATTCTCAGCGACCTCGCCCATAACGACGGGTATTGCGTTATCGTCGTCACGCATGACCTGGACATTGCGGCCGCTTCCGACGTCGTTTTCCGTATGTCGGATGGCGTCGTCACAATGGGCGACGTAAAGAGTTGACGATGACGCTCAAGGAGGCGATACAATGCCGAACGACCATGTGAAGCTACCCGTCAGCACATCAAACGACCGGGAGCATCAATCAGATATCATGCCAAACAACCACGAGCGCCAACCCGCCAACATGCCAAACAACCACGAGCGCCAACCCGCCAACATGCCAAACAACCACGAACACCAACCCGCCGGCGCAACTACAGTACCATTAACGATCAATGTGAATGGAAAAGACCATTCGTTGCTCATCGAGCCCAACCTCACGCTCAAGCAGGTCCTCCAGTTCCACCTGGGGCTGATTGGCGCGAAAGAAATGTGCGACAGGGGAGCATGCGGGTCTTGCACGGTCATCATGGACGGGAAACCAACGCTATCATGCAATATACTGGCTGCTGAATGCGGAGGGAAGACTGTCGAAACAGTCGAGGGGATAGCGGCCATCCCGAAATGGAAGCCGCTTATCGATGCATATTGCAAATGGGACGCAATGCAATGCGGCTATTGCACGCCTGGTTTTCTGGTCGCAGCAAAGGCCCTGCTCGATAAAAACCCAACCCCCACGGAAAGGGAGATAAACGAAGCCCTCAGCGGCAATATATGCATTTGCGGGACATACCCGCGCCACTCCCAAGCGATATTGGAAGCGGTCAGGAAAATGGCGGAAGAGGGTGACATTTAATGCCGGATTATTCAGGAGCGAACGGACTGAGGGAAGACTTCAAAATAGTCGGCAAACCGAATATTCCCGGGCTTACGTCGCGCGCGCTTGCAACAGGAGTCGCAATGTTCGGCGCGGACTTTACCGCGCCCGACATGCTATATGCGAAGATACTGAGAAGCCCATATGCGCACGCAAAAGTTCTAAGCATCGACATTTCGGACGCAATGGCGATCGAAGGCGTCGTCGATGTCGTGTTATGGAACGACCCCGTCTTCGACGATCTCGGACCGCTCATGTTCAAAGGCAAAAGACCTGCATATTTGATGAATGAAGCGCACCAGGAAGGTGCCGAGGTCGGAGCGGTCGTCGTTGCGGAAAGCGAGGCCTTGTGCCAGGAAGCCCTGCTCGCATTGAAAGTCGAGTGGGAAGTGCTGCCTTTCATCGTAGATATCCAAAAGGGCCGCGATCCGGACCTCCCGGCGATTCGAGGCCCCGAATGGGACGAATCAGACACGTATGGCCCGAGCCCGATGACTGCGGAAGGGCATGCGTGGATGGCGACGCACTATCCCGAAGACCCGAGAAAAATCGGCAACGTCGGCTGGACGACAAAAGTGGAAGGCAATATGGATGAAGGGCAGGAACAGGCTGATTTCATCCTTGAATATGACGTGAACGTGCATGATGTCGTATCGCTCCTCCCAAACCCCCAAGCTTCTCTCGCATGGTGGACGGACAGTATGTACAAGCCCGGCGAAACATTGCGCATCGAGGGCGCGGTCGGGAGGCGCAAGGCGATTTCTGCGCTGTATAAGCTACCCGACGACAATGTCATCCAGGAAGGGCTGTTTCAGGGCGGCAAGTATTGCGACTGGGGGCTTAGAATGTCCCAGGAGATCACGCCGCTTTTGAGCAAAAGAGTCGGACGCCCCGTCAGATGCTGCAACACCCGCGAAGAAAATTTCGATATGTGCGTCAATGAACGTTACGCCCACGTACAGATCGGAGTTACGAAAGATGGCTTGATAACATCGGTCGAAGAAGATAGCATAATCGACCACGGCACGCCGGGATCGTCAGAGATGACGGTGTATGACAGGGATTGGACCGGGTATTATACGCTCAAATGCGAGAACATCACCCAGCGCTATACTGTCGTCGATTCCAACCGAGGATTCATGCACACATGCGGGCAATTCGTCCCATATGGTTGGGACATGACCACAGTCGGGCTTTATCTTATAGCCGAAAAACTCGGCAAGGACCCGACGGATATAGCGCGGCTCAATCTGCACGGGCCCGATTCGCAGAAGGACACGAGGCCGGTTCCGAGCTTTGAGGCATGTCTGGAAGCAGGCAAAAAGCTGATGAATTGGGAGTGGCACCCATCCGGGACGAAGCGCTTGCCTGATGGCAGACTGCATGGGGCCTCTTTCCGATATCAAATGTGCCCCCGCCATGCGTTCCTGCCATATTTCTGCAAGCTGGAATACAGGGGAGGGGTCGTGCATTTTCCGACTCAAGGCCCGGTCGCGGGGTGGTTTGGCACGGAATGCTTCGTCATGATTGCTGCGGAGGAACTGGGCGTCGCATATGAAGACATTTGCGTCGACTATGACTATCGCGCGGAGCACACGGACGAAGCCGGCGGATCCGACGGGGTGACGGGACACGGCTGGATCGTCAAGGAATGCGCGAATATTCTCAAGAAGAAGATATTGGAATCCGCCGCAAAGGCGGCGCAATTGACCGTCAATAGGTTCGGACCGATGGAATTTCCAAAACCGGACAGCCCGCTCAAAGGATATGGCGCGGACGAATTGGATATCGCGGATGGCAACGTGATAGTGAAATCCGATCCGTCAAAGTCCGTCCCGCTCGCCCAAGCGACCTCGGAAACAATCACTGCCGACTACGGCGGAAATTCGCCAAAATCCGCATGGGCGACCGAGTTTGGCAGAAAGCTCGACACGATGAACACTTCATGGTGCGAGGTTGCGGTCGATGATGAGACAGGAGAGGTCGAAATACTGAAATACGGCGTCGTGGCGGACCCCGGCAAGGTCATCCGGCGCACTTCACTGGAAAGCCAGATCGACCAGGTGGTATACTTCACGCAAGGGTGCCAATTGTTGGAGGAATATGTGTTGGACCCGGAAACCGGGGTCAAATTGAACGGAAACATGCTGGACTACAGGAGGCCGACGACTCTGGACGTGCCTGTCGTGGACAAGGAGATACTGGAACTCAGGAGCGGGGACGGAGCTTACGGAGCCTCGGGCATCGCCCACAATCTTGCAAACTCGCACCTGATCATTACGGCGATCCATAACGCCACGGGCGTATGGGTCGATCCGCCCGCAACGCCCGACCGGATGCTGAAGGCGCTGGGGAAATGCTGAATAACCGCCAGGCGGAGACTAACCATGAAGTCCGGGGCAAAAGCATTAACCTCGTTTTGCTGCCTGTATAAAACTGAAGGGATTGACCATAGCCATGAGATCATTCAATCATATAAATGCAGTTTCGCTGCGCGAAGCATCCGAAGCGCTCAAACAAGGCGGCGCGCTTGCCATGGCAGGCGGCGGGGACTTGCTTGGAGCCCTTAAAGACGACATATTCCCCGAATACCCAAAGACGATCGTCAATATAAAGACCATCCCTGGGCTCGACGACATTAAGCTCGAGGATGGCATGATAAAAATCGGAGCCCTCGCGACGCTCGCGGACATCGCTCGGAATCCGATAATAGCGGCGGACGCGGCGGCGCTTTCCGAAGCTGCGGGAAAAGCGTCGTCGCCGACGCTCCGCGAAACGACCACGATCGGCGGGAATCTGTGCCAGATGCCGCGCTGCTGGTATTATAGGAAGCTGAACAACAGATTCAATTGCGTCAGAAAAGGCGGAGAAAAGTGTTTCGCGCTTGCAGGGGACAACAGATACCATTCCATCTTCGGCGGCATGGCGTTCAAGACGGCGCCTAACGTGAACAAAACGTGCATAGCGGTCAACCAAAGCGAGCTTGCGCCCGTGCTTGTCGTGATGGGGGCCAAGTTTGTGACCACGGAGAGGGAAATAGAGGCCGACGCGTTTTTCAGCGTCGGCGTAATGAGCGCCACGGTGCTCGGCCCGGGCGAGATATTGACGGAGATAAAAATACCTGTCGGCGAATATTCGCGCAGATGCCGATATAAGCGCTTCGCGTTTCGGAAGAGCATAGACTTTCCCATAATCAACCTGGCGATCTCGGCGAACAGCGACGGCAACTATCGCATATACCTTGGGGGCGTGGCGCCTGTCCCATACAGGGCGGCGAACGCAGAGGCGCTGCTCAAAGGCTGCGAGATGTCCCCGGAGCTCGCAAAGGAAGCGGGGGATGCCGCCGCAGCGGGCGCCCGGCCTTTTGAGGCGAATGCGTATAAAGTGCAGCTTGTGAAGACGCTGGTGAAAAGAGAGCTCCTCGCAATGTGATAACCACCGCACCCGCCGCAGCGCCAAGCAATGACCACGCTAAGAACAGGCCAATAAGACGATGGCGTTGAACGCGGCCCCATTCCGGAATTTCGTACACGGAAAAGGCATTGTTTCGGTGAAAGATAGCGAGATTACGGTGACATACCCGAAACGCGCTCATTATCCTATTTTGAGGGCTGTTGACTGGCAGCGTTTGCCGTCAGATATACCGTGGCTCGATGACGCTAAACTAACGCTGGAGTTTAGCTGATGACAGGCAGTTATTATATCGTATGACGGCTAAACGCTCTGCGAAAATCGGTGTTTAGCAAAATTCTACGCATTACAACTGCTGGAACATATGCTGCGCATACTTATTCATATCATGCATTGATACCATTCCAAATCGATTCTTAACATTAAAGAAGTAAGTCTCTATAGCTTCGATTGGTATAACACGTTCAGAATGTATATCCGATGCAAGATTTCCTCTTGTATCCAACCAAGGCGTTTCCTTATGTGTGAAGCCTTCTAATGTATCTCCGTCGTATCGACCAAAGCTTTCCAATACACAGTCAATAAATTCCTTGTCAATGTCTGTCAGGAACTCAGAAAAGACCTCATCAATCGAGTTGTCCCTGTATTTGTAGAAAACCTCCCGGTACACAGGACCGTGCACCCACGCTTCTGCAAGATCGATAAAGAGCGGAGA
>WRMX01000031.1 GCA_009776905.1 Oscillospiraceae bacterium
GCGTAGCTGCGTGAGGGACAAGCGAGTAGAGCGAATTCATTTCGCTCGTAAGCGAGCTGTCCCGATGGGTTGTGGGCGCAGCCCACGTTAGTACCTGACGGGCGCATATCATGCGCCTGCGGGCGGATAATATCCGCCCCTACACCAAACATCAGCATTACCCGTGAATGCAAAACATCAGCGTAACCCGTGAATCAGCATTACCCGTGAATGCAAAACATCGGCATTACCCGTGAATCAGCATAGCCCGTGAATGCAAAGCATCAGCATAACCCGTGAATTAGCATAACCCGTGAATCAGCATACCCCGTGAATTGTAGCCTTTTTCTCCTGTAAATGTTAAAATATAACATTTCTGCTTGATAACTTGGAAAATATCGTTTAAAATACTGCTAAAGCGTGAGGATTGGAATGTTGATATGGGAATGATTGTTGTTGGCATGGCCGATCTCAAAGTCGCGAAAAATCCCGACATTCTGACGACTTTGGGTCTTGGCTCTTGTGTCGGCATAACGCTTTATGACAGAATACAGAAAATCGGCGGGCTTGCGCACGTGATGCTTCCCACATACAAGGGCTTTGAGGGGCAGAACGTAGCGAAATTTGCCGACTCGGCAATAATTGAACTGCTCAACCAAATCACAAGGATCGGCGCCACAAGAGGCGCGCTTGTCGCGAAAATCGCCGGCGGCGCTCATATGTTCGGTTTGACGCAAAACACCGACATGATGAAAATCGGCGAGCGCAACGCCGCTGCAAGCCTTGCGATTCTTGCGCAGCTTCGGATTCCCGTGCAGGCAAACGATACGGGCGGCTCACATGGGCGGACGATCGAGCTCAGCACGGACACTGGCGCGCTTAAGATCAAGACTGTCGGAAAAGGCGAAAAATTCATATAGGTGCCTGGGCGCACGTATCTGCGGCATTTGCAGGCATCCAACCCCGGGGGGCTTTACCGGCCGGTCAGTTGATATATTCATTCTGTTTCGCATTCTAAACGTGGGGCTCGTGCTCCATGAAAAGCCCGTTCCCGAAAGGCACGGAACAATTTGCATATGTAGGAGGAAATACTATGGCTAAGGTCTTAATCGTTGATGATGCTGCATTCATGCGCATATCGATCAAGAACATGCTGACGAAAAATGGCTACGACGTGGTCGGAGAGGCGGAAAACGGCCTCATCAGCCTTGACATGTACAAGGAGCTGCAGCCCGACATCGTCACTATGGACATCACTATGCCGGAAATGAGCGGTCTTGACGCATTAAAAGAGATAATCAAGATCGACCCGCAGGCAAAAATTGTGATGGTCTCTGCCATGGGGCAAGAAGCCATGGTGCGCGATGCGATCGTTTCGGGCGCCAAAGGTTTCATTGTCAAACCGTTCAAAGAGGAAGGCATTATCGCGGCTATCAAAAAGCTCGGCTAGCGCCGCATGTGCCGCCGCATGTGCCGATTTCACAATTTTTGCATTGGTAGGTGACAATATATGCGTGAGCAAGATCCCATGCTTGAAGTCTTTATATTCGAGACACAGCAGCTATTGACGACTCTGGAGGAGACGCTCCTCCAAAGCGAAAAAGAAAAGTCGCTCACCAACGAGCACATCAACGAGATATTCCGCATAATGCACACCATCAAAGGTTCCGCATCGATGATGTCCTACGACAGTCTTGCCAAGCTCGCACACGCGCTTGAAGACCTGTTTGACAAGATACGCGAGGGCAAAACGCGCACGGATGCCGATTCATTTGAGGGTGTCATAGAGCTTGTGCTCGCTGCATCAGACATTTTCAAAGCCGAGATCGACAAATTGTCCGCAGGTGTGGACACCGATGGCGATTTCAGCGATTTGAGCGACAAAATACACAGATATCTGGCTTCTATTCTGAGCGACGGATCGGCGCCGGCTGCGGACGGATCAGCCTCCGATAGCGGCTTCGTCGCGGATGATTCGGGCCATGCGGATTCCGATTCTCCCTTTTACAAAGTGAAAATCACGTTTGAGGCCGAGTGCCAGATGGAAAACATCAGAGCTTTCGGCGTTGTGAACGCTATTTCGCAGCATTGCAAAAGAGCGTTGCACAAGCCCGAGGACTTGAACGGCGCGGACTCTGCCGAAGAGATCATCAAAAACGGGTTCGTCATGTACATTCAGTCGGACGAGAACCCTGACGAATTAAAAAAGATCATCGACGAAGTGATGTTCTTGAAAACGTCGAGCCTTATCCCGCTGGCTGCGGACAGCGACGAGCTGCCGGCTTCGATGCGCCCCGCCGCGGCCCGCGAGGAGAAAGCCGCGGTCGACAAGCCCGTGACGGAGATTATCGCCAAGCAGAATTTCATCAGTGTCAACGTCAACAAGCTAGACAAGCTCATGAATCTGATGGGCGAGATAGTCACAAGCGAGTCCATGGTGACGAAGAACCCCGAGGTCGTAAACCTTCACATCGATACATTTGAACGCAGCAGCCAGGAACTCAGGAAGCTGATTAACGAGCTGCAGGAGATCGTCATGTCCATCCGCATGCTTCCGGTGTCGAATTCGTTCCAAAAAATGCACCGCATCGTCAGGGATGTCAGCAAAAAGGTCGGCAAGGAAGTTGAGCTCATTCTCATCGGCGAAGAGACCGAGGTCGATAAAAACATCATCGACACGTTGTCCGATCCGTTGATGCACCTCATACGCAACGCCGTCGACCACGGCATCGAGACGCCTGATGTCCGCATCAAAAACGGCAAGGCCCCTTCCGGCACCGTCACGCTTGAGGCGCGAAACGCGGGCGGCGACGTCGTGATAATCATTACTGACGATGGCCAGGGGCTCGACCGTGAAAAGATATTGAAAAAAGCGATTGAAAAAGGCCTCACGAACAAGCCCGAACACGAGATTTCCGACAAGGAAGCCTATCAGATGATTTTTCTGCCCGGTTTCTCCACAAACACCGAGGTCACGGAATATTCCGGACGCGGCGTGGGCATGGATGTCGTCAGGCGCAACATCGACAAGGTCGGCGGGTCGATTTCCATTGACAGCGCGCCGGGCAAGGGCATGACCGTGCATATCCGCATTCCTTTGACCCTTGCGATCATCGATGGGATGAAGCTGCGCGTTGGCAACTTGATTTTCATCGTCCCGATGCTTTCNATCCGCGAATCGTTTAAGCTGAAAGAGGGCGACGTGTTCCTCGACCCGGACGGCAGCGAGATGATCATGATCCGCGGNGAATGCTTCCCCGTGCTGAGGCTTTANAAGATTTTTGACATCGCTCCAGATTATGAGGATCTCAGCGAGGGCATTCTCATAATGATTTCCACCGATTCCACGACATTCTGCCTCTTCGTCGATGAGCTCATCGGCGAGCAGCAGGCCGTCATCAAGCCGCTCCCGGATTATATTCAAAAGCACAACACCGGGATGCATGGCATCGGCGGATGCGCCGTGCTCGGCGATGGTTCCATCAGCCTAATCATCGACATCAACAACCTTGTCGAGGAATAGCTGCAAACTGCATCATAATTTGCGCCCATGTCGGGCGCACCGACAAAACGGACCCCGCTTGGAAGCGAGGTCCGTTTTTGCATCGTTTATTGTTTATCGTTTATTGTATTGCCTGTTAATTGCAGCGCCGCCTGCGGTTGTTCCAAAGCCCAAGGCCGGCGAGAATGAGGCCTGCAGGGAACAGGAACATGCCAATTGCGTTTCTGCCGGTTTTTGGCATTTCGATTGCGGAAGATTCATAAGGCGTAAATGTCCAAACGCCTAGTTCCTCGTTCCAAATCCATATGCCTAGCGGAGGGGAATCGGGATCTATGAGTTCCAGGAAAGAAACATTGCCGTTTTCATCGACTTGAAGGAACAGCAGATATCCATCATCGTTTGCGACGGGCGGGGCCGTCTGCATCGTGCCTCCGGGCTGCGACTGGTCGGGCTGTTTTGCTTGCAGGTCGATACTTAGATAGTCTTTCGGTTCTGTGCCCTCCGGGAGGATGATATTCTCTGGCGGTTTCATCGTGAAGTCTTGTGGCAGGTCGGCTTCCGGTTCTTCCGGCAACTGCAGATATTCTTCATCATCGAGCACGTTGTTGTGCAATGATTCATCGTCCTGCGGAATTTCGCTCTCAAATGGAACCTCTAGATCCTGCGGAATGTCCTCGTGATACTGGTCGTCATGGAGGGAATCATCATCCTGTGGCGTGCTATCATCAATTTCTTCATCTTTATCGTCATCCGGATCATCATTCGTGCCCTGCGGGGGCCTCCATACAGGCGGCGGCTGCGGGGGTGGCGGCAATAGCTCCCACTGCGCCTCATAAAGCGCCGTGCCCGTGACCACTGAACTGATGCCGGGGGACCACCCGATGAAAGCCCAGCCCGGTTTGGCGGGCGGCTCCGATGGGGGCAGCGGCGTTGGCTCGCCATATTGCAAGCCCGTGAATGTATATGCTTCCTCTTCGGCCGCGTTCCAGTTTCCGCCCTCTCCGGGCGAATATGTTATGGAGTAAGTGTTAGTATCCATGCTCCACTGCGCAATATAGTCGATATGCGCCGTCACAGTTATGCTCTCGAAATCGAAAACTGCAGGTCCAATGGGGATGCCGTCCACAACGGGCAGCCAGCCTTCAAATGCCCACCCCGTCGTACCCGGGGGAACCTCTCCAAAAGGCGCCATTGTCGGATATGGCATGGGGTTTTCATAAAACAGCCCCGATTGGTGTTCTGTCGTGAATAGCCCCTGCTCGCCCGGATGGAACGAAACCATATATTCGTCCGGTTCGTTCACCCACAGAGCCGTATATACCACATCGGCCGTTATGATGTCGCTCGGGATAATGTCCCATTTCGCGAAATGCCAACTTGGATCCAAACTCGTCATTGTCGCGGGGCGCGCAGGCATTGCATCGCCATAATGCAGCCCTTCGTATATATACCATGGGCTTTCAGGGTCGTCAATTACCCAAGCGCCATAATCTCCTTGGGCATATATCACCGTGTAGCTTATAGGCGTCCATTGCGCATATACCTTGATGTCGCCGACGATCAATGTGTCCTCGTCAAAGACCCCGCCGCCGCTTGTTTCCGTAGCCCAGCCTGTGAAGATATATCCCTGCTTCATCGGTTCGTCGGGCAAAGGCATGCTCACAGAGTCGAAAGAATCCTCGTAATAGAAGCCCGATACCTCCCTCTCGGCGGGCGTTCCGCCATTGCCGTCAAAGGTTACGGTATATCCGATTTTCTCCCAAATTGCATAGTAAGTGGTGTCGCTCGTAATAATTGTCGCATCGTCGAAACTCTGACCGCTTCCGTCCGGTTCGGTGTTCCAGCCTCTGAAGATCCTCCCTACGTGCGCGGGGTCCTCCGGCGCGTCGCTGCCTAGTGATTCGTTGTGCTCCGCTTTGTGTTCTGAATGGACCGTTTCGTCGGCATCGTTGCGCATAAACACGATGTCGTGGATGGCCGTGTTGTGGAAAACCAAAGGTTCCCCCGCGTCGCTGTGCGTAATAACTGCAGCGCTCGCAGAAAGGTCGCCCGTCAATGCGTCTTGCGTGACAGAAACAGAAATGTGGAAAACCGACCTATCGTAGTTGACCCTGCTCTTGTCGTCGACGCCGACCACTTCTTCTATTCTGTAAAGATATGGGGTCGAGCTGCTCGCAGTGTATGTGAGAGAGTTAAACGGTATTTTTCCGGTTGCGTCGTTCGTACGTCTTTCGACCCTGGTGTGATAATCCGGATCGGGGTTTGTTTCGTTGATCAAATCAAATACGAACTGGCCTGCCGTGATGTCTCTGCCGTACAGAACCTTCGATACATCGAGTTCCACGACGACCCCGTCCGGCGTGAACACATTCGTCATTATGAACCCCTGGCCGATGACAGTGCTGCTGAGCTCACCCTTGTCCCTGTCGATGCCTATTCGCACCTGCACAGTGATCGGACTTGAATAGGTGATGTTGTTATCGCGTTCCGTCGGTATGACTTCTCTGATCTCATATATGAACGTCTTGCCATATGCGCCGGCATCAATATCGGTATATACTATCTCGCTGAATGTGATTTTACCGTCGATGTCATGGGTCACATTGCCCTCTACCAGTTTCGCATCCTGCGGGTCCGTGACATCCCACAGTTCCAGCACGAACATCTCCTCCGCCAACGGCTTGCCGCCGGTTAGAATCTTTGTTCCCGTAATTTGCGCAGAAACAGGTTTCGGAGTGAATTTGTTTGTAAAGCTGAGGAGGGCATCGCGGATACCGTCGCCGCTGCCGATGGTGATTTTTGCCAATGTATCTATCGACAGCCTGCCGTCGTTCCGCTGTATGGCGTTTGTCGGGGTGGGCGTGGACAAGGGGTCTATCGACGTCTTCCCGACCGTGACCGTCACGGTATATACGCTTGCGTCATATTCCACATTGTCAAGCCTTCCGTCGCCGACATCGGGGATTGCCTCGCGCACTTCAAATGTGTATGTCCCCTCTTCATCAAATCTCAGCTTGAAACCGATCAGCCCGCTCGCCGTGCTGCCAATCTCCGTGCCTATCAGCGCCTCGTCAGCGTCATATACCGCAACAGGCTCGCCATAATTAGCAGAACCGGCGGTCACGTCCGTCACTATGAACGAAAACTCGTCTGCCAGCAGCGACCTTCCCGTCAGCACCTTGTTTATCTCAAGCGGGAGATAAACCGGTTCCGGTATGTACGCATTTTCGAACAAGGCCTCGCCTGCGATGAGTTCGCCGCCACATTCATACGAAACCTCAGTTGCCATTTCGCCTGTAAGCGCGTCCTTTGTAACAACGATGGTGACGGTATATGTCCTGCTGTCGTATTCCACGACGCCGGGCCTGCCACTCGGCAAGTTGCCCGTCGGCACCGTGTCCGGCAGTTCCGACATCGTGTACGTATAGGTGCCTTCATCTTTGAACCCAAGTGGAGGGAATACAAAGTTGCCGTATTGATCGGTGCCGGCTTTTGATATTATGTTATCGTCTTCGTCCGTTAACACAAACTCGAACTCGCCTGCTCTTTGATACCTGTTGGCCAGCGATGCAGTGCCTCCCAAAGCCACGAGGGGATAGACTTGGTGGTATGTCGTTCCGCCTGAGATTGCATATTCCGCTCCGTTGATGCTCAGCACATCGGCCGTATTGACGATTGGCGTGCCAAATTCGAGGTCGCCGTCGACCTTGACGGGGAGAACGAGGTTGATCGTCTGGTGCGCGTTCATCTCGGTGATTATGAACGTTAGCTTCCGTCCATCCACGCTCTCGATTTGCCCCTCGGCTTCCGGCAATTGGTCATCGGCCCATGTCCTTTCCAGCGTTATCCCGCTCGGCAGCGCGGCCGCTTTCGTCGCATCCGTCCCTGCATAATACTTGATTGCAGCAGTGTCCAGCGTTACCCCACCGGGAAGACTGTCGACGACAGTCACGTTCCTTGCGGGAAGAGGGTCTGTGTTCTGCACAGCCAACGTATATTCTATGGTGTCGCCGCGATCCACAGCCTGAGCATCGCTCGAAGTACCGCTCGCAGGAACGGCGTTTTTCACGAAATCAAACTCGATGTCGCGCATCGTCACACGCGTCTGTTCCGACCATCTGACTTCTTCCCTGAAACTGCTTGCGTTATATGAATCTGTCTCAACCGTGAAATATCCGATTCTGTTCACAGCCCGGAGCCCGCCTGTGATTATCGGATCATATTCAGACGCATCCGTCGGCGCGCGCATGTTGACGACGGCAAATATCGCGTCTCCCTTGACAAGCTTGAAATCATTGCCGCTTGAATCTTTGGAAAAATCAATAGCTACTGCCGTGATGCTTGATCTATCGGCCGGAATATCGGTCGTCCAGATATCGTCATCACCGATTACCGCCGCAAAATCTGCCTGTTCTGAAAGCTCAAATACCCCGCCGCCCTTGTCTTCGATCAAAAGCAAATCATCGGCGGGTATCGTCGAATAATACACGACGGGCGCGCAGCCTTGCGATCTCGCATATGAAGTGTCGACGTCGATCAATGTGCCCTTCCACTCGCTCATCGCATCGTTTTCCAGAATGTCATATATCATTATATGCGAAAACACGTTGATCGGGGCGGATAGAAAATGGAGCTGATATTGGTATATCCCTCCGGGAATCGTCTCCGCCTCCGCTACAAAGTCCGGGTCGCTCTGCGAGCGCACATGCTTTGATACCCCATATGTGTATGCGCTTGGGCTCGGAAAGATCGTATTGGAGCTTGCATATACGGTGTCACGGTTGCCATCGTCCTGCGGCCTCGTGGCCCCTCCTCCGCTCGGTTCGACCTCGAGGTGGGTAAAGAACGTGCGGGTCGTGGGCGCGGCTGTGGAAATAGCTCCGGTCGACGTAAAGGCGCCGCTGACATTGTATGACCACGGCGCAGCAGTCGCGACTGTCGTTCCGCCCGCGAGCGTTCCGCCATTGCCCAGCTTCTCATTGTTTCTGTTTCTATATGCCGCGACATTGTAAGCGTTGAAATTGCCGGCATTGTCGCTCCTGTCAAAAATGTTCTGATATGTCGTGACGAGCGTATAATTGACCACAAATCCCGAACGCACCCGCTCATATCCGGCGTCGTTTGGTTCTATGCGCCGCAGAAGGGCGCTATTGTTCACATCCTGGGCTAAATAGGGTTCGCCTCCTGAAGGAGGAACCCACGTCGTGTTTCTTGTGGCTCCATATAGCTGGTAGTTGCTTGCATTCGGCGCTTTCACGTTGACGACAAGCATTGTGCGCCCGGAACCTTGCCAGTTGTCGATCATGTAATAATTGACCATGGCATTGAGCCTGTTGGCGTTGTTTGCATCCGCCGCCGCTGCGGCGTATGCTGAGTTGTCAGTCCAAGGATCGAAGTGATATGTATATGCTTCAACCGCGCCATCGATATATGTGCCGGGAGGCAGAAGGTCATAAAACGTGCCTTCCGTCAGCATCCTGAATATTCTGCTGTCGGCCAAATCGGCCAGTTTATCCTCCCTTTCTTTTCCGGGGACCAGCAGCGGGTTGAATATAATTTCATCATATACACGCAGCTCCTGATTTATGTACCGGAGCCCATTAATGCTGTCGTTAGAGACAGTGTTGTCCGTCCTGCCTCCGTTTTTCATAGTACCGGTGTTCACTTTCGTAAACGACGTGGTTGCGCTCGTTCTATTGAGCGTCATATATGTATAGTTCTGCATTACGGTCTGCGTCGCCGGAGTCTCGGGATAGAGCTCCGTGCTGCGCCGCTGCAACTCCGCCTGATAGAATGCGCTCGGCGTTTCCACACCCGTAGCCCCGCTCCAACTGGAAGTGAACGCGCTTCCGACAGGCACGAAGTTCCTGACATTGCCTGTCGAGTCCTTGACGGCCATTGAATGAATGTTCCTGAAAACCGCAGAATTGACGGCGGAGTATGCGGTCCCATTAACAAGACCCCCATCGAGCAGCGCTCTGACGCGCGGAGTGGAGTTTACTTCAACGGTGATGTATGGAGTGACATCCACGCGAAACCGGCTGCTTGTATGCACGTATTTCACCTCATATGTGCCCTTTGGGAAGATGAGCTGGTTACTCGCGTTCATGGGCGCGGACGGATTTTGCAATTGCGTGCCGTCGGTGGTGGTAAATATATATGTGCCATACGTGCCATATGTTATGTCTACGACGCCCGCATTTGTGGACGCGGTCTTCATCACTTCGCCCGCTTTGGCCCACTCGTCATTGAACACGGTCCGATACCAAACCTCCACAGGCGAATATCCCTTGTCATATGGCTTTCCCGCCGCAGGGTTGCTGCCGGAATAGTTCGTCGATGTAAGCGCCGACAGCCGCCCATTGTTCGGATTGAATGTCTCGATATATTCCGTATAGGTCACATATGACTTCGTAACGCTATAATCTTCTTTCGCCAAAAGCACGTCCCGCAAGTATGTCATCCCATCGATGATTTCGACCGTATAATCCTTTTGATAATAGTTCTTCGGGTCATAATAATCGATGCCGGGAATGCTTTCATCGCCGCGAGTCAGATGATACCCTTCGGCCTCAGCGCGCAGCCTGAACGAAGAGGCTTCGTTTGGCATGCGCAGCATTGGCACCGAAACAGGATTGGTGACGCTGCCCTCCGACAGCCTATTGATGGCGCTATAAAGCGTGAAGGCATTGTTATTGGCATAGTTTGCTATCTGATATTTTAGCGTGCGGTATCCCAAGCCACCGGCTGAATGGGTGACGGGGATATATTCGTATGCAGGGCCGGTCGATGACACGGCATGGGTGTATTTTGGATCGTCGACATACCTGCCCCTTCCGGCAGTGCCGCCGGTTGTGTATGTGAGCGGCGACGGGCGAACGCCGGCATTGCCCAAATCATCGGATTCCCATTTCGCGTTTTCACCCGGATCGCTGTCCTTGCCTTCGTTTGCATCGCCCATCTCGTCGATGCCTGTGAGCGTGAGCGTCGCTTTCATGTCCGTCTCGACATTATANCCATACCCCGGCCCCTCGCCCCTCGGATATCTCACGAGCACCCAGCGAAGCGTATTTTGNGGATAGTCGCTGCGGGCATCCTGCGCGGACGGCGTATGCGTAAGGTTGATTCTTGCAGTGGTCGGAGAGAGGATCGTGGCGCTGGCAGCAGCAAGTTGAGATGCATTTTGCCCCACGAACGGCACGGCGACCGTCCCTTGGTAGTTGGCNTCGCTGCTTAACACATCGGCTCCGGAGATGCNAACGATCTCGCCTCCCCCGTCTTCACCCAGCTCAATATCGATATTGACCTCATGAGGCTGCGTGCTTCTGTTTGCCCTGCGTTGATATCTGATTTCCCAGATCAAATAATAATAGCGCTCTTTGCCAATATCATCGATTGATACATATTTCCCGTCGCCCAAGTATATCTCGTCAATATCCAACCCCGTAAAAACAGACCCGGCAGGCTTGGTGCCCCAGTTAGGGCTGGTTTGCCAGCTCTCATATTTAAACAGCTCCTCGCCCGCTCTATACTGCCTCACCTCAAATCTGAAAGGTGGCGCGACGAATGTGTTGAGCTTGACAGTCAGCGGCGCGGAGGTTTTTGTGTTTTCCGGAGTTATCTCACCATTCGGCATGAATTTGGCATTCACTGCAATTTCATCGTTATTGAATCCGTTTTGTATTTTGTCCGGGATGAATCTATAATCAATGTTGACGACCGTGGTTGACCCGCCGGTTAAATGCTTCCAGTTGCGAAAGACATATTCATGCGTCTCGAGGTCGATGTAGCTATATAGCCCGGTCTGATCTCCTTGCAGATAGTTCCCTTCTGCGTCCAATCCCGGTTGGGGGCCTATTTCGTGGTATCCCCTCGAGTTGTCAAGCGTCGTGTTTACGATATACAGTTGCTCATCAGTGGGGGGCGACGCCCATGACGATTGGGGGCGGGCCGTGAATATATACATCGGGATGCGTATCTCAATCTCGTCGGGGAGTGCGTCGATTCCGTCCGGCGGAGACACGCGGGCCATCATTCTCACGGAATATGGCGAAACTGCGGTTTGTCCCGTTTCGTTCGGATAATTGGAGTTGACCGCAGGCGTGAGCTCCAGCGTTCTTCTGTCGGCTGAGAATGCGTGCGGCATGTTGTTGACGGAGCTTACTGACACCCAGTCCAGAAAGAGCTCGAACTCGCTCGCGGCTCTTGCCGGCAAAATGTGCAGCAGATTGCTAAAAAGCGGCATCATGAATATTGTCACCAGCAATATACATAGCAGCCGCTTTGCAGGATGTTTTTTTATGCATTCTGTGTTGTTCTTTCGCATATTTCGTCCTCCCCCCAAGAGTCCGGGATTACAGCCTAAAACATACGTCGTTTTGGGCTGTAATCATAGTGTTCCTTGTGCTGTCGGTCGGTCGCCGCAGCTGTTGCTTTTCCCCTTTTCGGTTAAAAATATGTATATTTATACCATATTAAGTTGTAATTATCAACACTTCATCAGGCGATTTTGAGCGTAACATTTTTGTCACAACTCACGCATTAAAATTTCCTCTTGCATTTACCGAAAATCAGGAGTAAAGTAGCGAATGGCATAAGGACAGACGCCCACATGAGGATAAAAAATGATAATTTTGGGATTGATTATTGGATTGGTCTCCGGGGCTGCGCAGACATGGATGCTTACCAAGTTTACAAAAGCAGCCACTAACGGAGAATTTGGGAAGCGCACGATCATTTTCGGACTCTGCCAGTTCCTGCTGCCGCTCGCAGTGTTGCTGTGCTGCGCCTTTCTGATCAGCGAGACCTTGATTTGGGCGGCCGTCGGCATGGTCGTTATTCTCGTTGGGTTCTCGCTCGTCAGGTTCCTGACATCAAAAAAGGCGTGAGAAAACACGCCGAAACAACCTCGCCGCCATGTTTCAAGGCGTTACCGCCGGACGACCGCGCCGCCGGACGACCGCGACAGCGACGACCGCGACAGCGACGACCGCGACAGCGACGACCGCGCCTCCGGCAACGATTCCAATTCCGTCAAACATCAATCGGGAGATGACCTGATATGACATTCAAACTGATATTGCTCGGCGTCTCAGTGCTAATCGCGGTGCTGGGGCTTCTTTGGCGCAAGAGCGTAAAAAAGAAGCTCGCAGCCATGTCCGAGCCGACAAAGAAAGCAAAACGCCCCAAAACTCTTGCCACAGCCGTTACCGCTATCGGGATATATATGCTGCTCACCTGCCTGATAACAATCATTTTCGGCTCACGCGAGAGCGAGGGTCTGGAGTTTTCTCTTTGGCCNGAACGCATTGACATAAACGGGTTCAGCCTGAGCATTACGACGATATATACCTGGATCGCAATGGCAGTGCTCATCATTGCCGCCATTATCATCCGGCTCACAATCGTGCGAAACTTCAAAGATACCCCGACCGGCGCGCAAAACGTGCTCGAGACCGTCGTTGAGCAGGTCAGGAAATACACAAGCGGGCAAGCGCATGGCACAGGCGAGTTCCTCTGCTCATATATCTTGTCCGTCGGGTCGTTGATGGTGATGAGCGCATTTCTTGAATTATTCAGGCTGCGCCCGCCGACGGCGGACATCACGATGACATTCTCATTGGCGTTCCTATCGTTCATCATGATCAACCTATACGGCATAAAGCGGAAAGGCATCGGCGGGCGCATTAAAGCCCTGGCATCGCCCACCCCCGTCGTCTTTCTTTTTCGCGTAATTTCTGAAATCGCCATTCCCGTTTCCATGGCCTGCCGGTTGTTCGGCAACATGCTGGGCGGGATGATCGTCATCGACTTGCTATATATGGCTCTCGGAAACGGAGCCGTCGGCATACCTAGCGTCGCGGGGTTGTATTTCAACGTGTTCCACCCATTGATGCAGACGTTTATTTTTGTCACGCTTACGCTGACATTCATCAACGAAGCGATAGAATAGCCGCTCGTTCGAAAATAACGCACGCTACAATCACGCCCGGTGAGGAAGCAAAAAAACGTCTGCTGAACGAATGGGCTTGAATAGTAGCTAACACATAACTATTACAGGAGGGAAAATTCATGGTAGAAATTGCTGCGGCACTGTGCCTATTATCCTGCGTTGCAGCCGCCTTGGCGATGGGCATCGCCACCAGCAAGGCAGTCGATGCGGTCGCGCGCCAGCCGGAGGCTTCCGGAAAAATCAACGCGATATTGCTGCTTGGCCTTGCGCTCACGGAGTCTGCTGCGATATACGGCTTCGTCACCGCCCTGATCATGTTATTCACGCGATAACAGCGAAAGGAATGATCTGAGTTATGGATCTGCATCCTGTCGATATTCTAATTGCCTTGATAAACATCATCGTTTTGTTTATCCTCCTCAGGCTTATTCTATGGAAACCCGTGAATCGCTATTTGTCCGCTCGTTCCGAACGTGTCAGCTCGGAGCTGGCGAATGTTGACAAAATCCGCGATGAAGCGACGTCGCTCCGGTCCGAATATGAAAACAAGCTCGAAGACGCCGAGACTCGGAGTCTCGACATCATGCGCTCGAGCCAGGCCAAGGCCTCTGAGGATGCGGCTGAAATCCTGAAAGACGCGCGTGACAAATCCGAAATAATGCTCCGCGAAGCTCGCGAGCGCATTGCAGAGGAAAAAGAGCGGGCCATCGTTAATTCGCGGCACGAAGTCGCGCAGCTCGCGACCGATCTCGCTGCCCGCATATTAAAACGAGAGGTCTCGGAAAGCGACACAAAGAATATTGTCGAAGAGTTTTTCCTTGAAACGAGGTAGTATATGGAACGTCCGATCCTGATTGTCGCGTCTGCTCAGGATGAAAGCCTGGTTGCCTCGATCCGCACGGGCTTTGAGCGCAAGTTCAATACGGTTCTGGATTTCGACATTGTTGAAGACGACAAAATCGCGGGAGGATTCATTGCGATCGTCGACGGCAATGTTTATGACGCCAGCTTTTCTTCAAGGCTCAAAGAGATAGGAAAGCGTATCACCGAAATCCCCGGCGGCGAGCCTGAACAGGAGTCTATTTCTTCCGCAATCGATGGAATATTGAAACGGCGCTCTGATATTGCCGATGTCGGCCCGCTCGTCTACGAATATGGCATCGTGGAGAGCTACAGCGACGACATCGTGCACGTGGGAGGCCTTCCGAGCTGCCATTATGCGGAATTGCTGACTTTTGACGGAGGCGCCACGGGGCTCGCGCTCGATCTTCACCTCGGCGGAGTCAGCGCCGCACTCCTCGGTGGTTCCGTTTCAACGTCCAGCTTGGTGCATACTACCGGCAAGATAGTCGAAGTCTGCGTGGGCGAGGAGCTTTTAGGCCGCGTCGTGGACCCGCTTGGCAACCCTCTCGACGGCCGCGAGCTCAACGTCCGCCGGTTTCGCCCGATCGAGTCGCCCGCCCCTACGATCATGCAGCGGTCGGCTGTAGATACGCCCCTTGAAACGGGGATACTGGCCATCGACAGCATGATTCCGATCGGCCGCGGCCAACGCGAGCTCATTATCGGCGACAGACAGACCGGCAAGACTTCCATTGGCCTAGCCGCGATTATGAACCAACGCGGCAAGGATGTCGTTTGCGTGTATTGCGCCATTGGCCAAAAAGCGTCGACCATTTCCGGCATCGTCCATACGCTCGAAAAGGCAGGAGCTCTTGATTATACCGTTGTGGTCACTGCTTTCAGCAGCGACACCGCCGCGATGCAATATATCGCCCCGTATGCCGCATGCGCCATCGCGGAGGAGTTTATGTACAACGGGCGCGATGCTCTTGTCGTTTATGACGATTTGTCAAAACATGCTGTCGCCTACCGGGCAATGTCCTTGCTGCTGCGCCGCCCGTCAGGGCGCGAAGCGTACCCCGGCGATGTTTTTTATCTCCACAGCCGCTTACTTGAACGCGCGGCAAGGCTGTCCCCGGAGATGGGCGGCGGTTCCATGACCGCGCTGCCGATAGTCGAGACTCTAGCAAGCGACATTTCTGCATATATCCCGACGAATGTCATTTCCATCACCGATGGCCAGATATATTTGGAAACTGAGATGTTTTTTGCCGGACAGCGGCCTGCAGTCAATGTCGGCCTGTCCGTTTCGCGCGTCGGCCGCGCCGCGCAGCACCGCGCGATGCGCGATGTCTCCGGCTCGCTCCGGCTCGAAGTCGCGCAATACCGCGACATGGCTGTGTTCGCGCAGTTCGGCGCGGACATCGACAACGCGACGGCCGCGCTATTGAAACGCGGCGAGCGGCTGATGCAGCTCCTCATCCAACCCACAGAACGCAATTACAAGCTCTCCGAACAGGTCGTCCTGCTCTTGGCCGCTTCTGAAGGCGTGTTTAGTGGCTTCGGCTCGCACGAAGTGACATCAGTGCTGTCGCGCCTCATCGATTTTCTGTCGCTGCATGCGGCGGGCGTGATACGCAGCATCGATACGACGGGCAAATTGACCGACAGCGATAGGTCTGACTTTTCACGCCTGTTCGCGCAATTTGTTTCTGAAAGCGGTGATCAGAATGGCGGGGACTAACGAAATCAGGCGCCATATCGCTGCCGTTGAGCAGACTAAAAAAATAACCGGCGCAATGGAGATGGTCTCTTCAAACAGGATGCGGCAGGTCATGGGGCATATCGAGCAAAACCGCGAATACTTCACGGGTATCCGCAGGACCATGCGCGAGCTGCTGCTGACGTCGCAGAATGTCTCTCATCCATATCTCGAAGGCCGTCCGCGCCACCACTGTACTTTTGTCGTCATATCGGGCGACAAAGGCCTTTGCGGTTCACATAATTCCGTTGTATTGAATTATTCGATGGGACGCATTAATGAGACTCCCGGCGCTTCATTGATTACGATGGGGCAAACCGCTGAGGAGTTTTTCCATGCGCGTGGGCGGACGCCGGACATCAGCTATCTGGGCATCGTGCAAGACCCGACATTGGCAAAAGCGCGCGAGGTCGCCGAAGAAATGACCTATATGTTTGAACATGCGCTCACCGATGACCTGCGCATCATATACACATCGTTTTACGGACGTGCGAGAGGTTCCCCCGTCGAGTTCAGACTCTTGCCTGTCAGGCTGCATGATTACGACGATGTCACGGATGCCGAATCCCTGCAGGAGATAATGTACCATCCGTCCGCGCAGGCCGTCTTGGACCTGTTGATCCCGCAGTACGTAATTGGCCTGGTATTCGGAGTTATGGTGCAGGCATATGCCAGCGAGCATTTTGCGCGCATGAACGCGATGCATTCGGCGACGACAAACGCGCAAGAGATGCTCGATAGGTTGCGCACGCAATATAACCTCGCCCGCCAGAGCGCGATCACGAACGAGCTCGCGGAAATCACGGGAGCTGCGGAAGTCTTGAGAGGGCACTGACGGGAGGGCTTCTCCCCTCAACCAAGCCATATTCTATCTGCAGTCAGGCCGTCACGATGGATTATTAGGCGGAGCCTCATCTAAGGAGATTATACATGGATAACAGCAACATAGGCGAACTTATAAAAATCAGCGGACCCGTCATGGACGTCCGCTTTGATAAAAGCGCTGAAGTCCCGCGCCTCCACGATCTGCTCGTCAGCGCGGACGGCAGATATATGGAGGTTGCGGCGAATATCGAGCCGGGCATCGTCCGATGCATCGCGCTGGATTCGACGGACGGATTATGCTGCGGCACGGAAGTCACATCCACGGGTCACGGCATACAAGTACCCGTCGGCGCCAGCGTCCTTGGCCGCGTCGTGGACGTCCTCGGGCGGCCGATCGACAACGGCCCGCCGATAGAGTCCGATATCATTTGGGACATCCACAGGCCGCCCCCGAGCTTCACGGACCTCACCCCTGTCACCGAATTCTTCGAAACGGGCATCAAGGTCATCGATTTGCTCACTCCATATTCAAAAGGCGGCAAAATCGGCCTTTTCGGAGGCGCGGGCGTCGGAAAAACGACCTTGATCATGGAGCTTATATATAATATCGCGACGGTCCATGGCGGCTATTCCGTCTTTGCAGGCGTTGGCGAGCGCAGCCGCGAAGGGTCGGAACTGATCCACGACATGAAAACCTCCGGAGCGATAGACAAGACAGCCCTCGCATTCGGGCAGATGAACGAGCCGCCCGGCTCGCGAATGAGGGTCGGCCTGACGGGATTGACGATGGCCGAGTATTTCCGCGACGGGATGAACCGCGATGTGCTGCTCTTTATTGACAACATCTACAGATATGTCCAGGCCGGCAACGAAGTTTCGGCGCTCCTTGGCCGCATGCCTTCCGCTGTCGGATATCAGCCGACTCTCGCCGGCGAGCTTGGGGCGCTGCAAGAGCGCATCGTTTCGACAGTCAACGGCTCGATCACCTCCGTGCAAGCTATATATGTCCCTGCAGACGATCTGACGGACCCCGCTCCCGCGACGATTTTCACCCATCTCGACGCAACGACGGTGTTGTCGCGCAGCGTCGCGGAGATCGGCGTATACCCCGCAGTATCGCCATTGGAGTCATATTCACGCATCCTTGAGCCCGCCATCGTCGGCAAAGACCATTACGACACGGCGCAGGGCGTCACGTCATGCCTCAACAGATATCGCGAGCTTCGTGACATCATCGCGATACTCGGAATGGACGAGCTCAGCGAGGAAGACCGAAAATCCGTCTACCGCGCGCGTAAAATCCAGCAGTTCTTGTCTCAGCCGTTTTCGGTGGCAGAGGCTTTCACGGGCATGCAAGGCAGGTTCGTGAAGCTGCAGGACACGATACGTTCTTTTGCAGCCATTCTGGGCGGCGATACCGACGACATTCCGGAAGCTGCGTTCTTTATGGTCGGCGACATCGACGAGGTATATGAAAAAGCGAAGACTTTGTAGAAGTAGAAAAGGACGACTGTAATGGCAAAGCTGTTCAATTTAAAAATACTGACGCCGGAACGCGAATTCTTCGACGGCGACGTCGAAGCAGTCACGTTAAACGCTCCGGACGGCAGCGTCACGATCCTCGCCGACCACACGCCGTTCATTATGCCGGTGGACGTCGGCGTCATCAAAACCAAAATTGACGGCGCATGGTCGCAAGCCGTGAACTCCGAGGGGTTTATGGAAGTCCACCACCAAGGCGTCATCGTTTTTGTCCAGACGTGCGAGCGGCCGGACGAAATCGACGTGCGGCGCGCCGAAGAAGCGCTGCGCCGTGCCGAAGAAAAGCTGCGCCAAAAGCAGAGCATGAACGAATACAAGCAGTCGAAGCTCGACCTCTCCCGCGCGATGGCACGGCTGAGAATCACAAAAACCCCGGGAGAATGATATTGACAGTTTGTTTGCAGTCAACGTTGCTATCCGATAAACATAATATCTGTGTGCAGGAAGGGCAAAGAGCATGAAAACAACAGAACAGATTATCCAAAACGCAGAGGCATCGCTGCGCATGGAAGGGCTTTACATATCGGAGGAAGCCAGACGAGAATGCGCGCAGGTATTAAACGGTGAGATGACGCATGAGCAGTATGTAATGAATGTACGTAGTCGTTACGGTGTAGACACAGGTGCATCCAATGGCAAATTACAGTCTTGATTCAATCGCGGCAAACTGCTATCCTGGAACTACTGTACTGATAAACAAGTTTGGAGTGCGCGACGGCGATACGCTGTCACGCATTGAAGCCGAAATCACGCAGGAAGCCGCAACCCGCTGGGAGCAGTCCCCGGGGTCCAGCAGCTTTGATTTTGAGCATTACAAGGCGATTCACAAGCATCTTTTCCAAGACCTGTATTCATGGGCAGGTGAAACTCGAGACATCAATATCTCAAAAAAAGGAACACGCTTTTGCCTTGTCGAAGATATCCCGGATTATTCCGTACGCTTATTTTTGCGATTACGCGAGCTTGATTTCTTAAGAGAGTTGAAGCGACATGAATTCATCGTTGAATTCGTTGACTTCTATGTATCAACAAACTACCTCCATCCTTTTCGTGAAGGCAACGGGAGGACGCAGCGGCTTTTTTTGCAACAGCTCGCAAGCAGCACTGGGTATGAACTCAATTTTTCCGCGATTGATGTTGACGAGCTGATGATATCAACCATTCAGTCTGCAAATGGCGTAACCAATGGATTGGCTCGAATTTTTAAGAAGTCGATGAAAGTATCTGAGGTACTTTCACAAGATGGAAATCGGCACGACACGACAAAAACTGATTGACTTCTACTTGTCCTTTCTGTCCATATTGAGATTGGCAATACTCNCACCTTCGCGATTATAATGTTGTATCGAATGATATCAACCCAAGATCAGTTGCTATAGCTGGCACAACCGGAAGAAGCGAAAATAGCAGTACCAAAATGATTATCGAGCATAGAAATTTTTTCATGTTAATCAACCGTCCTAATCTTTAACATCTCCNTATCCTCCGAATACTTCCAGCAAATCGATCACGCACCCTTCAAGAACGCTTACGGGTATTGCTTCGGCGCTGCTATAAGGGTGAGCAACGTATTCGCCATTTTGTAAAACATGAACCGTGACCATCCTGACATCCGGATCGACGATCCAATATTCACGGATGCCCGCCCGCAAATACTGCCTGCTCTTAAGCACTCTGTCTCGCAGCACTGTAGAAGGGGAGAGAATCTCAATCACCATATCCGGAGCGCCGACGCAGCACTTGCCGTCGAGCTTGGCTTGGTCGCAGACCACCAACAAATCAGGCTGTACGATAGTATCATCTCCTGCATCGGCGTTGAGCCTGACATCAAACGGTGCGGCAAATACTTTACACGATTTGCCTTTTAAATAGTTATATATTTGGTTGTGCAGACTGCCGCTTATCTCTTGATGAGCCTGCGAAGGCGCCGACAAGGCGTATGGCACGCCATCCAGCAATTCCCACCGCTTTTCATCACCCCAGGCGCAATAGTCCGCATATGTGTACCGCTCGTATTCCGGCAAAGCCTCGCTGACTTCCATCTGCATGCCGCCTCCTTAACGCAAATCTATGCCTACGTCATGCTTCCGATATTATCAAATAATCGAGCGGAACACAAGCCCGCCGAGAGATTAACCCAGGTTTTCGACCATTCGTAGAGCTATGAGTAACGCCTGTTCGCGGGTGGCTATCGCGAACCCCTGCGCCTCCTGCGCTGTAGTCGTGTTACGAGGCCTAAAAGAATTATCATTGAAGCCCCGAAGCCATAACGCGAGCGGTTTCAAGTGTGCTGTTCGACTCCTCGACTTGATGCGCTTGGTAAGATATACGTATATTATATGTGCCGGTGTTCGTGTCGGAGCTGCCGGGTCTCCCGGCAAGTTCGACAACATATGTGCCTGCCAGCAAATCCGACTGATGTGTGTATGGGAAAGCGAATCCGGTTGTCGTGCCATCTACTTTCGTGCCGATACTATTAAGAATCGACAACTCCGAGCCATAGTCTCCCAATCCACTCACAACGTTATCGCGTGTAAGATTAACGGTTAAAATTCCCGGTTGTCCCAAGGTAACAGTATATCTATCCGATGTGTTTGTTTCCGACAAAAGCCCGGAGTATTGCTGATTAAACAGGGATGTTCCTTTGTCCTCCGCTGTCGCAGGTAGAGCTGGAATAAGTGAAATCACCATTATTAGCGCGATCACGTAAGTAAGAATGCGTTTTCTCATTGTGAGCTCCTCCAATACAAACATTATCTGTGGACAGGATATCATCCATCCGCCAGATTTATATTGAAGGCCATAACAAAAGCGCATAGGACACAATTACCAAAGCAAGAAGTGCTCTGGACAAAGTGCTTTGCCTACGCGCATCTACGCTCATCGTCATACCGATGGAGCAACGAGAACTACATTGTCAGTGCTTTCCCAAAATAAGGTCCACAGTTATTACCGGCGACAATATGTAAGCACTCCGTATCGTTCAACATGGAGGGCAAAAGCATGATTGACCGTATTACGCCCCTTGAACGCGAGCAATGGAACGGCAATGTATTGCTGTTCCACTATATTTCATACAACTATTATGATGTGCAAATCACGCGCGCACCACAAGAAAATATGCTCTTGACATTGAAGCAGCTTTAAGGCTTATCGTATATGGTAGCTGATATTTTGAGGCTTTAGATAGTGCTTGGAGCAACTGTTACGCATGAAGGCGTAAGGCGCAAAGCGCCCGGCTACCATTTTGAGGGGATTTGCATATGCAGAAAATAATAATAGACGAAGAATTTCAGAGCTTGCTGCCGAAGCTCGATGAAGAGACATATAAGTCACTTGAAAGCGGCATCATGCAAAACGGCTGCATGGAGGCGAATTAATGCGGCAGAAATCAAGGGTTTGAGGTTGGTGGTCAAATTGACCACCAACCTCAAACCCTGTCAACAGCAGGGTTTCCGACGGCGAAATACAAAGTTTCGCCGAGGACGATCAGGCGCGACGCCAAGGTTGGTATTTTAGTCCGCATCATATGTAGGGGCGATTATTAATCGCCCCCATTCATGGTTGTAATAACTTCGGTAGGTTCAACTCCCCATCGCCACTTCGCAGGTTTTCTTGTAAAATGCTATGCCATATTTGTGTACTTGCGCATATCCTTCTGTTTTCAGATTGTGGATGTACGCTTTTTCTTCTATCTGCTCAAGAGCTTTCATGGCTTCCAGGTTCAAATTCTCCGGTTCGCTTCTCAGGTGCTTGAACTCCACCACCACGGCGGCGGCGTTTTTGTCAATGGGCTTGACGAGGCAGTCGGAACGGCCCCTGCCGGATTCCTGGTTTGAATGGACGGTGTAGCGACCGGAGACCGCCAGGAGCATGCCGTATATGAACATATGGTAGCTGTTCTCCCTCATGAAGTCATGGCTGCTTGGGTTGTTCAGCAAGTCCTCATTCAGCACCCTTGAGACACCATCCCCGTCGCCACCGAGCAAGCAGTTCACGAATTCCGCTATCGGCTCCGATAGCGCCGCCCGCTCCTCCCGGAGCCATTCCTTGGCGAAATAGGAAAAGGTGTCGCTTACCTCCATGTTTACCAGTTCCGCTTGAAATGTGCCCCCTCGGGCGCCGCTGCACGGCTTCAAATACCCGGCATGCAGGAGCAGTGTCCAGAATGTGTTTGAGCTCGCGTATTTTATCGGGTATGTTATATGATCAGCCAATGACATCTCTATAGGTGAGCCGGTGAGAAGCCCCGCAAGATCGTCACGCAGCTTGTCGTCGCCTTTGTGGAAAACGTCTTGAAGAACCTGCACCGACCCGGTGTTCACCCAATAGTTCTCCAGACTATGGCTTTCGCTGTCAAGGTACATCGTGATGCTCCAGGGGTTGTACATGTCCTGACCGCCTATCCTGTAGCCGTCGTACCAGTTTTTTATCTCCTCGTACTTGCCGCCTATTCCGTACATGTCGCAGGCTTGTTTGACCTCGTCTTCAGTAAATCCAAAGCAGGTGTTGAATTCCTTGTCCATGACACCGCGTATTTTCGGGTTGTTGAAACTGCTGAACAGGCCTTCCTTGGATATCCTCTGAACGCCTGTCAGCACGCCGAACTCGAGGTAGTCGTTGGTCTTGAAAACGCTTCCCAGAAAGCCCCTCATGAAATCTATCATTTTTGGGTAATAGCCTTTTCTCTCGGCGCTGTCTATGGGGGAATCATACTCGTCCAGGAGGACTATCACTCGTTTTTGGTAATATGTATAGAGGCATTCGGTCAA
>WRMX01000032.1 GCA_009776905.1 Oscillospiraceae bacterium
GCGGCAGTCACAGATAGACGCTACCGGCGGCGGTCGCAGATAGACGGTGCCAGCGGCGGTCGCAGATAGACGGTACCGGCGGCGGTCACAGATAGACGCTACCAGCGGCGGTCATAGGTAGAGCAGGTAGCTTTGGATTGATGCAAATGGGGCCGTGGCATTGCCACGGCCCCACAAATATTAGACGTTGGAGTCAACCTCCAAAGAGCTTAATCTTTGCCTCCTCAACCATTTGTACTCCTGCCGGCGTTGCAACAATCAGAGCGTGGTCGATAATCGCCTTTTCGTCGTTGAGCAGAGAACATATCGTTTTATCCAGTTTTTTATTATCCCAATGCAAATGTTCCGCAATCGTATTTATGCCGTTCTCTTGAATTTTCTCCGGGCTGTTTTGGTGGTTGCAGATATGGAGAAGCAAGGTCGTTTCGGCATACTCCTTACGATTGCGCTTCTTTCTGATGATTGCTGAAATCAACCCGCGTTTTGGCGCGAAGACAAATACCAGCGCAAACAACAATCCCGTCACGACGGCCATGCTGCCCGCGATGGAAACATCGGTATAATGCGCTGCCTGATAGCCCAGTATTCCGCTTATTGCGCCGAAAAGAGCGCTGAGCAGAAGCATGGTCTTCAAATCGTCCGTCAATAAATATGCGGTCATGGGCGGGCCGATCATAAACGCGACCACCAACACCGACCCGACTGCTTCAAAAGCTCCCACTGCCGTCAGCGATACTAGCGTCATCAATCCATAATGGATGATAACGGGAGAAAAGCCCATTACGGCAGCCAACAGCGGGTCAAAAGCAACGACTTTCAATTCTTTGAAAAACAGAACGATAAGCGCGGCATTTATCAACAGCAGGACACCGGAGGTATAGATTGCTTTTGCGCCGATATCAACGCCAAAGACGACCATTCTGTCAAATGGCGCAAAAGCTAGCTCACCGAGCAAAACGGAGTCCGTGTCCAAATGCACTGAACCTGCATATCGGGTTATCAGGATGATAGCAATGGAGAACAACAGCGGGAACACGATACCGATAGCAGAATCCTCCGACACCAGCCGGGTCTTTGTCAACATCTCCGTCAACCATACGGTTATCACGCCCATGAGAGCGGCGCCGACGATGAGAAACGGCGATCCGAGGTCCTGTGTCAGGAAAAAAGCAAATACTATACCCAGCAAAATCGTGTGAGTGATGGAGTCGGACATCATGGACATTTTTCTTAGAACGAGAAATACTCCCGGCAAAGCGCATGCGACAGATATAATCACGGCAATCAGTTGTATCTCGAAAGCAGCGCTCATAATCCCGAACCTCCTTCCGATGCGAGGCGCGCACGGCTCTTCATTCTTGTATAAATTCTGTGGAGAATGCCTCTTCCCGGTGCGAAGAGCAAGCTGAAAACGGTGATTGCGGTAATGCACACCACTATAACCGGGCCGGTCGGGACTCCCGCGACAGCAGAGCTTATCAGCGTGCCCGTAACCCCGGAAGCAGCCCCGAAGATTGCGGCAAGCAAGACCATCAACCACAAGCGATTTGACCATTGCCTTGCTGCAACCGCAGGCGCGATGAGCATTGCGCTCATAAGCACGACTCCCACAGTCTCCAAACCGATGATAATTGCAAGAACGATGAGAAACGACAGGAGAAGATTCAACTTGCCCGTCCCGAAACCAATGGTTTCGGCATATTCAATGTCGAATGAAAAGAGCTTGAACTCTTTCCAGAACAAAATCGTTATAACTAATAGAACCGCTCCGCAGATTGCCATTAAGACAACATCCCGCTGAAGCATTGTTGAGGCTTGCCCATATATAAAGCGTTTGAGCCCCGCTTGATTTGCATTGGGCACTTTCTGGGAATATGTCAGCAAAACAAGACCAAGGCCGAAAAACACGGACATAACGAGAGCGAGAGCGCTGTCAAATCTAATGCGGGAATTTCTGACAATGCGAGTAATCAGAAATGTTGCTGCAAGCCCGGTTAATAATGCGCCCAATAACAGCACCTCGGTATTTTTGCTGCCTGTCAATAAGAACGCCATTACGACACCGGGCAAGGCAGCGTGGGACACGCCGTCCCCCAGCAGGCTCTGCTTGCGGAGCACAGCAAAGCTCCCAAGCACGCCACTGATGACGCCGAGCAGAGCAGACCCGAGCGCGACAGTTTGGAAAGTATAATCGCTTAAAAGCGCGGATAATGATTCCATCATGTCACCTCTTTCGTCAGGAGGCCGCGATTTCCATATGCTATCCCAAGGTTTTCTTCATTAAAGACATCGCCAACAAGACCATTTGCCACAATACGGAGATTAATCAGAATGACCCAGTCAAAATAGTCTGCGACTGTTTGCAGATCATGGTGCACCACGATGACTGTTTTTCCTTGCTCTTTTAGTTGCTTAAGCAAAAGCACGATCGACTTTTCCGTCTGCGCGTCCACTCCCTTAAAAGGTTCGTCCATCAGATAAATATCAGCCTGCTGGATAAGAGCCCGCGCCAGAAAAACCCTCTGCTGCTGCCCGCCGGACAATTGGCTGATCTGTCGTGAAGCGAACTCCCGCATCCCAACGCTATCCAATGTTTCCAGCGCCATAGCTTTGTCCAAACTGCCCGGGCGTTTGAACCAACCCAAATGCCCATATCTGCCCATCATGACAACATCAAGCACGGTCGCAGGGAAGTCCCAGTCCACGCTGCCGCTCTGCGGGACATATGCAACTTTGTTTCTCAACCTGCCATTCTTAATTTCCTTGTCGCTGAAGTCCACGCCCCCGGATAATGGCTTAATGAGTCCGACCATAGCTTTGATCAATGTAGTTTTGCCGGCTCCGTTCGGACCGATCACGGCCGCAAGCCTCCCTGCCGGGATGCTGAGGTCAATATCCCATAAAACAGGCTTCGTGCCATATGCGACAGTTAAGTCGTGTACTTCGACAGCATAATCTTCATTTTGCATTTCGCGCGCTCCTTTTTGAGGGCTGTTCACGCATAAACGGAACAGCCTTACTTTAATGCATCGACAATGGTATCAATATTAGCCTTGAACGTCAGTATATATGTGTCGTGGCCGGAAGTCGCATCACCGAGCGAGTCGGAATAGAGTTCCCCTCCAATTTCAACATTAAAATCGCGAGCTTTGACAGCAGCTTGAAGCGCTTCGATGTTTCTTGGCGGCACAGATGATTCGACAAATATCGCTTTGATTCTGTTTTCCGCAATGAATGAGGCCAGGTTGCTGACATCGGCGGTTCCCGCTTCCGCATCGGTGCTGATGCCTTGCAACCCCAAAACTTCAAAGCCATATGCTCTGCCGAAGTAACGGAACGCATCGTGCGCGGTGACAAGAACGCGCTGGTTTTCCGATATCTCGTCGACGCGCTCTTTGATGTATCGTTCCAATTCATCCAGCTCGGCCAGATATTTTTCCATGTTTGTTTTGTAATTGTCGCTGTTGTCCGGGTCTATTTCTGCAAGGCGAGCTGCGACATGCTTAGCCGAAGCTTTCCATATCGATACATCGAACCATATGTGG
Source organism: Oscillospiraceae bacterium (assembly GCA_009776905.1). Lineage (GTDB taxonomy): Bacteria > Bacillota > Clostridia > Oscillospirales > Oscillospiraceae > WRMH01. The sequence goes on from WRMX01000032.1 coordinate 3,546, forward strand.
GGGTCATGTATTTCGGGGTTGATTTCGTCCGATAAGAGCATTGCTTCGGCGATTCCGTCTTCTGCACATATGATGTTGCGTCCTGATTTCGCGAGCGCTGCAAATACGTATCCCATTTTGCCTTCAAGATGCAGGCCGTTGTATAAAACAACGTTCGCATCTTGCATTTTTGTTACGTCTCCTGCGCTGGCCTGGTAGAGGTGCGGATCGATTCCGGGCCCCATCAGAGCAGTGACTTTGACGCATTCGCCTCCGATAGATACGGCCATGTCATATAGCATTGTTGTAGTGGTGATGATGGCCAATTTGCCGTCTGTATTTTCCATTGTTCGTTTCTCACAGCTTGCGGAAATACTGCATAATATGGCCAATATTAGTATAAGCGGCATCATCGAAAATGTCGCTGTTTTTCGTCTTTTTTCAACGTATTTTTCCACAATATCTCACCACCTCACTATCTTTTTACCACATATTTTCAAACTATTCAATAATATTGTGTGAATTTTGAAGCCTAACCCCTGTCAATGAGGAATGCAAATATGCGCGAAACAGGCAGCCTGAATGGCAGCATGAGGCGATTTCGCAGAAAACAAGCACTGCTTTGGAGCGGCGTAGCTGTAAAAACGGCATGGATGCCGTTTTAGCCGATTCACGGCATGGATGCCGTGTTGAGGCGCTAAGCGGAGCAAACCAAAGGAGTGCTATGTTTTCGCGAAATCCAGCCGTAGCTGCCATTCAGGCTGCCTGTTTCGCGCATAGTGCGCATATCATTAATATTGCGTATCGCTTGTTATTGTTCCCATACGTAATCGGCGCCGCAATTGCCAAACGACACACGAGAACCGCGCTGAACCTTATAAGGCGTATTTGGCGGAAGCTTCTGCCCGTCGATAAAAGTACCCGCGCTCGACGACAAATCGACTATGCTATACCCATCAAAATGACGCTCGATGGCCGCATGACGCCGGCTGACAGCCTTTGTCGCTCTGTCAAACTCAAAACTGGATTGCCTTCGACCGATTGCGGCATCATAGCGCCCAACAGTAAACACTTCACCTTCCGCAATGGAAACATCAATACCCGGAGGAAGCGACGTATTCCCGACCAGTCTGAGCCAAGCACCATTGGCCGTCTCGTATGGCAGCTTGATGGTCACGTCAGATGGCTCAAAAGAAGGCTGATATGACTGCACCATCGGCCTGACCAACTCGCTCAAAGGCTGTGGCGCCATAGAAGGAGACGGCGGCTGGGCATAAATGGAATCCATGGGGCTTCTGCTGCCGGTATCTTTCTTTTTGCTGCCGACGCCACCGGAAACACTGCTGTCTTTTGCCTTTTTCTCTCGCCTGCTCCGGCCATCATTATGCTGTATATCATGCTCGTTGCCCTTTTTTGCAGCCTTGCCCTTCGGTGGGATATCGATGACAATATCTCCGGCAGATTCCGGGAAACCGTTCCTGTGCATATATGCGCTGGCCTCAGCGATGATAGACATATCTTCCTTTGGAATTGTATTCTCCGGCATGACATATGATTTGCGCTGAGCGGGATAAAGCGGTTGAGCAGGCACGAAAGCAGGATGGACTATTGAGTTCGGGATGTTCGAAGACTGCTGCTTCATGTTAGGCTGCTGCTTCATGTTCGGCTGCTGGTTATTGTTCGGCGTAACACCCATGTTCGGCGAAGCACCCATGTTTGGCGGCGCACCCATGCTAGGCGGCGCACCAATGTTCGGCGGCGCACCCATGTTTGGCGGAGAATTCACCAGCGGCGGATTTGCGGCAGGAGGGTTCATGATCGGCGGAGGAGTCATAGAGCTATATGGGGCCAGCATTTGTAAAAACGCTTTCGGATTGAACTCCATCATAATAAACCGCAAGACCTTGTTCTCCAAATCTGCATCGGTAACTGTAATCTGCCTCGAAAACTCGACAGCCATATCTTTCAGAGTGTTATATTCCGAGCAATCATGCATAGACGGGATATAGACATAACTTACATTCCCGGAAGCTTTGTCGCAATAGAGATATCTCACATCCAACACGAACGAATAGGGCCTCAAAAACCAATCTCCGCAATCCAGCAAAGGGTTTAAGACACCGGACCACAATTCAACATATTCCTTCGGGTTGCGGTCGCCCGCGAGATGCTGCAGTTTGCTGCACTGGCCGACTTGGTATACAAACTCGATTTGCCCGTCCACGACCCTGTGGCGAAAAGGAAGCAGAAAACCGGGTTTGTCTTCCATGATCGTGTTCAACGCCTTACGATCCAAATCAGCTTCGGGCATCTTCACAATCAATGATGCTCCTGATAAAACGTCGTTTTTGCTTTGTATTTCGTAAATCATAAACTTACTCCTTTTTTGTATTCGTGTAGTGTGATGAACCGCCAGCCGCCTTCTGTCAATATCGGAGCGTCGCCATCCGTAAAACTCTTTGCCTCCAAGAACTGCGGCTCTATGGCGATGGCGCCGTTGGCGTTGATGTACCCCCATAACTCGCCCTGCCGCACAGCTGCCAAATGCTGTACAAAGGATAGTGCGTCATCAAATGAATAATCAATCATGACAGTACCGTCAATGTCAATGAATCCCCATTTTCCGCCATTTTTGACGGCAGCGTACCCTATATCGGCAAATGGACGCGCGTCCTCATATGGCCCCCCGACTGCTTGGCCATTGACATACAAATAAACTCCGCCGTTTGTCAGCGCAAAAACCGCTCCACGTATATGGCATCTCCCGAGCTCATCACTTATGATTCCATCAAATTCTGCAGGTAGCAGCCAGTCATAAGCGGTATTGACGACGCCCCACTTTCCATCAATTTTGGCAGCCGCATATCCGCCTGAATACATGCCGATTTCTTCAAATGAAACTGTGCCGAGGGCAAACTCGCCCGTAGCTCTATACCATCGATCATCAATAAGAAATGGTATGCGATCATTGGCATAATTGCCGAAAGTAAACGCATCTGCTTTAAGCTTTGCGATTCTGTTGTTGTCGATGTTGACAGCATAAACTTCATCGTCTTTCATAACGATCGCGCGGTCGATGTCGAATGTGCTGATTCTGTCATATATGCAAGGCAAAATCAGGCGGCCGTCAGAAGCGGCCAACCCCCACAAGCCATCTTTTTGCACCTGGATCGTCGAATGATATATTGCGGTCACATAATCATAGGCTCCATGATTCATTTGGAACGCATATCTGTTTTGCTCATATAATGCGACAAGCGCCTCATCGCCTGTTTTTTCGATGCCGGTCCTCAAGATTTCCAATGCAACGGGGATTTTTGCCAATTCAAGATAATACATCGCAGCTTCGGCAAAAACGCCGGGAACCGCATCAGTCCTGTTCATTTGCAATGATAGAAGATCAGCATACTTTAAGCTGAACCCCCTGGTGTCCAATAGCGCAATGTAAGCTGTTTTTAATGCTTCTTCGGCATCTAGCGTATGCGCGGTTTTATATCCTATCGCTTCTTCCAAAAGCGGCACGGCGCGGATGTATATGCCGTCGCTCATCAACTCTGCAGCTTTTTCCATCAACTCAAATTGCTTTGCTTCTGCAGATTTTGCGTTGATGGCGATCAGCCATGAGACGGCTAAAAGGGTAAGACACCCCAAGCCTATCAATATTCTGCTCCACTTCTTCATATGAACGCCCTCCTGATGGGTTGTGGGTGCGCGAGCCCCACTTTGGGTGTGCTTGGGTCGAAAACTCCTGACTCCTTTGTTCCGTCGTCACATCCGCGAGGCCGCGCGCCATGCGCAAGAAACTAGATTGCATGGTTTTTCATGCGACGACAAAACATACGAACAATAACCCTATGTATAAAAAAGGAGCGAGCGGGATTGCATCTTTTCTGCCGATTTTCTTTGCCATAATTAATGTGAGGCTAAAGAGCGAACCCAATATTGTCCCGACCAGCATCACGGAAAGCACCCCGCCGTACCCGAGATAGAGCCCGATTGCGGCAACGAGCTTCACGTCGCCGCCCCCGAGCCCCTTCCTGCTGATTATGTACACAAGCAGGAACAGTCCGCCCCCGATAACAAAACCAAGCGCGGAGTCTGCTGCAATCGCAATGGCGGCATCCGTGTCCCAGAATATCTTTGGCAGCATGATGACAATCCATGATGCCATCATTGAAATGATTAGCTTGTTTGGGATCTTTTTAGCTTTTATGTCAGTGACCGACGCTATGTAACCGAACACGGCAACCAACAAGAGCAAAAGCGTGATGAACGCATCGGTAGATCCGGCACGCAAAAATAAAATGCCGGCAACGATTATTGGCAAGCCGAGATAGGGGAATGCGGGTGATTGTATTGCTTTTGTCATCATTTGTACCCCTCTCCGCTTCCGTTGAGCCATGCTCTTGTTACGACTGTCTGCGTCACTTTCAAAGTAGGCTTGAATGGCAAAGGCAACCCAGCGAAAGTATATAGAATTTCATACTCAACCGTCAGCTTGACATTGCCGTCTTTGTCCAGAATTATGCTATTGCCGCGCCCGAGGTTCACCCATCTGTGGAATTCCAATGCATTGAGGCCTATCTGATTCGTGCGCTTATTAACGACCCCCGACCTGATCAGGTATGCATCTCCCGTGTCGCTCCCGTTTGAGAGATACCTGCCGATCAATGGCCGTGACAGCATTTCTGTCGCTGCGCTCATGAGTTCGCTTGCTCCATAACTTAAGAACATGCTGAACATCGCCTTTGGGTCGTCCCGCGCTGCGGAGCCCCACTCCGCAGCAGTCCCCAAGGCGTGCTGCCCGCTTTCGATCGCGCCGCCTATATCGGAAAGAGAGCCAAGACCGTCAATTATCGAGTTGATGTCGTCCCTGATGCTATTTGCGGGCTCCGAAATATTGGCTGCGTTTGCGTGGATCGATTGCAAATCGTCGACCATGCCGAGGACTTCGAGAGTATAGCTATACATGGAAAGCGTATTTGCAGTCTGCGTCAGCGCATAGTGCATGCGTGCTTGTACAGCGACAATATTCACGAGGCTCAAAATGGAGATTATCAAAAGAACAAAGGGGATAAAAACTCCGATAGTTTCCGCAACGATATATCCGTTGTCGTCCTGCGGCTTTGTAAGCATATGTCAATACCCCCTGTAATCTGTGACGGTTATCGGCCTGACTGCAGGAGGGATGACGCCACGTACGCCCCGTTGCGCGAATGGCAATGACAGGAACAGCATCCTTACGTCGATGCTCGTCGTCAAGCTGAACCCGGTGGCCATATCGCTCAATTTGAATCTATCAGACTTGGCCGCCGCTTCTGTCATTTTCCGCTCGTCTGCATTTATATTTTCCATATAGTTGATCATGTTCCACTCAATCAGATTCCCTGTACGGATAGCGAGCTCGGCGCCCTTGCTCCCCGCTAAGTTCTTTGATATTAGGAAGCATAGCAGATATTGCGAGTATGTCAGCCCTCGTTCTATGTCCTCTTCGCCGCTTGCTCCGCCTGAAGCTGCGTTTGAATTTCCGCTTCCCGAATTGCCACTATCTCCCGAGCTGTTACCGTTATTCACCTGGTCGGCAATGCCTTTTCCCGCCGTATCTGAAGCAATTTTGCTTATTGCATGCGCAATGCCGCTTGGGCTGCAGACCCACTCGTTTTTTGCAACATTTTTCATTAGCGGGACTTTGTGCCCTGTGCGGAGCAACACGACATCGACCAATGCCTCTGCAGCCGCAAAAGCAGCGCGCGCCAGCTCCCCCAGGCCTACGGCAAGCGGCGGACACCATGCAAATGAAGCCTGTATGCCTGCCACAATTGCTGTGATTTCTTTGACAGTGAAAACTGTGATATAGTCGCATATCAGCCGCACTAGAAATAGAAGCCTCGTAACCGCGCTCAGGTTCTCTCCCGCCTGAAAACTGCCTTTGTACAGATACTCCCATTCTGATTGAAAGAAGTAATTGACGCGAGGGCTGATCGGCACGCCTGTGATTGTTTTTGGAAAGTCGCTCTCGCTGAGGTCTTCAAGTTTTTTCCCGAGACTGTCCGGGCGCGTCGTTGTATAATTCGAGAACATTGAGGTGTCGTATGTCAGCAGCAATATATTGTTGTATGCTCCTGCCATTGTTCCAAGCGGGTCGGAAAGAATTTTGAATACGCCATCGTTGGATGTTTCCGGTATGAGCCGCATTATTTGCAATAGGCCAAGCTTTTCCGGCGGCGGAGTGTTGCTGTCATTAATGTATTTTGCGCCCATAGGATTATTCGCGAGGCCTGTATATACCGTGTCTATCAACGTGAGGAGCTGGTTAATCAAACCCTTTTGCTTCTCCTTTGAATCCGACCCTTCCGCATCTTCTTGCTCGTCATATAACTTCACGGGAGTGCCGATAGGTTGCTTGACCATTTTCTCCAGAGCGTCGAAAAATGCTTTGTTCTCTCCGGGGTATTCGGCAAATTTCACGAAGGGGTTCGGCATATTGTAATGGACGCCGCGTTCTGCAAAGCTCGCGAAGTGGGCAGCTTTGCTGTTTGCTGCCGATACCGATTTGGTCAGCCGAAAAGCAGGATTTGACGATAAGTTCGCCAGTTCGTCGAGAGTGAGGCTTCCTGCAGATGGGTTTGTCGTGTCCCTGTATCTGAGGTCGTCAAGCATTGGCTTGTGCTTGTCGTCTATGTAGCTATAACTCCCATCACGAAACTTATTGCTCATAGCTGTGATATTGTTCCATTTAAGAATGTCGCGATATCGTTCAATGAGCGACATGGGAGGGGAGCCTGTTTTTTCCGTGAGTCCTTTTTTCAGCTCCTCGCTGCACTGTCCGGTATTGAGCTTCCTTTCGAGCTCGTCGATCCTTTGCTTCAACTCGTCATGCGCCGCATCGATCTCGCGTGATATTTCGACTACTTTGTCAAAGTTTGCTTTAAACTCATCTGCCTTGATCTTTGCGCCTTCAGCCGACGTCTTCAGGTCACTTCTTCCTTGCGTAATCGAGCGCCATCTGCCATTTGACCAATTGCTCCCATTCGGGCCGCCTATGGCATAGGCTCGTATATTGCCGAGTATGGCTTCATACTTTGCGGCCAAATCGTCAACTACATTCTCATCATCCGTATCAGATGCAGATGCGTTTGCGGAAGAAGACATGCCCGCATTCACAGCATCTTCCCAATCTTTATAACATGCTTTCAAGTCTATAAATTGGCTTCTGATTGATTTCATGTATGAGGAAATGTTATTGTAAGGGTTGCCTGATATCCCCAAATTTATATCCTTACACGAATTCGCGGCGACAATCGCATTGTATAGAGCAACGTATTTTTCGTGCAGCTCGGCGATTTTCTCATCGATGGCCGTTTTTTCGTCGATGACTTCCTTGTCTTCTTTAAGTGAGTTGTTGCTGAGAGCTTTAATTATTTCTTCAACGATAATCACCGGACCGCGAAACTTCATATACTCCTCGATCTGGCGCCTGAGTACATCAGCGTCTTCAAGGTTCATGTTATCGCCAAAGCTAACCTCGTTTAGGCCGAGTTCGGATCCGTATAATAGCTGCAACGTTCCGAGTTTTCTGTTCTGTGATGGTTCCCCAAAAACCGAAAGACTTATGTATTCGTCCAGCAGTTGCCCCAAAATCGGGTCGTCCTTTGCGACCCCGAAAAGCCCATATATGTCATACAACAGTGCATTATATTGTGTCAGAACAGAATTTCCTGCCAACTGGTTCGCATCTTGCAATACGCTGCGTGCAGTGTGTATCCGCGCGATATCGACGGCAGTCCCGCTGACAAGGATTGCAGGAATGAGCAGCAATGTGACAAAGACTGTCACAGCGCCTCTTGTGTTTTTCATCAGTTTGCTGCTTTTCAATTTTTTCAGTATTTTCATTATCGCAATTCCTTTAACTTCCGCTGCCATTGAAGACCGACATAACTTTGTCCCAGGCTTTGCTTATGGCATCGGAAACGCCCGTGAGATTGAATTTTTCTGCGATGTATTCGACGAAATCCACGGCGAGGTCTATGTTGCGAATGAATTCATCGCCATTTTGCACGACAGCTACGGATGTCACAGTTATCGACAACTCATCGGGGAAACCAATTGTGGAGAGGAACCCGGGCATATCATAGACCCTGGACGCAGTTATCGCCACTTCCTGGTACACGACCCAATTATTTACCGAACAGTCGATGGACAGATTGCCGGATTTCACGCTAAGCCCCTGCTCCTCTATGTTGGACACAATGGTCTCGCCTCTTGCCTGCACGTCGCGGATTCCGGAAAACATGGATACATAAACGAATTGCAGTCGATCCTTGTCCGTTTCCCACCTATAAGACATCGAGCCTTCGTCAAAGACGAGCCATGTGTCGCTTTTTTCCGTTGCCAGCGCGGTAGCGGCATATTGCGTCGCGCGCTGGAGTGCTGCTCGCGTGGGCAAGAACACGGAGAGCAGAAAAAGAGCCGCAAACACCAGGAGCATAATGGGAAAGATTATTGTCGCTTCAACAATCGCATCTGCATTGTCATCACGGAGGAAGCTTTGCGCTGTGCCATGAGGCTTTTGCACGCATACCGGCATTTTCCGGTTTCGAGATCCGGCGCTCATCATGCGATGTACTTTCATGCGAAGACGATCATTTTGCATCTGATCATTCTCCTTTCCCATTACGCTGGCATGGTGGTTCCGCATCGCGGCATCGAGGTTTTGGGAGCGGAGCCCCACGTTAAAACGATGATCCACCGGTAAGCTCCGTGTCTTTCCCTGTGATTCTGCTCCACAGTTCTGCCAACCAACTGCTCAACGAACCCCAAAACATCACTATCAACAGCACCGCTATCAATATGAGCATTACGGCCACAACAATACCTGACAATCCTCTTTCATCTTTCTTCAACCCATGGACAAATCCTTTGACAGAAACATATGTTGCGATTGATAGTGTCGAAATCTTTTCTCTCATGATAAAATCCTCCTTTCATTTGAATCAATATCTTTAAATCCCCGTAAAGTTCATGGCAACCGGCACCATAAGCATAACCAGGATTGCAAGAAAAAGTAGAATCGTCGGGATCATAAGCTTGGAATTCGCCTTTTCGGCATCGCGTTTCGCAGTGCGCCGCCGCTCCTGCCAAGCCTCGTGCGCCATGTTCTTCAACAGCTTGCCAATTTCCGCATTTCCCTTGGCCAGGTTTTGCATTATTGCGGATGCAAGCTTTGAGGTTTCCCTTGTGTTGCAACGGCTGATGAAGCTGCCGTATGCGTTTTCGGGACTGACAAGGTTGTCCAGCTCATCAGAGGTTTTTCGCATCTCGATATATATTTCCGTCTCGCTGCTGTAAGCGGTTTCTTTCCACGCCCTGTCCATGATCATGCCAGAAGTGACAAGGAGCGCGAGCTTGGATACAACGTTTGGAAATTGCTTTCTGATGGATTCGCGGCGTTTTTTCACGCGGCTGCTTAGTTCGTCATATAAGGCATAGACCAGAACCAGCACGAACACAGCGCCGACGCCGAGAATCGCCATTCCGGTGTTCGCATTGCCGAGACCCATGAACAACGCCCCAAGCGTGAGAGTGACAGCGAGGCCAATCATCGGATATGACAGCAGCTTTGCCAACAATTGTTTGGATTTGTTGACTGCGTGCTTCTTGCCATATAACTCAAAGCTCATTTCCATGATGGCCCTGTGCGCCCCGCCTTTGCCTATGGCGCTAAATTCGCGCTGCAACACATAGCCCGGAATCAAGAGCAGGTTCAGCCCTCTCAGGTTTCCTTCCTGCAAGCGCGCGGCCGCCCTTTGCGCGCGCGATACCGCTTTGCTTATATTGCCGCTTGGCGACAACCGGATGCTGACGGCGGCAATCCCGCGATACCGTGCCAGTTTATGCAGCCTTTCCTGTTCTTTCCTGCGGAGATTGCCGATGGTAGCGAAATAATCATATGCTCTGCTGTATGCAGCCGATATCCAATCATCACGCGTTGCGCGCCCAAGCAATATCAGCCATGCGGCAGCAAGCGCAGTGGCGAGGATCATAATGACGATGAGCATTGCAGCACCTCCTACAGCGTGACGCGGCTGAATTTTTTTGCCATAATATAACTGAGGATAAAAGTGATGAGCCCTCCGGTGGAGACTGCACGCCCGACTCCTGTCGTATAAATCGCATCCATGAATCCCGCGCCGGCATACCCGATGACAAGCAGAATAACCAGCGGCATAAAGAGCATGATGTTTACCTCCGTCTTTGCAGCAGTGAGCAATGTGTCGATCTCCATCTCGATCTCCATTTTATCCGCGATGATTTGCTGGGTTTCCCGCACGATTTCGTCATTCTTGCCGGACTTTCCCTCTATCGTTGCATATATCGATGCAAAACCTGCGATGTCTTCGAGCCGGCTCCGCTCCGCGAGATCGGAGAATGCTTCGGACATCGGAACCGCATTGTTGAAGCGGCCTGTCAATATGTCGAGCTCGGTGATTATGTCCGCGTCCTCGGGATATATCAGCATCAAATCCTCGCGAGCGTTTTCCAACGCGGAGATCAGCGGGTTGCCGGCTCTCATGGAGACAGAGATCGATTCGAGCAGATCATAGAATTGCGCGCGGAGCTTCGTTATTCGTTTGTTTACTGATGCTTGCGCGGAGGCAAAAATGTTGGCAATGCCGATCAGCGCGCCCCCCGCGAGCGACAGCGGCAAGATTTTGTAAAAGATGAACAGCACAGCGGTACCGGCTGCCAGTCCGGTAATAAAGGCAAAGCTGTGCTCAAGCGGGCCGGAGCGGCTGTTTGTATAATCAGGGATGGCGGTTTTTCTTTCTCTTGCGTGTTTTTCGTGCTTCGCCGCCTGCTTTTCTGCTGTTTCTGCTGTGTGCTTTATGTATCTCATGTCTACCTCCCGAGCTCTTGGAGCGTCCCGCCGCTCATAAGTCATATCACCGTGTCAATGCCCGCCGCTCATAAGTCATATCACCGTGTCAATGCCCGCCGCATCCAGTTTCTGCCTGTTCCTCATGGGATTGTCCGTTCTCACGAGACGGCCGATTACTTTGTTCTTCGTGCTTTGGTCTGTCTCGCGAAATTCATACAGCGAGTTCAGGACGATCCGCTTCTCGCTGTTGTCATAGCCCACAACCTCAACGATTTCCATTGTTTTCCTGCTCCTGTCGCGAAGGCGTGAGAGATGAATGATGATATCGACAGCCGAAGATATCTGTTGGCTGATCGCATCAAGCGGCAACCCTTCCGCGCCTTGCAGAACCATTGTCTCCAAACGGCTGAGGATATCTCGCGTGGAGTTTGCGTGGCCGGTCGACAGCGACCCGTCATGCCCTGTGTTCATCGCCTGCAGCATGTCCAGCGCCTCTGCTCCCCTGACTTCGCCAACGACGATGCGTTCAGGGCGCATACGCAAAGCGGATTTGATGAGGTCTCTGATGGTGATCGCGCCTTTGCCATCAGCGCCTGCGTTGCGCGTCTCCAATCGAACGAGGTTGTCAATGTTTTTTATCTGGAGTTCGGCGGAGTCTTCGATGGTGATGATCCTTTCGTCCCGGGGGATGAAATTTGAAAGTGCGTTCAGGAATGTTGTTTTTCCGCTGCCTGTTCCGCCACTGACGAATATGTTGTACTTCGCGATTACTAGCATTCTGAGGACCTCCGCCACTTCAGGCGTGATCGATCCGAAAGCGATCAAATTATCGACTGTCATGGCTTCTTTTGGAAACCGCCTGATCGTGACTATCGGACCGTTGAGCGCTATCGGGGGCATGACAACATTGACGCGCGATCCGTCTTCAAGGCGAAAATCCACGATAGGCTCGCTTTCATTCACAGCTCGACCGGCTTTTGAAACAAATTTCGTGATAATGATCTCAAGCTCGCGACGGCTTTCAAACCTGCTGTCGAGTTTATATAGCTTGCCGCTCTTTTCAGTATATATATCTTGATATCCGTTGATCATGACTTCCGTGACATCGGGATCGGCGATAATGCCCCACAGAACGCCAAGCCCGCGTATTGATTCATATACGCTTGTGACAATGAGCTTTTTGTCCTTAAAGTTCAACGACGATAGTTCGAGATGCATTTCGGGATCATCCTTTGCGGAAAACTCGATCTTCTCTTCCAGTTTTCTTGCAACAAGATCCCGGAGCTGCTCATTGCTGAATGTCGTCAGATCGGCATGCTCCTGCACTTCCGCCTTCAGCCGCCCGGCAACTATGTTACGAGTTTGTTCCGTCATTATGATACCCGCTCCTTTCTGTTTTCTGCATTTTTCGCATTATGCATCAAACCTATATCCGGACAGCGTCTTATAAACCATTACCGAATCTGTGGATTGAATCATGGGCAAGCAGACGATCGTATCGACATATTGCTCTTTGACCACGGCGCCCTTGTTGGCGACTAGCGTCGTTTTGTTCTTTATCCGCTGGAACACGCTATTTTGCGACAAGAATTGAAAGAGCTTGATCTGCGAAGTGTGCGAGGGGTCGATGACGAGCAGAATCTTGTCTGCAAGATCAAAAATCTTCCGCGCACGATCATCGCAAATGCCTGACATGTCTATCACCAGCTCGTCAGCAACTCCGGCGCAAGCATCAATCAACACGGCGGTGTTCTCGGGGGAGAGAATATTCATGTCGTCAAAATTCTCGGGGCTGCAAAGGTATGCGATGTCGTTGTGCCCATCTTGCTTGCGGAGGCTTCGAGCAAGTATTTCGACATTCCCCTCTCCGGATTCAAGCATCTCGAAAACTGCGCTCAAACCCCTGCCTTTACCTGTAAAATACACATCAACGCTGGAAAACGGCTCCATATCCAAATATAAGACTTGTCTCCCTTCGGAGACTTTACCGGCTGAGTATGCTAGCGCGACCGTTGTTTTGCCTGCGCCGCCCATCGGCGACCAGACTGCCGTTATGCGCGCCCTGTTCATGCTCATGCCACGTTCTGCCGTCTGAGCCTTTGAATATAGTTCCAACAGAGCGCTCACCATCACCGAGATGCGTTGATACTTGCGAATCCTCTTTATATCGCACGAAATGCCATATGCCGCTTCGTTTTCATTCCACAAAACCAAGGGCAATTTGACAGAGTTTAAGTTGGCGGAGTCCACCATGGATTCATCAAATAGCGCAATGTCAAATTTCCTGGCCTGCAGCAACTCGCGAAGGTTTTCGGCGTCGCTGCAAACTACCGCGCAGATTGCATCGGAGTGCTTTTCGGCCAGTGTGTTGGACAGATGTTCAGCATAATCATGTTCAGGCGTCGCTATAAGGAGCTGTGTTTTCATGGTCGTCACCTCAATGATAGTAAGGAAGTAATGAGATAATAATAACGATAATGTAATAAGATTATAATATATACGTAATATTATGTAATCATACGATAATTGGCGTAGGCTTTGATGAGTCACGAGTATACAGGCAGGAATTATGGAAGTCAATTACAAAAGGCATACAAAAATGTAATATCTTGTATAGGACGATGGTATAAATAATAATAATAAAATGATATTTGATATCGTCATTTCTTGTGCTGATTTGTCGAAAATTCCTCATAGAAACGTTTACTTTTAAAGCTATTATATAAACCATATCAATTCACAAATTTGGAGCTTACGCAACTTTGAAAAGACGCGGAGCGGCCTATGGCAGCAAGCGCTTCCACACAGAAAAAAATATAAAAAAATTCCGGCAGCCGGTTTTTCGAGCTCGGCTGCCGGATATGAGCATATGCTATCAAAATCGCGTAATAATTAAACGCATTTATTATTGTTATAAATCATAGTCATCGTCACTGTTCTCATTATCTTCATCGAAATCATCGTTGTCGTATTCCGCATTGCTGTCGTACTCGCTGTCGCCATAGTCGGCATCATCAATATAGTCTTCTGAAACGGAAGTGACCAAGTCTGTAAATAAGCTGTCCTGCGGCGCGTTCCCGCTGATATATTGCATTTGCCGCCATTGGTCTCTCGTGACAAGCACATTGCGCGGCTTTGAACCTTCGAACGGGCCGACTACGCCGATTTTCTCCATTTGGTCGACAATACGGGCGGCGCGCGAGTAACCCAGCTTTAATCTGCGTTGCAACATCGATACCGATGCCTGCCCCGTCTCGAATATGACATCGACAGCCTGCGGGAGCAGCTCATCAAAGTCATTTCCGTCGGAGTCATCTTTAGTTTTGTCGCCGGACGATTTATCAATCGAGACCCTTTCGATTTCGCCCATGACCTCTTCGGAATATTGCGATTCACCGCTTTTTTTGATGAAATCCACAACGGCTTCGCGCTCCGCATCTGACACCCATGTGCCTTGCACACGCATCGGTTTGGCCGCTCCGATGGGGGCATATAGCATGTCGCCGTTTCCAACGAGCTTGTCTGCGTTGCCTCCCGCATCGAGGATAATACGGGATTCCAATGCGCTGGAGACCTTCAAAGCGATCCGCGACGGAATGTTTGCTTTCATCAAACCGGTGATCACATCTGCCCTCGGGCTCTGCGTTGCTATAACAAGATGCATGCCGGCAGCGCGGCCCATTTGAGCGACGCGGCAGACAGACTCTTCAACCTCTTTGGCAGCCATCATCATAAGATCCGCAAGCTCATCTATTACGACGATGATCTGCGGCAACGTGTCACGATCATCAGACAAGCGGGCGACTTGGTTGTATCCCTCAATGTCGCGGGCGTTTGTCTCGGAAAACAGCGCATAACGTTTCATCATTTCAACGACAGCCCATTGAAGCGCGCCTGCAGCCTTTTTGATGTCCGTTACGACAGGCACGAGAAGATGCGGGATGCTGTTATATACTTTGAACTCGACCATTTTCGGATCTATCATAATGAAGCGCACATCCTCGGGAGACGCCTTATATAGTATGCTGAGTATGAGAGAATTCAAGCAAACCGACTTGCCCGAACCCGTTGTCCCTGCAACGAGCATATGCGGCAACCTGGAGATGCTGCCGACGATTGCTTCGCCGGAAATATCCATGCCGACGGCAAATGTCAGTCTTGATTTTGCGTTTTGAAACTCTCGCGATTCAATGATCTCGCGCAAATGGACATTGCTTATGACTTTGTTGGGGACTTCGATGCCGACGGTCGATATTTTATTTGGCATGGCGGCGATGCGCACGCCGCTCGTGCCAAGCGAGAGAGCGATGTCGTCAGCAAGGCCGGTCAGCCGGCTGAGCTTGATGCCTGCCTCGAGCTCCGCCTCATACCTGGTCACAGCAGGGCCGCGAGTAGTGTTTGATATGTTCACGTTGACGCCAAAACTGCGGAACGCAGCCTCGAGACGCTCGGAATTGATACGGACCTCATCCACATCACGTGTCCCCGTCCTTGGCGTGCCCGGGTTCAACAGATCGATGGGCGGAAATGCATAGGCAGCATTCGAGCCGGTTTTTTTCGGTTCGACAATCGAAGCGCGATCAGGCGATTCTTGTTGCTTCTTTCCATCCCGAGCGGTGATTGGCGCTGATGGCTGCTCTGCATTTGCGGAAGGCGGCGAAATGGGGGCGGGGGAAGCAGGCCTATCACTGCTGCGGCGCCTCGGCTCCATAAACGGAATGTCAAGGGGCATATCTACTATCTCTTCGCCGCCAACGCTGTCCGCTGTGGCGGCATCGGTGGTTGCGGAGGAAGCGGACCCTGCGGAGGCGGCGGACCCTGCGGAGGCGGCGGACCCTGCGGAGGCGGCGGCATCCACAGCGGTTGCGTCATGCGCATCGGCGGCAGCGCCGGCATCTCCGTCGCGGCCGGATGCAAAAGAAGCGCCATTGGCAGAGTTGTCAGCGTCAGCGATTGAAGCAGAATCCGAAGCATATTCCGCGATGAGCTGGTCGGGCGTTTTGACGCGGGGAGAGCTCCTGAAAAGATGCCCTTTTATCGGCTCCGGGATGAAATCCGGCTCAGGAGGAGGGGGGTCCCCATCGAGCGGGATATCGATTGCTTTTTTCTGTTTTGCGCGTGCGGCAGCGTTGCGCCTTTGCACATATGTCAAGCGCTCCGGGCGTTCAGATGGGTCGGGCTCCGGCTCCGGGATATATTCGCGCCTCTCGCGTGTGCGTATGGAATCGATGATGCCCGCAAGCGTCCTGTTAAAAGCGCACAGCAGAAAAAACAACGCAGCGCAAATGAGAACGATCGCGGCGCCGGCTTTGGCAAACAACCACATGAACAACACCGACAAAGAGCCGCTGACCGCGCCCCCTGCAGCCAACTCTCTGCCGTCTTTCCATAATTCGCCGAACATGCGAAAAGATATGTCATATACTGTTTCTGCAGCGAAAAGATGAATGAGCGAACCTATGATCACAGCAAGCAATAGGGCGCAAGCGACCCTGAAGCGCACAGGGCGCCCTCTATGAAACGTCAGAATGATCGAGCAGATAAACAAAACAGGCGGCAAAGCAAAGAAGCCGCGCCCGATCAATCCTTTTGCCAATGCGCAAAAAATCCATATGAACGCGCCATCAGAGTTCCAATACCCTATAAATGTAAAAACCGCGAGCAAAAAGCAGATTGCCGCCATGATTTCGCGGCGGCGGGGGTTCTTTGCTGCAATTTTTGATGATTGCGCCGTCTTTTTTTGCGCCGTCTTTTTTTGCGTCGGCCGCTGCGGAGTCCGTGATGGGCTGTTTTTTGCAGCGGTCGTTTTTTTACGAGTTGTCTCCGCCATAATGTCCCTCATACCAATTGAAAAATGTCTGACGTGGGGCGGAGCCTCACGGCGTCCGGGTTGTGGGGCGGAGCCTCACGTCAGATAGCCTCATGTTAATATCAATGAAAGAATTATCGCTAAGATACCGACGGCCCAGCAGTAATAAGCGATCTTGCCAAAACCGTTCTTCCCGACCAATCGCCTTAATAGCTGAATCGCGAAATACCCGACGACGACAGCAACGACAAATCCTATGAGGTAAACGGGCAAATGCGAAAGGACGATGCCGGCTTTGATAGCTTGATATATGGATACTATCGTTGCGCCGATGACAGCGGGAATCGACAGCAGCAGAGAGAATCTTACTGCAAAACCGCCGCTGAGGCCGCGCGAAATACCAACGGCGATTGTTGTGCCGGAGCGCGACAAACCAGGCACCACAGCGGCTGCCTGCGCGAGGCCAATGATGATCGAATCCTTGAGAGTCATCGATTTTTCTGTCTTGTTTCCTCTTTTGACGTATTTATCCGACACGAAGAGGAGCGCTCCGGTTATGATCAACGCAAANCCGATGAAACNGACATTGAGGAACAAACGGCTGAGACTCTTCATAAAAATCAATGCGATGACCATCGGTATCGTCCCNACGATGACAAAAAGCAAGGCTCTGGCGGGCGGCTTCATCACAACCGGCTCATCCTTGTCGGAATCCGACCTCGTTCGCAGAAACTCGAAACCGTCCGCGAGCATTTCTTTGATGTCCTTCCGATATACAGCGATGATCGAAATCAGCGTACCGAGATGCAACAGCACCGTAAAGAGCATATTGTCTTCTTCTGAATATCCGATTTGAAAGAGGTTTTGCAAAATGGACAAATGCCCGGAACTGGAAATCGGCAGGAACTCGGTTATCCCTTGAACAAGCCCAAGAAACAATGACGTGAAAACTGACATTATTATGACCATTCCTTTCGTGTCGCAATTTTGCGGAAGGGGTACTGCCTTAAGCCCTCGCGTCAGGCGCCTGTTCACGCCCTTGCGGTCGGATGCAAAACAAACGTCTACCGCACCGGGCGTGAATTTTAATCGCGTCAGCCCTCGCCTTTCGCGAGCGCCTCCAACTCTTTAGCGAGATCGAGTCGGGGGAAGACAATGTCGCCTTTCATTACGGAACAACACTCAGGCAATGCACCGAATGAACGAACGCTTTCAAACTCCGTGAGCTCGCCTTGCGCGCCGATTTGTTTAAAAATCTCTGCGCAGGAATCCGGCATGAATGGCCGGAGCAAAACAACGCAAATCCTGATTGTCTCCAACAGGTTATACAACACAGTCGCGAGCCTCGACCGATTGCTCTCATCTTTTGCCAGTGCCCATGGAGCAGTCTCGTCGATATATTTATTGGCTCGTGAAGTGACCTTGAAGACCTCCGCAAGCGCCTGTTGGAAAGCAAACCTTTCCATGTGCGACTCATATGCGCCAAAAAGACTCGACGCAACGCCGATGATGTCATCGTCTTCGCTGCCGGCAAGGCGATCAGGAGGCAATGCTCCATCGAAGTATTTATCGACCATCGCAACAGTACGCGAAACGAGATTGCCGAGATCGTTCGCTAAATCCGCATTGATGCGAGAAATCAACAACTCGTTCGTAAAATTGCCATCGGAACCGAACGTGAATTCGCGCAAAAGGAAAAACCTCAGCGCGTCGACGCCATAGCGCTCGGCAAGAATGACAGGATCTTTGACATTGCCCTTTGACTTGCTCATCTTGTCGCCGTCAAAGAGCAGCCACCCATGTCCATAAACTCTCTTCGGCAGCGGCAGATCGAGGGCCATCAACATAGCAATCCATAAGATTGAATGAAGCCTCACTATTTCCTTGCCGACAAAATGCACGTCGCACGGCCAGTATTTATCAAAATCGTTATACTTGCCGTTGCCGTAGCCGAGCGCGGTGATGTAGTTTGACAAAGCATCGACCCAAACATAAACAACATGGCCGGGGTCGAAATCGACAGGCACTCCCCAGGAAAAAGTGGTGCGAGAAACGCAGATATCTTCCAAGCCCGGCAAAAGGAAGTTGTTCATCATCTCGTTGACGCGGGACTGCGGATCGAGGTAGCCTGATATCAGTTCCTTGATCCTATCCGCATATTTTGACTGCCGAAAAAAGTAAGCTTCCTCTTCAGCATATTTGACCTCTCGTCCACAGTCCGGGCATTTCCCGTCCGACAACTGGCTTTCAGTCCAGAACGACTCGCATGGGGTGCAGTATAATCCCTTATATATGCCTTTATATATGTCGCCCTTTTCATAGAGCGTGCGGAATATGTATTGTATCGACTCTTCGTGGTAATCGTCAGTTGTGCGAATGAAGCGGTCGTATGAGATGTTCATGAGCTTCCATAGGTCGAGGATGCCGCCGTCTCCGCAAATGATGTCGTCGACGAATTGCTTAGGGGAGACGCCCGCTGCTTTGGCTTTTTCCTCGATTTTCATGCCATGCTCATCCGTCCCCGTCAGAAACATCACATCATATCCGCGCATTCGTTTATACCTCGCCATTGTGTCGGCGGCAACCGTGCAATACGTGTGCCCGATATGCAGCTTGTCTGACGGGTAATAGATAGGCGTGGAGATGTAAAATGTTTCTTTTTCCATTCCGGTGTCCTCCTAAGTTGTGAAATATTGGCCAATTATCGGCTAATCAATGCATTATAACACATAATATTCAAAAATAAAACCAGTTTTTCAACACTCCTGTTCACGCCCTTGCGCTCGGCAGACGTTTTTTTTGCTTCATTTGTGCTCAAATGAGGCATCCTTGCCTCAGTTTCGCACCGCTCCGCATCCTTGCT
>WRMX01000033.1 GCA_009776905.1 Oscillospiraceae bacterium
TATCGTGATGGATTCCTCATTGATCGTGGCGGCAATAGTTTCCAGCCCCACGGGGCCGCCGCCATAATTATTGATGATTCCCGCAAGAAGCCGCCTGTCGATGTTGTCAAGCCCGGTCCGGTCAATTTCCAAGCGCGTAAGCGCATCGTCAGCCGCTTGAAATGTGATGACTCCGCTGCCGATGACCTCCGCAAAGTCGCGCACCCGCCTGAGCAAGCGGTTCGCAATACGCGGGGTGCCCCTGCTGCGCGAGGCGATCTCCTTTGCGCCTTCCGGCTCGATGGGGATTGAAAGCAGCCTCGCCGAACGCTCGACAATCAGTTGCAGCTCTTCCGGCGAATATAATTCCAGCTTCAGATCGATGCCAAACCTATCTCGCAAAGGGGAAGAGAGCTGGCCGGATCTTGTCGTCGCGCCGACAAGCGTAAAACTTTTGAGCGGGATGCTGTACGACGTCGCCGACGGGCCTTGTCCGATCATAATATCGATATGCTTGTCTTCCATAGCGGGATATAATATCTCTTCGACGGCGCGGTTCATTCTATGTATTTCATCGATGAACAGCACATCGTTTTCGTTGAGGTTCGCAAGCAGCGCCGCAAGGTCTTTCGGCTTCTCGATAGCCGGGCCCGAAGTCTTGCGCAGGGCTGTCCCCATCTCGTTCGCAATGATCGCGGCAAGGGTCGTCTTTCCAAGGCCGGGCGGCCCGTGCAGCAACACATGGTCGAGCGGCTCGTTGCGGCGATGCGCGCCCTCGATGAAAATTGCCAGGTTGGATTTGACCTTTGCCTGGCCGATGAACTCCTCATCGGACAAGGTCTGCGGCCGGAGGCGAAGCTCGCCGGCGTCTTCTGTTTGAAACGAAGTCGACAGTACTTGTTCGTCCGATTCGCTTTCGATATCGATATCATCGCTGAAATTCAAGCTCATTGAATCACCTTCACTTTATGCTGGCTTTCAGCACTTCTCTGATTATTTCTTCGATAGAGAGCGGCTCTATATCAATATTACGCATAGCCGAAGATATCTCACCCTGGCTGTATCCAAGCACGGCAAGAGCGGCGGCGGCTTCTCTCTGCTTGGAACCCGGCTGTCCTGCGTCGCCATGCGGAGCGATGTAGCCGTCAGCCTTCATTGCGCCCGCTTCCTTGCTCACTTTGTCTTTTAGCTCAAGGATAATGCGCTGCGCGAGCTTTTTCCCGATGCCGGGCGCAATCGTCAGCGCGGTCTCGTCATCGTTGATGATGGCAATGGCAAGGGACTCGGGCGTCGCGGACGACAATATCGACAGGGCAGCTTTCGGGCCGACTCCGGAAACTCCCAGCAACAGCTCGAAACACCGCTTTTCGCTGAGGTCATAAAACCCATAGATATCAAATGCGTCTTCTTTGATGTTGCAGTATGTGAACAGCCGTGCTTTTTTGCCCGTTTCGAGGCGCGACAATGTGTGGAGGGTCGTCATGCATGCATATCCGATGCCTCCGATGTCGACGACTGCCAGATTTTGGCCTAGTATCGATATGTTGCCTTCTAGATAGTAGAACATACGTTTCCTCCTTCAATATTCAGGAGCGAGTGCGCATATCGGGCGTGGCAGATCGCAACCGCAAGCGCGTCTGCTGCATCGTCGGGCTGCGGGTCGTGCTCCATGGAGAGCAGCCGCCGGACCATGCCCATCACTTGCTTTTTCGTCGCATGGCCATATCCCGCGACTGCCTTTTTGATCTGGAGCGGGGTGTATTCAAACATTTGTATGCCGAGCTGTTCTCCGGCGAGTATCGCGGCGGCGCGGCCGTGCGCGACGGAAACCGCTGTTTTCAAGTTTGTGTTGAAAAACAGCTCCTCGACCGCGATTGCGTCGGGTTTGAATGTTTTTATCAGCTCCGTTACATCGTCGTGGATGTGCATCAGTCTGAGAGCAAGCCTCATGCCGGCGGGCGTCGTAATGACCCCATGGCGCATTGGTGACGGATTGCCGCCGGTTTCTTTGATTATTCCGAATCCGACGGTCGCGACTCCCGGATCGATGCCAAGTATTACCATTATCCTCCCTCTCGCAAATGCGTCAATGCTACGTTACTGTTGCTCACGCCCTTGCGCTCGTGAAGTTCTTATTGACATTAATGGGTGGAAAAGTTAAAATTATGACTGTATTATACAAGCTAGTCGAGATAGTTTGCAAGTGTTTTGTGTCTGCCGAGCGAAGACACTGGCTGAATACAGAATAACATAATCTCAAGAATGGAGGAAACGGATAATGCTGGAACTGAAAAACGTCTGCGTTACAGCGGGAGGAGGCAACGAAGCCTCGGTTGAAATCATTACAGGGGTCAACCTCACGCTGGACGATAAAAAAATCTATGTCATCACCGGGCCGAACGGAGGCGGNAAAACCTCTCTGGCAAAAGCCATCATGGGGATATATCCCATCTCTTGCGGGGGNATATACCTCGACGGCGAAGACATTACAGACAANACCATCACAGAGCGGGCAAACCTTGGCGTCGGCTATGCCTTTCAAGCNCCAACGCGCTTCAAAGGCTTGAAAGTCCGNGATTTTTTGACTATCGCGGCAAGAGGGAACGACGAAAAAACGCTGTATTCCCTCCTTGTCGATGTCGGCCTTTGCGCGCAGGACTATATAGACCGTGAGTTGAATGCATCTTTTTCCGGCGGCGAACTTAAACGTATTGAAATCGCCAGCATACTTGCGCGAAATTTGCGCGTCGCTCTTTTTGACGAGCCCGAGGCGGGCATTGACCTTTGGAGCTTTTCCCGGCTCACGGAGACTTTCCGCAGATTAAACGAAACAAGCGGAACAACCATCGTCATTATCTCCCACCAAGAGCGGATATTGCGCCTCGCAGACGAGGTCATACTGGTTTCGGGAGGGAAAGTCGCGGAGATCACCAGCCCGGACAAAATCCTCGGCGAAATCGATTTTTCCGATTCCGACTGTAGCTGCCCCAACTGCATAGATAAAAAGGAGGTAGTTAACTATGTTGGATCAAATTGACAAAAAACTGCTCAAGGAAGTTGCGGACTTGCACGAGATTCCGCAAGGCGCGTATAATATTCGCAAAAATGGGGCGGGGCTGTCGCGAAACACCACCGCAAATATCGATATTGTCACAAAAAGCGACAAACCCGGCATCGATGTCATCATCAAGCCCGGCACCAAAAACGAAAGCGTGCATATTCCGGTCATATTATCCGAGAGCATGGAAGACCTCGTTTACAACACTTTCGAGATTGGCGAGGATTCCGATGTCGTGATCGTCGCGGGGTGCGGCATACATAATTCGACCGATAAAGAGGCCGGCCATGACGGCATTCATGAGTTTTTCGTCAGGCGCGGCGCTAAAATGAAATACATCGAAAAGCATTATGCCGAAGGCGATGGAAAGGGCAAGCGCACGCTCAATCCCACAACGATCATCGAGGTCGAAGAGGGCGGGACTGCGGAGCTCGAGATGGTGCAGATCAAAGGCGTTGATGCCACTAAGCGCGATACTGTGGTCAAATTGCATGAGAATGCGCGCCTCATCGTTTCGGAGCGTTTGCTCACTTATCTCAAGCAGGAGGCCACGTCTATCGTCACTGTGGAGTTGCTCGGGAATGGCTCGACCGCGCAGGTCATCTCGCGTTCTGTCGCGCAGGACGATTCCAAGCAGGTGTTCCATTTGAATATGCGTGGTTATTGCGAGTGCAGGGGGCATATCCAGTGCGATTCGATCATCATGCACAACGCGCAGGTTTCGTCAATCCCGGAGATTACCGCTCTGGATGAGGGGGCGCAGCTTATCCACGAGGCTGCGATCGGGAAAATCGCTTCCGAGCAGTTGATGAAACTGATGAGTCTTGGTCTCACGGAAAAAGAGGCGGAAGAGACAATCCTGCAAGGGTTCTTGAAATGATATTTCTTGCGTTTTAGCGTTTTTTGTTGTAGAATCAAAATACCGGTCAATTGAGGGCGTAAAATCCCTTCGCCGGAATAGTTGCGCCGCATCCATTTTCATATGGAGCGACAGCAAGGAGGAAAAAATGAAAACCGCAAATCAACTCAACACGCGCAAACTCGTTCTACTTGGCCTTCTCACAGCAATCGTCGTCGTCCTTCAAGCCTTGGCAACAGCGCTCCCAATCTACCCATTCACGCTGACGCTTACACTCGTGCCGATGGTCATCGGCGCCGCGCTCATCAGCCCGCTCGCAGGCGGATGGCTCGGGCTCGTTTTTGGGCTCGTCGTGCTGATTTCCGGCAACGCAAACCTGTTTCTTGCCGTCAGCCCGCTTGCGACAATTGTCATTGTTTTGGTTAAAGGCGCCGGCGCAGGTCTTGCGTCCGGATATGTGTACCGCCTGTTTGCCAAGAAAAACAGGACCGTCGCTACGATAGCTTCGGCGGTGGTCTGCCCGATCGTCAACACAGGCATATTCACCCTAGGCTGCTACGCGCTGCTCATGCCCACATTGACAGAGTGGACCACAAACACAAATCCTGACGTTGGCTGGGCGCTTGATGCAGGCTTCTCCAATGTCACGACCCTCATCTTCATCGGCTTCATCGGCATCAATTTCTTTATTGAGCTTGCTATCAACATCGTTCTCAGCCCCACAATTGTTCGTCTCGTCCAGTATGGACAGGACAAGAAAGCGACGCAGCAATGATTCTTGCCATCGATGTCGGNAACACAAACACAGTNTTCGGATGTATCAANGACGGCGAAATTTCGCATGTTTCCCGGTNTTCCACATATATCTCTAAAACTGCGGATGAATGCGCCGTCGATATTAAGGGCTTGCTCGANTTTCGCGGCATCGAGCTTGGCGGAATAAGCGGCGCTGTGATATCTTGCGTCGTTCCGCCGCTGACCCGTGTTTTCAGCAATGCTGTCAAGCAATTGCTCGGAATCGACGCCACTGTCGTCGGTGCGGGCATCAAGACCGGTCTCAACATCCTGATCGACGACCCCAGCCAGCTTGGCGGCGACATGGTCGCCGCTGCTGTCGGCGCCATCGCGACATATGCGCCGCCCATCATCATTGTTGATATGGGCACTGCAACAAAGATGATCGTTATCAGCAAGGGCAGCAATTTCATAGGGGGCGCGATTATGCCCGGCATCACGCTTTCGATGAATGCGCTGGCCGCGGGCACGTCCCAACTGCCCAGGGTGCCGATTGAGGCCCCCGCGCGATGCATTTCCTCCAACACCATCGATTGCATGAAGAGCGGTGCGGTTTTTGGCGCTGCTTCGATGATCGATGGCATGATCGATAGGTCTGAAGAGGAGCTGGGAGAGCCGGCGCTGGTCATCGCCACCGGCGGCATGGCGGAGATCATATATAAGCATTGCCGGCGAGACATCATTTTCGACCCGCATATCCTGCTGCGCGGTCTGGGGATAATCCATCAAAAGAACAAGCGAAAGTGAGAGGCCGCTGTATAACAGCCTGACACAAATCCGCTGAATGGTGTTACTATGGACTCTAATAGTATGTGGCCATGGGAGGTCGGCGACGATTTCTTTGACGAACCCGCGCCACAAACGAAAAAAAAGATACTGCGCGTATTCATCTTATACGCGTATATGCCGCTGTCGATAGCGCTTATGGAAGTCTTTCTCCGCCTGCTTTGCGGGTATCAATTCTTGCAGGGACTTCCATTTGCGCTGTTTTTTTCTTTCAGCGCCGGATTTGTTATAAATGCGATTTCTCTTGCTTTCTCTAAAATAATAATCAGCAAAACAATCGCATGCTTGTTTATCGGCATATTCGGCATTATTTATTCGCTTGAATACTTTATGTACACGACATACAAGACATTCATGAGTTTTAACACGATTTTGCTGGGCGCGGGCGGAGTAGTCGGCGAGTTTTCCGATGTTCTTGTTACAACTGTCCTAAAAGGCATTCCCGTCATAATAGGCTTTTTCATTCCTTTTGCAATTTTCATCATTCTCACCCGGAGGCTCGTGCCATACACGGCCGGCGACAAAAAGGAACGTATCAGGTGTCTCATGAGCATGGTGTTGATGTTCGGTCTTGCTGTCGTCAGCCAGGTTGCAATACTAAAAAATAGCAGCCCTGATGACGCGGCATACCATACCGAATATAATTTTGACAGTTCCAGCCGCCGCCTTGGCGTCATCACGGGTTTAGGCCTTGATATCCGTTATAGCATGTTCGGCAACCCATATACTGATGTGGCGTTCTTGCATGAGGAGCCGCGCGATGGCGATCCGCAATCTTCCGAAACGGAGGCATTCGGCGATCTTGATATGTCCGCGGATTGGGACGATGAGGTTTTGGAATCTGTTATTGTTGTTCCCGATAAACCGGAGCCGAAAAAGCCGGAGGATTACGGCTATAACATCATCGATATCGATTTTGAAACAGTCAATGCCCTGGACAGCAACGACAAGATCAGATCGATCAATGAATATATCGAAGAGCTTGATGCCAGCAGGCAAAACGAATATACCGGGATATTTGAAGGCAAAAATCTCATTTTCATCGTTGCGGAGGCTTTCAGCTCCGAGGTCATCGATCCTGAAATGACTCCTACATTATATAGGCTCGCCAACAGCGGGTTTTATTTCTCCGATTATTATCAGCCAGCATGGGGCGGCAGCACCTCCAGCGGCGAGTTCGCTGCAATATTCGGGCTGGCGCCTGTTTCCGCTGCTTCCAGCATAAAAAAAACCATCGGGCAGAACCTTTGCTACACGATAGGCAACAAGTTGCTGAACCAAGGGTATTTTGCCGCTGCATACCACAATGGATCGAACACATATTACGGCCGCGATAAGACGCATGTCAACTTCGGTTATCCCACATTTACTGCCATGGGCAATGGGATGGAGGAGGTTGTCAAGTCTCAATGGCCGGCCAGCGACCTCGAGATGATGCAGTACTCCCTCCCGCAATATATTGACAAACAGCCATTTTCAATTTACTACATGACTGTCAGCGGCCACTGCTTATATTCCAGATCAGGCAACTCCATGGCGGCAAAGAACTGGGATGCGTTTCCGCAATACGAAGACATGCCAAACGCTATCAGGGCATATCATGCTTGCAACCAGGAGTTGGAGTATGCCATGCAATACCTTGTGGAGTCTTTGGAGTCTGCGGGGATTGCCGACGATACTGTCATTGTCATTACGACTGACCACTATCCATATGGGCTGGAAAAAAGCGATTCCTGGGGGACAGACAGGGACTATCTCAACGAGCTATATGGTTTTGAAGTAAAGACCGCAGCGGACAGGGACCACAGCTCTTTGATCATTTGGTCCGGCTCGCTCGAGAACGAATATGAAGAGATGGCTGTGGAGGTCAGCTCTCCCACTTTCTCGCTCGATATCCTTCCGACATTATGCAATCTGTTTGGAGTGGAGTATGATTCGCGCATGCTTGTCGGCCGCGATGTTTTTTCCGATACGGAAGCGATCGTGTTTTGGCTGGACAGATGCTGGAAGACCGACCTTGGTTTTTATAACGCATATACTGATGACTTTATTCCCGCTGAGGGCAAAAAATATACATATGAGTATATTGACAGGGTCAGGGCGGTTGTCAGGAACAAGATAAATTACTCCGATTCTGTGCTCAATTATGATTATTTCAATGTGCTTTTCAACGCAAACGGCACCGCGAAAAGGCCGGGGTAGCTGCGTTGCGCAAGGGCGTGAAAAGTAGCGCAAGGGTGTGGATGCACGTTCGATAGGCATTTATGGGGCAGGCGGGGGCGCCTGCTCTTCTGTCAGCCATGGCAGCTCCAGCTTCAGCGTGCCGTCAGGATTATATATAATGTAATTCCTCATGCTGAAAAAGAGCGCGATGAATGCCACCACGACCGCGAGGAGCACGGCGACAAATGTCCTTATGATTATTCGCAATATACGCTTGTTGTTATATGTTTTCGGTACATATCTCATATTTGTCAATGCGGGTAATGCTCCGCTGCCTCCGTAGGTATATACTCGCGGGCGATATATTTCGCTGCTGTTCACGCCTTTGCGTTAGCCTCGCGTTAGTTGTAACAATTATTTTTCGTCCAGCGCGTTTATCATTTCAACCCGGCGGCCATGCCTGCCTCCGTCAAAACCGGTGTCCAGAAACACTCCGACTATTTCAATTGCAAGCTCGGGGGGTAGGATGCGCGCGCCCAATGCCAGCACATTGGCATCATTATGCCGGCGTATCATCTCGGCAGTGTATACGTCACTGCAGACAGCGGCTCTAATTCCGCGTATTTTGTTTGCGGTCATTGACATTCCCGCGCCCGTGCCGCAGATGAATATGCCCTTGTCGCATTCGCCGGAGGATATGGCGCGGGCGGCCCGGACTGCAATTTCCGGATAGTCGCAGCTTTCAGACGTGTATGTGCCGAAGTCTTTGTACTTTTGGTTTCTTTTGTCAAGGTTTTCCTTGACTGTTTGCATTAGTTCATATCCGCCATGGTCGCATGCCAGTGCAATCACGAGCATTCTCCTTTCAAACGTGGGGGTTCAACCTTTTCAAAATGGCCATGCCCGCGGTATCCACCGCAAAAACCACGTGAAATACCACTGCGGAGCATAAACGCCCGATAAAACAGGATAAAACATGCCAAATAGTGCCCCGGAATATGCAGTGTAGCCATATATCACGCCCATGTATCTCCCCTGCCGGCGCTCAATGATCGTGTTGAAAATATAAGCCATCGCGAGAACAAGGAAAATCACTGAAGGAAAATAGTGATATATGAACACGATCCTCCGCACGGCGACCCAAGGGAGCAACTGCGACAAATATCCGATGATGATAAACAGCGCTTTCCCGTCGCGCTTGCGGACAACGCGGATAGCAAGCGCCACCATCGCGAGCAGCCCTCCCCACCAAACGGCAGGGTTGCCAAACGCTGCAAATGACGACCGTATATTATCGGAGGAGCTATTGAAGTAGAGAATCGGGCGCGCATCAATGATCCATTGATACCACCGCGACGAATACGGATGCGTAGCTTCGAGCACTGTCCTGCTGTGATAGTTTAGCATCGAAACTTGATTGTCCCAAACTATCTTGGCATATTCATAATCCCACAGCATCCCATCGCCGACTCTCATGCCTCGCGCAAGCCCATATGGAATATAGCTCAGATAATATATGATGACGGGGACGATGACAAAGAACAGCGC
Source organism: Oscillospiraceae bacterium (assembly GCA_009776905.1). GTDB lineage: Bacteria > Bacillota > Clostridia > Oscillospirales > Oscillospiraceae > WRMH01. Next base: position 9,189 of record WRMX01000033.1, read on the forward strand.
TGAAAACAACAGCGTCTTCATCAAATATCTTCCAAACCCCGGGAGCTCATTCTTCTTATAGTGTTTTGACAGCATCACAAGACGTAACGCATAAATGGCCGCGAGACCAATACCCGCATATGGCACGATCCATTTTGATGCGCAGCCAAGCCCAAATGACAAGCCTGCCAACGCAAGAGAAAGCAAGCTTTTGCCGAACTTCGCATCGGCATCGGTCGCGATATGCCGATACATGAAGAAAAACGACAATAATATGAAAAACACGCCGTATGTATCGATCGTGGCGATCCTTGTTTGAGTAAACCGCATGAAATCGAAGCCGAAAAGCAATGTGCCGCATATCGCGACAGGGGTTTTCCCGAAAATGTTTTTCANCAACAGGTACATGACGACCAGCATCGCAACGCCGAACACCGCGCCGCTGAAGCGCCATCCAAAGGGNGTCATCCCAAAAACATAAATCGAAACGGCTATTATTTCCTTTCCGAGCGGGGGATGCGTCGTTTCATATGGCCTGATGTTCCGTAAAAACTCCAATGCGGTCCGTCCGTGGTATATCTCGTCGAAATACATGCTGTTCATATACTCCGGCTTGTCAGGCACCAGCTCCTGCTCGTCAAATAATTCCGGAGCGTCAGGACAATAGATTTCACTTCTTGGGATCAGCTTGCCGCTGGTGTCGAAAATCGCAAGCTCCCCAAGCTCCATCGGCATGCTTGAAGATCTGATCCGCAGAAACCTTACTGTTTGGATTTCTGCGTTCAACCATGCATACCGCCATTTGAACAAATGCGAATGCGGCTGGTCCATGGCACGATCGGGGCTCTTTTCGGATTCGGCATCGACGACAGGACCTTGGGCTTCCCAGTGAATGCCGTCGCCGGAGAATTCGAGCGTATAATATCCTGTCCATAATCCTGTATAGAACATCAGCGCATTGATCTTGGCGGGGTTTTCGAGTTCGATTGTTATTTCGTGTTTTGCGCGGGTGAACTGAAAAAAGCTCTGCGGGGCGGCCGTGTCCCCAAGCTGAAAAAGAGCGAGGAAGGCAAATGCTGCGGTGATGAGCGCGAGGGGCGCTATGTCGCGTTTTTCCATGGGGTGGCGTTGGAACAGGAAGCTGAACTTTGGCTTGTTTATTTCTATTGCGATCCATTCGGTCGTTCCCGCAAGCGGCTTGGTCACTTTGCGGTAGTATGCGAAAAACAGCGCGAGCAAGAACACGGCGATCACTAAGAAAGCCATCGCCGGTTCGAGGTAGTTGATTGCTACCTTGATGTATTTTTGCACTGTTTCAAGAATACTCAGATTATCACCGCCCATGATGATTTTATCATACTGTTCACGCCCTTGCGACTCACAATATGTCAGGAAGTGAAGAGCAGTTCGCTTATCAGCTCNGAGAATTCAGAGGGGTCTTCCAGCGGAACCCCNGCCGTCAGCAATGCTTGCCCATAGAGCAGGCGGGAATATTTGGCCGCTTTNTCCTTGTCATTCTCGAACGCATCCTTTAACGCGGCAAACGATGGATGTCCGGCGTTGAGCTCCAGGACGCGCTGNGCTTTCATCTCGCCGAGCATCGGGTCTTGCCGCCCTTGCATCGCTTTGAAGTATTTCTCCATTTCGAGGCTGATTTCGCCTTGCGACGCCANGCAAACGGGCTGGCTTTTCAGCTTTCGCGACAAGCGGACTGCAGCGACTTTTTCACCAAGCGACTCCTTGACGAATTCCAGAATATCTTTGCTCTCCTCTGCTTCTTTATCTGCCTCTTTTTTATCATCTTCATCGTCAAATCCGAGGTCGTCGTCATTGACGGAACGGAACTCTTTCTCTTCAAAATTCATAAGCGATCTGACGACAAATTCGTCAATTTCTTCCGTAAGATAAAGTATCTCGTAGCCTTTTTCGCGTACTTGCTCGGCTTGCGGCAGTTTGTCGAGCAATGCTGCGCTCTCGCCCCCGGCATAATATATGAACTTTTGTTCTTCAGGCATATTTTTGACATATTCGGACAGCGAAATGAGTTTTTCAGCTTTCGACGAATAGAACATCAGCAGGTCGGAAAGCAAATCGCGATTGGCGCCGTAACTGCCGACGACCCCATATTTGAGCTGGATGCCGAAGCTTTTATAAAACCCCTCATATTTTTCCGCCTCATTGTCCATGAGCCTTTTCAATTCGGCTTTGATCTTCTTTTCGACATTGCTTGCGATGACTTTCAGTTGGCGGTCGTGCTGGAGCATCTCGCGCGAAATGTTAAGCGAAAAATCAGGCGAATCAACAACGCCGCGAACAAAGCGGAAGTGCTCCGGCAGCAGGTCAGCACAGTGCTCCATGATCATAACGCCGGATGAATACAGCTGAAGGCCCGCTTCATATTCGCGCGTGAAATAGTTATACGGCGCGACTGAGGGGACGAACAGCAGCGCCTGATAGCTGACAGCGGCGCCTTCGGCCGAAACGCGGATTATCGCTGCAGGGTCCGTGTAGTCGGAGAATTTTTCTTTATAAAAACTTGCGCAGTCCTCATCGGAGACTTCGCTTTTCGCGCGCTGCCAAATCGGTATGCGGCTGTTGATGACCTCTGTTTGCGTATAATCTTCCCATGTTGTTTTCTTTTTGCCGTCCTTATCGACCTCATCGGTCTCGACCTGGCGGCTTTTTGTGACATCCATGACAATCGGCCAACGGATATAGTCGGAATATTTTTTTATCAGATTATGCAGCGTATATTCTTGCAAATAGTCGCTGTATTTTTCATCATCCGTGTCCGGCTTGATCTCGATGATGATATCCGTGCCGGGCGCTTCTTTGTCGCAGGGCGCGATCGTATATCCGTCGGAGCCTTCCGAGACCCATTTATTGGCAGATTCTTCGCCATACGCTCGCGAGACGACCGTCACTCGCGCGGCGACCATGAACGCCGAATAGAAACCCACGCCGAACTGCCCAATTATGTCTATATCTTCCGCATTTTCGTCCATTTCGTTCTTGAATTGGAGCGAGCCGCTTCTGGCGATGACGCCAAGGTTGGATTCCAGCTCCGAAGCCGTCATACCGATGCCGTTGTCGCTGATTTTAAGCGTGCCCGCGTCTTTATCGGCGATGATCATGATTTTGAAATCATCGCGGTCCATGCCGACGTTTTCATCGGTCAGCGAGATGTAGCACAGCTTATCGATGGCGTCCGATGCGTTTGATATCAGCTCTCGCAGGAATATCTCCTTATGAGTGTAAATTGAGTTGACCATGAGGTCGAGCAAGCGNTTTGATTCCGATTTGAACTGTTTCTTTGCCATGATATGCGAAACCTCCTGTTTTTGTTATACTCTCATCTGTTTTCTGCGCGAAAGGTTGATCGGCCCTTCCACCATGTCGCCGACCCAGCCAAGCGCCTTGCCCAAGCCATTCGCGACGCAGAGGTCCGCATCATCGGCATTGAGCGTTGTAATATTCGTCCTGTTTGATATAAGCTTGTCAAAGCCCCATAATTGGCTGTTGCCGCCCGTCAGGATGATGCCGTTTTGCGAAATGTCGGCCACAAGCTCCGGCGGAGTGATCTCCAAAATATTATGCACAGCCTCGACAATGCGCTCCGTGACATCCTCAAAAGCTTCGAATGTGTCGGTCGAGCTGACTGCGACGACGCGCGGTAGTCCCGTCAGCAAGCATCGCCCTTTTACCTCGACAGCCACAGCTTCCGATCTGGGGAACACGCAGCCAATGCCCTTTTTTAGTTCCTCTGCTGTTGTTTCTCCGATGAGAACGTTGTGTTTTCGCCTGATGAATTTGATGAGCGCATCGTCGAAAGCGTCTCCGCCCGCTTTAAGCGACGCGGATTCCACAACGCCCGACATGGAAAGAACGGCGATGTCAGTCGTGCCCCCGCCTATGTCGATGACCATATGCCCATCCGGCTTTGAGATATCAAGACCTGTGCCGATCGCCGCAGCGAGCGGAGCTTCCATGAGGTAGACCTTTCGCGCTCCCGCGGCGACACCGGCGTCTATAACTGCGCGCTCTTCGACCTCCGTGATGCCTGTCGGCACGGAAATGATGATTCTCGGTTTTAATAATGAAAACGACTGCGCCTTGCGTACAAATTCTTTAAGCATGCGCTCCGTCATGTCATAATCGCATATCGCGCCATCTCTCATTGGCTTGATGGCCACGACATTGCCCGGCGTCCTCCCCAGCATCCTTTGGGCGGCCATGCCGACGTTGAGCAGCCTGCCCGTGTTTTTGTCCATGGCGACGACTGCCGGCTCGCGCAAGATGACGCCCTTGCTCCTTGTGGACACAAGGACAGTTGTGGTTCCAAGATCAATGCCTATATCTCTGCCAAACAACATTTATGGATGTCCCCCCGGTCTTTATTATTCTCCGCGAGCGAGCGCGGCGCAGACAACACGCGCCGCTCCTGCAGATAATAGAACCTTTGCGCATTCAGAGAGCGTCGAGCCTGTCGTGACGATATCATCGATCAATAACACGCATTTCCCTTCTATGAGCTCGGGATCGGCAATCTCATATGCTCCGCTGATGTTAGCGCTGCGTGCTTCCCTGCCCATCAGCTCGGACTGCGCGCGCACATCGCGCGGTTTTATAAGAGTCTCGATCGCGACATCGTCGAGTTCGAGAGCTGTCGCCAATGCAAGCAGCATGGCCTGGTCGTATCCGCGCGTGCGTTTGCGGTCGCTGCTCAATGGAACCCAGGAAATCACATCATAACCGATGTCCGGGTTTTCACGAATGCACTCTGCAAGGATTCTGCCATATACATCCGCATATGAGGACGCCCCGTTGAATTTATATCGAAGGATGGATTTTCTGACGGCATCGACATAATGGAGGGGAGATATGCAATAATCGTAATATTCGCCTTCTTGCTTGCCGCTGTTGAGCGTGAATGGCAACGTTTCGGTGCATTTTGAGCACCATGCATCGTCATGGCTGTCAAGCACCCTTCTGCAAAACACGCATTTTGGCGGGAACAGGAGGTCAATTATTGATGAAAAGAAACTCATATGGATCCCCTTTAAACGTGAGGCTATTGCGCGCGCAGACGCGCCTTCAACCCGCTATATCGCTTCATCTGCACGTTATTATACACCATCTTGGCCATGACGTCAGGATTCCCGACAATGACGAGAAGCTTTTTAGCCCTGGTCATCGCAGTATATAGAATGCTGCGCGTCAAAAGCCTCGGCGCCCCGGCAGCAATCGCGAGAATGACCGCGCCATATTCGCTGCCTTGGGATTTGTGGACTGTCATGGCGAATGCCGGTTCCAGTTCCGGCAACTGCTCAAACAGATAGGTGACAAACTTGTCTTCATAATCGACGCAGATCGTTTCTGTGTCGTTGTTGATGCCGGTGATTACGCCTATGTCCCCATTATATACGCCTCTGCCATCAGAGAACCCATCAGCACCGGTCCACACTATATCATAATTATTCCTGATTTGCATTACTTTGTCGCCAACACGGAACAGAAAATCCCCCGACTGCTTCTCTTTCTTTTGCGCGCTGCGCGGATTGACAGCCTCGCGGAGTCTGTCGTTCATCGCCTCCGTCCCCGCCGCGCGCCTGCGAGTCGGCGAAAGGACTTGTATCTGCGAGGGATCGAACCCCATGCTTTTCGGCAGCCTTTGGCTTATGAGCTCGGCAACCGTTTCGGCAATCTGCTCTTCGGTTTGCCGCTTCAGGAAGAAAAGATCGGGGTATTTTTTGCTGATATCGGGCACAATGCCTTTATTTACATCGTGCGCGCACAGGATGATGCCGCTGTCCTCATCCTGACGGAATATCTCCGTGAGCGCGATCGTCGGGACTATGCCGCTGCCAATAATATCCGCAAATGCGTTGCCGGGGCCGACAGGCGGAAGCTGATCGGCATCGCCGACCATAATCAGCCTTCCCCCATAATGTATTGCCGCGAGCAACGAACGCATTAACAAAACATCGATCATCGAAGATTCGTCAACAATTACAACATCGACCCTCAACGGGTTGTTTTCGTCATGGTCGAACATCAAAACATCGGACTCGCCGGGGCTTGTTCCAAGAAGGCGGTGAATCGTCGCGGCCTCCCTGCCGCACATTTCGGAAAGGCGCTTCGCAGCTCTCCCCGTCGGGGCGCACAACGCGGTTTTATATCCCAGTTCATCAAAAAGCATGAGGATGCCGCGAATGGTCGTCGTCTTGCCCGTGCCGGGCCCTCCTGTCAGCGCCATGACGCAGCTCTCAGCAGCCAGCTCCAAGGCCTTGTGCTGTAAAGCTGCATATTTGATTCCATGCTCCCGCTCTATGCGGCCAATCAGCGCTTGCAGGCCGTCCGGCCGCTCAGCGGAGCGCACCATAGATAATAATCGCTCGGCGGAATATTGCTCCGCATCATATACATATCGTAAATAGCAGCCGTCTTCGCCGGCAATATCCTCAATGACGACATCACCGCATTCGCATAGCGCTTCGAGCGCGTCGGCGATGGGATCGTGCCCCACTCCTATGAGTTTGGCAGTCGCTTCGACTAATTTCATGCGGGGAATGAACGTATGCCCATTGTTTAAGTTATGCGTGAGCTCATATATGGCCGCAGCGGAAACGCGTTCGGGGCAATCGCTGTCGAAACCAAGATCGATCGCGATGGAATCAGCCTCGGAAAACTCGGCTCCATATATCTCGGAGGCAATAATATATGGGTTTTCCCGCACGATGTCAACAGACACATCGCCGAAATCCCTGTATATTCGCGTCGCCACCAGCGGTTTCGTCCCATATTGAGAAAAAAAGTCGATAAGCCGACGCAGCCCGGCCTGACGGCGATAACCTTCGCCGATCTGCAAAGCGCTTTTAACGGAAATGCCCCTGATGACAGACAATTTCTCCGGCTCGTTTTCTATGACAGATAGCGAATTTGCGCCAAATCGCTCGACAATGTCGCGCGCCTTCGCGGGTCCGATGTTCTTGATCGCGCCGGAAGCCAGATAACGGAAAATGTCGTCGGCATTGTCCGGCAATTTTGTCTTAAATGAGTCCGCCTTAAACTGCTCGCCATACTGCGGATGGTTCGTCCAGGAACCGCTGATGACCAATCGTTCTCCAACCGACACTCCCGGCAGGCATCCCGCAGCAGTGGACAGACCGGCTTGCGTCTCGAGGCGCAGCACCGTATATCCGTTTTCGTGGTTTGCAAAAACGATAGAGGAAACCACGCCCTCGATGATTGTTCCTTCCATATACCTACTCTTTCAACCCTCGCCACGCCTCACATCAGTGACCCCGGAGATAGACATCAGCCTTGCCATAGCGGCCACCAGCCCATCCCTGTTTTTGACCTCGACCTCGACCGTGACGGTCACAAGGCCTTCTCCGGCGTCCCGCGCGTTAAAAGACGTAATTTTCACATTGAGCGCGTTGAGAACCGACGCGACGTCCACAACGATCCCTGTCCTGTCGCGGAGGACGACCACAATCGTCGTAGCGTAATTTTGATCTGACACATCCGCCCACGACACCTGCACCCATCTGTCCGTTTCATCAGGCTGCCTGTCGCTCTTGCTGTTCAGACAATCCTGCCTGTGGACGGAGACGCCATACCCGCGAGTAATGAAGCCGACGATAGGGTCGCCCGGGATGGGCAAGCAGCAGCGCGCGAATTTCACGAGGCAGTTATCGACCCCTTCGACGACGACGCCGTGGATTGGCTTCACCCGCTTTTCCGGCTTCTTCTCTTCTTTGGGCGGCTCCTCCTCTTTTTTCCGCGTCTTTGCGGCAGCGCGAATATCCTCTCTTATCTTGTTGACAAGCTTTTGAGCCGAAAGCCCTCCGTAACCGATGGCGGCATAGAGCTCGTCGGTAGTTTTGAAAGAGAGGCGCGCCAATAGTTTCGGCATGATCTCCTCACGCGCCAAATCGGCAGCCGAAATGTTCGCGTGCCTCAGTTCCGCATCGAAAGACATTTTCCCATGGATGATGTTCTCTTCTTTTTTCTCTTTTTTGAACCATTGGCGGACTTTGTTGCGCGCTTCGGGGCTCCTTACTATTTCGAGCCAGTCGCGGCTGGGCCCCTTTGCCGAATTAGAAGTCAAAATCCTGACGATGTCGCCATTATTAAGGATATGCGAATACTGCACCATGCGGCCGTTGACGAGCGCTCCAGTCATCCTGTTGCCGACCTCGGAGTGGATATTATATGCGAAATCAATCGGCGTGGAGCCGGCAGGCAAGTTCACGACATCGCCGCTCGGGGTGAAAACGAAAACCTCGTCGGCAAACATATCGACCTTGAGCGCGTGGAAAAAATCCTGCGTGTCGCCATCCTGCTGCGACTCCAGCAAGCGCCTGACCCATGCGAATTTCTCCTCATCGGCGACCTTGCCGTCCTTGCCTTCCTTGTATTTCCAATGAGCCGCAATGCCGTATTCCGCCGTTTGATGCATGGCCCATGTGCGTATCTGCACCTCAAAAGGAATGCCCTCGCCTCCGATGACGTTTGTATGCAGGCTTTGGTACATGTTCGGTTTTGGGGTGCCGATATAATCATTGAAACAGCCGGGAATCGGCCTATACATATCGTGGATATATCCCAGGACATTGTAGCAGTCCGAAATGTCATTGACTATGATGCGGAAGGCATATAGATCCAAGACCTCGGAGAGCACCTTGTTCTGGCTGTACATCTTTCTGTAAATGCTGTATAGGTGCTTGATACGCCCATAGACGGTGCATTCGATGCCATGCTCGTTGAGCCTTTCCGTGATCCTATCCTGCACTCGGTTAAAAAAATTCTCGTCTTCGACATGGCGCATTCGAAGCCCTTCGGCAATCTCCTCGCAGCCGATTGGATCGAGATATTTGATCGACAGGTCTTCCAGCTCCCATTTGATTTTTTGCATGCCGAGCCTATGGGCGATGGGCGCATAAACCTCCATCGTTTCGAGCGCTTTCTCGCGCTGCTTTTCCTCAGACTGATATTCCATTGTGCGCATATTATGGAGGCGGTCCGCGATTTTGATTAGAATGACCCTGATGTCCTTGGCCATTGCGATGAGCATTTTGCGCAGGTTTTCCATCTGCTCTTCTTCTTTGCTGGTATAAACGACCCTGGTCAGCTTTGTGACGCCCTCGACGATCTCCGCGACGTCCTTGCCGAAGTGTTTTTCGATATCCTCATGCGTCACGGGAGTATCTTCGATGCAATCGTGCAACAGCGCGGCGCACAACGAGTCCTCATCAAGGCCGATCTCCGCGACTATCTCCGCCGCAGCGAGCGGGTGCGTGACGAATGCGGACCCATCCTTTCGTTTTTGCGTGCTATGCGCATCGCGGGCGTATTCGAACGCGGCGCGGATACGCCCCATATCAGCGCCGGGATAACTATCGAGTATGACCGCCTCCAGTTGGCGGTATCTTTCTTCAACAGAATCAATCATAGGCTCATTTTAATATCGATCACCAATAGCTGGACGCTCGTGCGCCCGCGGAATTCGTTTATCTGAGGCTCGAAGGCAATATCCACGAGCATCCCCTCGCTGACTTCCAAATCACCCGACGGCATCGAAAAATACACGCAATCCAAGCTCCTCCCCGACTTCTCTATCCGCAGCCGCGAATGCTTGCCCGCGCCGATGGAATACACGGCCGCAAGAAGCGCGTCTTTGATGCACAAGCAAGGCGGGGGATTCCCATTTCCAAATGGCTCCAAACGCTCCAATGCCTCGATATTGAGGATCGTGAGCAGCTCCGGCTTCTCGACTTCGAAATCGAGCCTCAGCCCCGGAATATAGTTTTTATCTACATTTGCGAAGTAATACTCTCTGATGCGAGCGCGGAACTCATCAATCTTGCCTTCCGCAATAGTCAAACCCGCAGCCATTTCATGCCCGCCGAAATTATCGAGAATGTCCTTGCACGACGTCAACGCGCCATAAATTCCGAAAGTGCCGTAGCTACGGCTGGAACCGCGCCCCCTGCCATCCTCGTCAATGCTGATGATGATGGCCGGCACAAGGTGGTTTTCAGCCATTCTGGCGGCGACGATGCCTGTGACGCCCTGATGCCAGCCGCGCCGCGCAAGCACGATCGGCCCGTCAACTCCGGTTTTCGGAAGCATGGAAGCGGCTTCATCATAAATGGCGATCTCGAGCGCGCGCCTTTCCATGTTCAGCCTGTTCAGCTCAGCCGTCAGCATCTCCGCTTCCGCATCATCATCTGTCATAAGCAGATTGACGGACAAATCTGTCTGCCCCATCCTGCCCGCCGCATTGAGCCTGGGGCAAACGATGAAACCCAGCGTCGCGGAAGTAACTTTGCTCCGCTCGGGATTGGACTCGCGCAGCAGCCTGAGAAGGCCCGGACGGGGGTTATCGTTTATGACGCGCAAGCCGCGCCTGATCAGCTCGCAATTCTCTCCGCCGACGGGCATTACATCGGCGACCGTGCCGATGGACACAAGATCGCCATATTTTCTGAAAACCTCTTCTGTATCGATGAGCCCGTCAAGAGCGCACACGAGCTTGAACGCCACGCCGACCCCCGCGAGCAGCTTGTGCGGATATCCGCAATCCGGTCGCTTTGGATCGATGACCGCCGTTGCCACCGGCAACGTATCCCTGCATTCGTGGTGGTCTGTGATGACGAGGTCCAAGCCGATGCTGCGCGCGTGCTCCGCCTCCGCGATGTCCGTGATGCCGCAATCGACAGTGATTACAAGCCCGACGCCCCGCGCCTTCAACGCGTCCAGCGCAATGGTGTTGAGCCCATACCCTTCGCTGAAACGCCCAGGGATGTATATTTCGTAGCTCGCGTTTTTTGCCCTAAGCCACAGCGCCAGCATGACGCACGATGTCATCCCGTCGACGTCGTAGTCGCCGTATATGACTATTTTTTCTCCATTATCCACGGCTGTGTTTATGCGCGCGACCGCTTTGTCCATGTCTGTCAGTAGGAACGGATCGTGGATTTCGGATGGAATGTCTCCCATCATCGCCCGCGCATCGAGTATGTCAGAAACGCCTCTTGATGCAAGAAACACGGAAACGAGCGGGTTGATCCCTTTCTTGAAGAATTCTTTCGCGACTTCCCTTTCAAACCCGGCAATGTCCCAGTTCTTGAATCTCATCTGCGTCATTCATCCCTTTCTGTCTGCTCTATTTTCGGTATAATTGCTTATTATATCAAAGCAGCCCGTAATTCTCAATACTAAGGGCGGAATTTCACAAAAAGTTTTGCATTTGGTTTATATTGGGTTTGTATTTGGGGTTGTATTTGGGTCCAACCGGCGTATAATCATTATGTCAAGCAGAAGCTGAAAAATATTGGAGCACGCATAAGAACATGATAAATAATACAGACAAAATTGTGAACAACGTGGAGATATTGGGATACTCTTCCGATGGCCAAGGTGTTGCGCGGCTCGATGACGGCAGGGTGGCCTTTGTGCCTAACGCTGCTCGTGGCGATGTATTGGATATCATAATAACGGAAGAGAAACGCCGGATCGTACGCGCGGAAATCGTTCAAATAAAAAAGCCATCGCCATATCGGATCTTGCCGGATTGCCCCGTTTATCCCCGTTGCGGAGGTTGCGATTACAGGCATATCACATATGAAGAGGAAATGCGAGCTAAGCTCCGGCGGGTCAATGATGCGCTGCAACGCATCGGCGGAACATCAGTTCGGGCGCATGAGATATTATCGACCGGGCAGATAAATAGTTATCGCAACAAGGCCGTTTTACACTCTAATGGAGCAGTATGTGGGTTTTATGCGCGTCAGAGCCATGAGATTGTTGGTATAGACCATTGCATGTTGCTAAAAGATGATATAAATGCTGTGATCAAAGAATCAATCCATGGTGGGGAGCTTGCGCTGCGCTCGGGGGTTGGCGCGGTGACGCTGCGCTCCGGAGGCGGCGCGGTGACGCTGCGCTCGGGAGGCGGCGGAATTGGCGCAGATTTGGAGGAACAGCTAGACGGGCTGGTCTTCGGAATATCCGGGTTCTTTCAAGTCAACACAAACGCAGCGCTGCTCTTGTTTCAAAAAGCACGTGAGTATGCCTCGATGTCAAAAGACGAAACATTGGTGGATTTATACTGTGGCGTTGGTGCGCTGACGCTTTTCGTAGGCCGAGACGCAGGGCATGCATATGGGATTGAGCGTGACCCGAACGCGGTGGACAAAGCGTGCGAGAACGCGAGGCGGAATGGCCTTACGCACATTGAGTTCATTGCGGCCGATGCGGGGAAGTGGAAACCTGGCGCCGAGAAGACGGATTGCGTCATTGTCGATCCTCCTCGCAGCGGGCTCTCCATAGGTGCTTTACGGATGATTCTTGATATCTCCCCAAAGCGGATTGTTTATGTATCTTGCGATCCTGCGACTCTTGCCCGTGACATTGGCCGTCTCGCGGGGTTTTCGGTTGATGAAATCTGCGCCGTTGATATGTTCCCGCGAACTGCAAACGTGGAATGTTGCTGCCTCTTGTCCGCAAGTATCTGAACTGGCCCCGGAGGCGATTTTAACGCTCGAAACGATTGATGCGGAATCATCGGTCGCTTGGTTGAAAGCCAATGGTTTTTTATAAGATGAAGCGGATGATGTTGAGGCAGGAATCCCGCGACTTTAGTCGTGTGAGGTCCAAATTTACGATTACTTCGTCACATTGGACTCAGACCCCGATCCAAAAACGAGCTGATCCAAGTAGTGGATTTGATATAACAGGAGGAGGTTATGACCGTCATGCAGCAGAATGGGAAATTGAAAGCCATTGACATTTCGCAGGAATTGTTTTCATGCAAAGTCTATCCCGGCGATATGGCGCCGACATTTGATCGAGCCAAGACAATAGAGAGCGATGGGTACAATCTGACCAACGTATCAATGTGCGTTCATAATGGGACTCATATAGATGCGCTAAAGCATTTCGTTTCAGGTGGAAAAGGCGTCCATGAACTGGATTTGTCCGTGTGCTTTGGAAAATGCACGGTTGTTGAATTTGCCGGAATTATCGGCGAGGACGAAATAGCGGGCGTATTGCAAATTTGCCATGAACGCTTGCTGTTGAAAGGCATATGTGAGTTGTCAGAGAGCGGGGCGACCGCTCTGGCAAATTCGCATGTAAAGCTCATTGGTGTAGAAAGCCAGAGCGTTGGCAATGCGGACCATCCGGCCGGCGTCCATATGATTCTCCTCAATAAAGAAATAATCCCGCTTGAAGGCCTTGTTTTGTCATCAGTCGATCCGGGGGAATATTTCCTGTCTGCATTTCCAATCAACATGGAGGGGTCAGACGGAGCGCCGGTCAGAGCTGTTTTGCTTGACAGAAATTGAACGAACAGTCGCTACTTTTCACGCCCTTGCGCTCGGCAGACGTTTTTTTTGCTTCATTTGTGCTCAAATGAGGCATCCTTGCCTCAGTTTCGCACCGCTCCGCCTCCTTGCATGGGGTCCCCGAAAAGCCGTATGGCTTTTTGGGGAGAGGAAGAGCGACGAAGTGAGTGAGCTTTCGCACTTGTGCGGAAGCGAATGATACGCAGTCCGCGATGACGACTAATGAAGCAAAAAT
>WRMX01000034.1 GCA_009776905.1 Oscillospiraceae bacterium
CCCGGCGGCTGCTCCGGCGGCGGAGGGCAGCCGATAGACATGGGGGCCGAGCTTGCGGCGGAGCGCGGGGACGTGCTCTGGCGCCTCGACCGCGAGAGCGAGATCAGGTATTCGCACGACAACATGGATGTCAAGGCTCTTTATGACGATTTCTTGAAGGAGCCGCTCGGCGAGCTGTCGCACCATTTGTTACACACGGATCACAATGCATGGGAGATGCCTTGCAGCGACGAATAGTACCTGACGGATGCACAAGAGCGATACAAGGAAAACAGGCGCAATGCGCCTGTTTTCCTTGTATTGCTATGCAATTATTGGATCACGACATGATTTTTCTCACAAGCCAGAGTATGGGGCTGAACCACCAAGGCTCCATCTTGCGCTTTACGGCGGCCAGCGAATCGATTATTTTGATATGCTGCGGGCATAGCTTTTCGCACGCGCCGCATTTGACGCATTTGCTAGCGATGGACTTTTTGTCCTTGTCGTTAACATTGGCGCTGGTGACATATTGGGTGAAACCGGCCACGAAGCCCAGCGCGTATCTCGCGTTATATGAAGAAAAGCAGCCCGGAATGTTGACGCCGTGCGGGCAGGGCATGCAATAGTTGCAGCCTGTGCAGGGGACCTTATATGATTCGCGGAGCGTCTCGACGACAGGCGCGAAAACGGCAGATTCCTCCGGCGCGAGCATGCCTGGACGCGCTTCGCTTGCCGTGATCAGATTGTCTGAGAGCTGCTCCAAGCTGTTCATACCGGACAGGACGACGGAGACCTCGGGCTGGTCCCAGAGCCAGCGGAGCGCCCATGAGGCAGGGGAGCGGTTTGCATCGGCATCTCTGAGTATTTTCAGCGCCTTAGCGGGCAGTCCCGTGGCCAGCTTGCCGCCGAGCAGCGGCTCCATGATTATCACGGGCAGGCCTTTTTCATGCGCCCTTTTAAGCCCCGCGCGGCCGGCCTGATAGTTCTCGTCCATGTAGTTGTATTGAATCTGGCAAAAGTCCCAGTCATATATATCAAGCAATTCCATGAAAGAGCTTTGGGAGCCGTGGAATGAAAAGCCGATTTGCCGCACTTGCCCGCTGCTTTTTTTCTCGCCGATCCAGCTCTCGATCCCAATCTCGCGGAGCCTGTTCCAAGAGGCGACATCCGTGAGGTTATGGATGAGGTAGTAATCTATGTAGTCGGTCTCGAGCCTTTGCAGCTGTTCGTTGAAGATGCGCTCAAAGTCTTCCTTTGTTTTGCATTTTTGGTGCGGCAGCTTCGTCGCGAGATATATTGCGGAGCGCAAGTTGTGCTTCTTCAGGGCGGCGCCGAGTTTGACTTCGCTGTTGCCGTATATGTACGCAGTGTCGAAATAGTTGATGCCTCCGGCCACGGCTTCGACGACCAGCTTTTCGGTTTGTTCGCGGTCGCGGGGGAAGCGCATGCAGCCGAGGCCGAGGACGGAGAGTTCGTTGCCGGATTTTGGGTCTGTTATGTGTTGCATGTGGATACCTCAATATTATGAAACTATGTATTTTAGCCTGTTGTCTTTTGCGTATTGCTCCGCGTAGGAACCCTCGGAGCATTCGAGCGTGATTCCCCTGCGGGAATAAAACGCCGTGTCGCCGATTTGTTCGACGGAATCCGGAACATCGACGGACTTCAGACAGATGCAGTCATAAAAGACGCTGTCGCCGATGTTGACGACATTGCTGCCTATCGTGACTGACTCCAGATTGTCGCACAGACGGAACGCCCAGCCTTCAATGTCAATGACGCTGTTGCTGATCTCGACCGTCCTCAGCTCCTTGCAACGATAGAAGCAGTCGCTGCCGATCTTGATGGTGCTGTCGGGGATCGTGACGGAAAATAAGTTCGTGCAGTTGCGGAACGCGCCATACCCGAGGGCGACTACGTTTTCCGGGATATGCAGGGCCTCGAGGCTCGTCAGGAATCCGAAGGCGTAGTTGCCGATGTATTTGAGCGAGGAGGGGAGGTCTAGCGTTTTAATGACCCTGCAGCCCCTGAACGCGCAGTGGTAAATTGTAGTCACGGTTTCCGGAATTTTCACGTCTGAAATGCGGATGTCCCATGCCAGCGCGAAGCAATTCATACCGATGTGCGTGACCGGCAGCCCGTCGAGCTCCGCAGGTATATCGACTTCCTTCTTGTATCCGATGTATTTCACAAGCTCCACGTGGTCTGAGTATATGTTGTATAAATATTCAGAACTTTTTCTGGATTCGAGGACTTCCGTCGAGACGCCTTCCTGCGTCATGAGGTAGTATTGGTCGGGAGCTTTCATGCGGATTCTGGAATGTTTTAGATATGGAATGTCCGACAGAGTTATCGTGATGGGACCGAAATCATCGGTAGCGAATATCGAGGCTTTGTCTTTTTCGACAGTTTTGCCAGAGAGTTCCTGCGCGGCCGCTTCCAGCAAGGATGCGAAGTCGTCGACGACGTTCGTAAACTCTTCCATCGCGGTTTTTGTTTCTTCATAGCTTTCTATCAACGATGTTTGAATGTCATTTTCCCACATTTCCTGCAGGTCGAGAATTAAGTATCCGACGCGTTGCGCATAGAAACTGCTTTGCTGTTTGGCCGCTCGCATTGCGAGGGCCTTTTGCCTGAGGTTCCATGGCGTCAACTGTTTGTCGTCCGGCGGGGGCTTGCTGAGATGAAGCTTAATGAGCAGTTTTTTGGCCGCGCTGATTTCTTGGGCGCTGTTATTGGTGATCATGCCGACTTCTCTGGCCATTGCGATCTCTCCTTTTGTTGGGGTTGATTTGAGCGCGGGCGGGGAAAAGATTCTTCGCTAACAGTTTGACAGTGCCGCGATGACATCATAGCGAGGGAGCGCGTTGCCCGAAAGCCCGGAAGAAGCTCCAAAGCGCTCGATGCAGCAACGGTCCAGCTCTGCGGCCGTGAGAGGCGAATCAAGCTGCGCGTTCGAGGGATCATTAACCCCGCAAAGCGCGGCAGCCGCTGCGTATGGGTGTTCATGCCGCGCAATGGGCTTTTTCCCTTTGACGCGGCTAAGGACCGCTTCTTTTCCGGAAAGCATCATATATAATTCACCGCCGGTGCATATGCTCTGCGGATGGAGCGAATTATCTCGATAAGCGGGGCTGATGTCGCTGCCGAGGAGCGCCCGCGCAGAAATGCCGCAGGGATCGTCCTCGCCGACATCGGAAAACGGAGACATTTCGAGCAAATCCGGTACAGTGACGACCTTGTACCCATATTTCGCAAGCAATTCGAGCTGCTGCGGCAATCCATCGGCAACGGGCGTCCTTCGCGCCATGTTGAACCCGTCTTTTTGAAATATGAGCTGCCCGCAGAGGGAATCGGGGTTCGCTTCCAGCGCGTGCTTGATCGGCAGCACCATCGCATCGACTTCATCTTTATATGTGGAAAGCGGCAGCCATCCGGCGCCGTCAAAATCCGCGGCCATATACGTGTAGCCCATTGCGGCATAGGCATCATAGCTGTTGAAGCCATCGGGAATGGAGTCGACATAATGCGCGGGGCGGGCGAATTTCATTTCATATCCATGCTGTTCGAGGATGAGCTCATGGAGGCGCCGCAGGTCGTTAATGACCTCGTCGATGTTTTGAGAATAAGCCCTGCCTTCATACACGAGATTTTTTCGCCCAAAGAGGATATGCGCGAAGCCGTGGTTCGTGATGGCATGTCCGCCATTTATTATTCTGCGTACGATGTCTTGCGTATGAGCCGCGCCGCCGAGCGAATCCTGCCCGATGTCGGGGTAATGGTCGTATTTGATGCCGCCCCAGGCAGCCGTCCCACTGCGGCCGGCTTTGTCGGGATAATTGCACGACGTGTCTCCGACGACGTCGAATGTGCCAAATGCGTTGTATTCTTCCAATGTGCGTAGAAGCTCGAGCGTCAGAGCATCGCCGCCGGGCTTCTCTGATGGCGGCATCAGGCAGGGGCCGTCGTCGAACGTCATGGCGCACACCCGCTGCTTCGTCGCTACATGGCCAATGCGTCTGACGGGGGAGATATATACAGGTTTTGCATTGATTGCCGTTAGCTTATGTTTCGCAGCGCGCGCTGTCTTCATCAATTTGCCGTATATGCTCATTTTGCAAGTTGCTCCTTGTAAGGTTTTCGTTTTGATTATGCTTTCGAGGACACGTTCGGGCGGGGCGGCCTACGTATTATATCGAGGACTATACAATACCCGATATATGCCATACCTTTGAGAATCCGCAATGGGTTGCGGCTGAGGCAGGATTGGCGGAACTGGGAAAAGCCCTTTAGGCGGCGGGGGGTGTTCCGCTCGATGACCGGAACGCAGCTACCGTTGAGAATCGCCTCGCGCAGGGCATTCATAGAGGCATCGGACGCGTCGATGAGAGCATAAGCGTTGCCGACTTCTTTTGCGCAATGCGCATCGCTGCCGCCCGTTTGCGGACGTGCGAGGGAAAAGGCTAGCGCGCCGGCTTGTGCATTGGCATCCGTATTTTTGAAGTATGCCCTGGCGTTTGCGGACTCAATGCACTCGGCCGGCGTGGCCGTATTAGCGCTCTTGACTGAATCGGCCGACGTGGTCGTATTAGCTCTCTTGACTGAATCGGCCGTCGTGGTCGTCTTGACGCTCTCAACGCAATCGACCGGCGTGTCTGTTTTTGCGGACTCGACAGAATCGGCCGACGCGTTGAGCAGGGCGCTCTTATTCGCGAACGGATGCGCCAACACCGTGACGGCTCCGCAGTCTTTCAGCATTGCGACTGCGTCGGCGGCCTTTGGCAGCCCGTTTGAGCGCAGTGCGGCTATGTCGGGCATTTTATCGAGGAACAGCCCGAGTATATGCCCCGCATCGGTAGATATTTCGCAGCCTGGGAACAGCCACACATCGCCGATGCGAACGGGCGCATCGAGCGCGCAAGCGTTGTGGTCAGTGATGACGAGCGCATCAAGCGCCTTTGCCGAGGCAGCGGCCGCAAGCTCCTCCATAGTGGAGCGCCCGTCGTTGGAGAGGCGCGTATGGGTGTGGAGGTCGATGCGCATTCGGATTGTTTCGTCTGTTTGCATGGTATATTTCCTATTTCACCTGAAATCGGTCGAGGCAAGCCTCACCCCTACATGCCAATTTGCGGACGATTATCGAACAATCTTTGGCGATTGATAATCGCCCCTACATGCCAATTTGCGGACGATTATCGAACAGTCTTTGGCGATTGATAATCGCCCCTACATGCCAATTTGCGGACGATTATCGAACAATCTTAGGCGATTGATAATCGCCCCTACATATAAATAAGGAATGGTTTCCGTGACCTGTTGTGGCATTCAGCGTTTTGTCAGGGAGCGCCAATAGCTGAAAGCCGGGCGCATGTCGCGCCATTCAAAGAGGCCGTCCTTGACGCTCGGATTCAAAAAATCCGCGACCGCTCCGAGCGCGAGCTTCTTATTGCCGCTGCGGAGATAACCTTTTGCAGCCGCGAAATCGGAAGGGAAAAAAACCATTCTGCGCTTCATTATCTCAGGCCGTTGCGGGAGCGGGAGGAGCGCATCAGGATTGGCAGCGTTGTATGACAAAACGAACCATGCATAGGAAAAGCCGCTTTTGGAAACGCGGGTGAGGGGGTAGCTGCCCCAAACGCGCGGGTTGCATTCAAGCAAGCGCGGATGGCCGTCGGCATCGTCCTTAAACTCGAACATAGCCGGCCCGTTCAGGCCGATGGCGCGCGCAATCTGCTCAGCCATCGCTTCCAGATGCGGCGCCGATATTACGTCGCAGCATGTCGAAGGGCCGCCCGACACGGGGTATTCGCGTATACGACGATGGCAGATGCTCCTGATGATTTCGCCTCTTTTTGCCAGGACCGAACAGCCATAACCGGAGCCCGGTAGATATTCTTGGACTATTGGAGGCTCGTGGGCAAGTTCTGAGAAATACATAAAGGCGTGAATGAGCTCATCTTTTGTCCGAGCTATGACATAGCGTTTTAAAGCGGTGAGGCCCAAGCCTTCGCCCCAACGCGGCTTGACGATGCATGGCAGGGGGATGGAATCGGCGACACTTTCGAATGCGTCGGCCGCCGCGGCCACGTCATTCGGCATGGATGCGTAGCTCGCAGGAGTCGCGCCGGTCGCTGCTGTCATAGCGTTCGGTATTGATGCTGCGGGCGTCTCGGTTGCCAATGCCGCTTCGGTTGTTTCGGGAAAATACGAACGCGGTATGGGAATGTCGAGGGAATCAGCAAGTGCTGACAACAACGACTTATTATTCAGCAGCGCCAACTGCTCGGTCGTGGGAATAAGAAGGCCGCATACGGACGAAAAGCGTTTGCGGACCGAGCTATTGGCAAAAAGCGCAAGAGTCGCGGCGCCGATGGGAAGTAGCGCCGGCCGCGCGCCGTCGCTCTTGTATATATTGTAGCATATGTCATAAAGCGCATCTTCGTAATCAAAGGGAGATATTGTCCATTTCTGCGCTGCATGTTTGCTATAGAAGCCAAGTGGAGGATCGTCACCGCCAGCTCTGTGGCAAGCAACGACGCGCACTCCCGATTCGCCAAGGTCGCGTATGACCGAGGGTGTCATTCGGTATTTGACGTCTGTGATTATCGCTGTAGGTTTTCCCATTATCACCAAATCCCGGTAATGTTGTTGAGGAGGGGTTCCACCCCGCACAAACCCGATGTCGCGGGTTCCTCCAGGTTCTCACAACGGTGGATATGTTCAAGAGTCCCAAGTTTATAGTTATGCTGGAAACGGACCCCGCGTCCGCGCAGCAGAACTATCCGAAAAACCCTGCTTCGCCGCCAATGTTATACAACCCGTAGAACGGCAGCACATCAGGCACGTCGCTCCATGCCATCGGTGAAGCGACCCACCAAATGAACTGTTCCGGCAAATCATAGGTATTTCTGCCTGGCAGATACAATCGGAACTCATACGCATCGTCGAATCCATAGGGGCCTGATGGTATTATCCTGACGCCGTCCTCTATGCGCTCGATTGCATCTTCTATGTTGAGATATTCGATGCGCATTGAATATTCATAATCGCTGATGGCATAGATATCTGTGAACTTTCCGCTGAAACCGCACTCATATCTCGTGCCGTAAGGGTAGCCGGGGCCGTCATCGCCCATGTCCGAGTCGTGAAAAAATCCGTAGAATGTACCGTCAGCATATATCTCTACGGTTGTGCCCCATCCGCCGACTCCGCTCCCAAACCAAAACTGCGGCAGCGAAGAAAACACGGCGGGCAGCTTTGGCTCAGCGGCGTTATTGACAGGCGGCTTCGGCGAAGGCGAGGGGGTCTGTTGGTCCGCGTCATTCGGCTTCGGCGAAGGCGAGGGTGTCTGTTGGTCCGCGGCATTCGGCTTCGGCGTTGGCGAAGGGGTCTGTTGGTCCGCGTCATTCGGCTCTGGCGACGGCGACGGTGATTGCGGCGCCGCTGAATCGGAAGCCTGTTGCTGCTGAGCGCTTGAGGCCTCCGTCGCGTCATCGGGAGGCTGCTCTTCGCTTGGCTTCGGCTGGGGAGATATTCCAGGCTGGGCATCCGAATCCATTGAATTCTCGTTTAGCAAATCGTCAAAAGGGGAGATTGGGCCGGAATCGGAGTCTTGCTCCTCGGCCGTTTCGGGCTTTCCTGTCTTAAGAAAGCCGGGTAATGAAATGTCCCCACATGCGGCGACGGTAAGGCACAGCGAGAGCAGCAGCAGCAATGATATCAATCTTTTCATATACATACCTCGTAATTGCGTGGCAACATATGCGATTAGCGTGATTTTTCCGACGGTTTTACTTGATGCGCACAGTCTACCATATGCTTGGCCGTTATGCAAATAATTTATCGTGTTTATCATTTCCGTTTGTTTATAGTGCTACTCTTGCGCCCTTGCGTACCTCGCCGGGCGTGCAATTGTAACTTATAGTTTTTTAGCTTGCATGAGTGTGGAAAATAAAGTATAATACATCGCACGGAGCCTAAGCCGCGGGTGGAACCCTGCCATGGGCAACGACACATAAGAACACATAAAGGACTGACAGATTTATGAGTGAAGCAACCAACAACAAGAAGATCGTGAAGGCCAACCGCCGTGAGGAAAGGGCCCTTCAGGAGCAAAAAGAAAAGAAAAAGGTCAGAATCATCGCGCTGGTGGTAGTAATAGTATTTGCGCTGCTCTTAGCGGGAGCGCTCATTTTGAACTCAAAGTTCATCCGCCGCACGATGACTGCGATCACGATCGGCGGGGTCGATTTCACGGCCGCGGAGTTTGACTTTTTCTTCAATAACGCGAACAGGGACTACCAGACATACATCAACAACAATTACGGCGATTACGCTTCCGGAATGCTGCCTTCGACGGACAAAGCGCTCGCAAGCCAGATATACAACGAGGAGACGGGCGAGACGTGGGCGGACTTCTTCACGTCATATGCCATCGAGCAAGTCTCCGAGCTCGTGAAGTATTATAATGCCGCAGAGGCGGCCGGCTACGCAATGACAGACGAGATGCGGCAATCGATCGATGAAGAGATCGAGCTATATAAGCAATACTCCGAGCTGCTGGGGTATCCGTCGTTCGACGAATACATCCAGGCGTATTACGGCATAAGCATGAATGAGAAGAGCTTCCGCAACGTCATGGAGTTCGTGAACCTCGCTTCGGGCTACGCCACGTACATTTCGGACTCTCTGACTTATAGCGACAGCGAGCTCGCAGAGTATTACGACGAAAACCGCGACAGCCTCGACAGCTTCACATTCAGGTATTTCCTGCTCTCGGCAGATACCGTCCTCGAAGAGGATTATGAAACCGAAGAGGAGTATGAAGCCGCAAAAGATGCCGCGCTGGAAGATTCATACGAAAGGGCGGCGGCGATCGCCGACGGGATCGAGAGCGAGGAGGATTTCATCGCGGCCGCGAGAGAAGCCAACGAAAGCAGCTACAGTGACTATGATTCCACGTTGAGGGTGTATCCCGGGTCTTGGCTCGGCGACACATACGGGCCTTGGCTGAGGGAAGCGGATCGCCAGCCCGGCGACTGCACGTCCATTGGCATGACGACCGGCGGGTATCTTGTGTATTTCATCGACAGGGACCCGAACCAATATAGGATGGTCGAGATGCGCCAGATATTGGTGCAGCGCCAGGAGCTTGACCCGAGCGAGTTTGAGGAGGGCAAGGACGACCCGGCATATCTCCAAGCTTTCGACATAGTCGACGACGTGGCGAGGGGGCAGGCGGAAGAGGCCCTGCGCCTGTTTGAAGAGGATGGCGCGTCGGAGGATGCGCTGATCGCTCTGATGGAGGAATATTCCTCAGATGAGACGGAGGGCGGCTTCTATGATTTGGTCACGAAGAATGCTGCCAACAACAAGATGGCGAAGGAGATTGAGGATTGGCTCTTCGAGGAGGGGAGGCAGGTCGGCGATTACAAGCTGATTCGGACCGCTGATTATGGTTACCATCTTGTGTACTTTGTCGGGTTCGACGACATGTATTGCGACTATCTGGCTCGCGAAAAGATGCACGAGACTGATTATCAGGCGTGGCTGGACGGACTCCCGCCTGTAGATTCCGCGCGCAAATGGGCGTTCAGGTTCACGACGAACTGACGGGCGCACAGCACCAACAGAGTCAACAAATTCGACATCAATAATCCATTGTATCAAATCGAAAGGAATGGTTTTAGGTATGAAGTCAGCGACCGTTTTGAAAATCGGCAGCTTGAAGGCTGCTAACGATGCCGACAGGGGGATCGTGCAGATCTGCGACATCCCGGAGCCGGCCCTCGGCGACGAGCAAGTGAAGATCAAGGTCGCGTATTGCTCGATCTGCGGCTCCGACCCCCACCACATCCAGGAAAACCCGTTCGGCTGGGACGTGCCCTTCGGGCTGGGGCACGAGATGTCGGGAGTCATCGTCGAAGTCGGGAAAAACGCGACCAAGAAAGGCTTGAAGGTCGGCGACCGCGTCGCGGGCAACTTCATGCATTTCTGCGGCACTTGCTACTATTGCCGCAACGGGCAGGAACAGTTTTGCGAGTTTGCGGGCGAGACGAACCAGCCTTGCATGTCCGAATACGTGACATGGCACGAATCGCAAGTGTTTAAGCTCCCCGACGACGTCAGCCTGAAAAAGGGCTGCCTTTTGGAGCCGGTGTCTGTTGCTGTCAGGATCGTCGACAAGATCGGCCCCAGGATCGGGCAGCGCGTGGCCATTTGCGGCGGCGGCCCCATCGGGCTCTTCGCGCTGCAGGCCATCAAGATGATGGGCGCCGTGGACCTCACGTTGTTTGAACCGATTGCCGAAAGAAGGGAGCTTGCGAAGAAATTCGGCGCAGACGTCGTCGTGGACCCGATGTCGCAGGACATGGTGAAAACCGCGATGGAGATCACTAACGGGCGCGGGTACGACGTCGTCGTGGATTGCTCGGGCGCTGTCAGGGCGGCGGTGTCGCTGCCGGCCATCACGTCCAAGGGCGGGATGCTCCTCTACGTCGCCATCTATCCCAATGAGTATGAGATGCCGCTCAACCTATATAAATACTGCTACGAGAACGAGCTGACGATCACCGGCACGAACATTTCGCCGTATGCGTTTCCACGCGCGGCGCAGGTCATGCCGAGGATGCAGCTCGACGATTTCATCACCGCGACGTTCGACCTTGACGACATCGAGGAAGCCTTCAAGGTTCAGGTGTCGGGGAAATACCCGAAAATTCTCATCAAATGCAACGAATTCGAAGGGGAATGATGCCTTTAAAGGCGATATACGAGTTTTGTTATATTGACGCTTAAAATGAAATCAAACATTCGAAGGGGAGTGATTTTTCTTGAGAAACTATAACATCGATTTGGAAATGGTCAAGGAACTGGAGGACAAGTGCGTGAAGATCCGCAAGGACCTGCTCAACTTCGTCCACCGCATCGGCATGGGGCATCTCGGCGGAGAGCTTTCAATCGTCGAGATTTGCGTGGCCCTTTATTACAAGTATTTGAATTATGACGTAGCGCGGCCGAAATGGGAGGACCGCGACAGGCTCGTGCTGTCGAAGGCGCATTGCAGCGAAACCCTCTACACGATATTTGCCGATTTGGGCGCTTACACCATCGATTACATGGTCGAGCATTTCGAGACGCAGGAGACGGCGGTGTTCGGGATGCACTCGAACCGCCTCTATTGCCCGCAGATCGAAGTCTCGGCGGGGTCGCTCGGGCATGGGCTGCCAATCGGGCTCGGCCTTGCGCTCGGCGCGCGCAAGCAAAAGAAAAACTGGCGCACGTTCGTCATCACGGGCGACGGAGAGCTCGATGAGGGGACGAACTGGGAGGCCATGATGGCCGCCGCGCACCACCAGCTTGGCAACCTCGTGTGCATATGCGACAAGAACGGCGTGTCGATGACGGGCTTCACCCGCGACGTCATGAACCTCGACCCGCTGGATGAAAAAATCCGCGCGTTCGGATGGGACGTCAGGACGATCAACGGGAACAACATGTACGAAGTCTGCCAGGCCTTGCAAGACCTTCCGCCGGTCGAGCCGGATTACAGGAGGAAGCCAATATTCATCATCGCAAACACCATCAAGGGCAAGGGCGTGGACTTCATGGAAGGCGACTACAGATGGCACGGCGGGGCGATATCCAAGGAGGACCTCGAGCGGGCGCTGGTATCCGTCGAGAAGAGCAGGAGGGTGAGATAATGGCCGTACAAACCACATTCAATTTTGACCAGATGCTTTCCAGCGCGCGCGAGGCATATGGCGAGGAACTTTTCCGCATGGCGGAGGAGGGCATCGACTTTGTATTCACATATACGGACAACGTCGCGCCATCGTCGTCGGCGGGGAAACTGCTGGCTAAATATCCTGAGCGCTGCTTCAACTTTGGCATCGCGGAGCCAAACCAGGTGGGCGCTTCCGCAGGGTTGGCTTTATCGGGCTTGACTGTCTTCTCGCAGGTGTTCGGCCCGTTTTTGCCGCTGCGCGCCGCAGACCAGATCCACACCGACGTCGCGTACAACAACGTGAACGTCAGGCTCATCGGCACCCACGCCGGGCTGACGGCGGGCGGGGGGCCGACGCACAATTGCATCGCGGACCTCGCTTTATACAGAGCGATTCCGAACCTCACCATTTGCGTCCCCGCGGACGCGGACCAGTGCTGCAAGATCATCAGAAAGTCGATGGAATTCCAAGGACCGATGATCATCCGCATCGACAGGGGCGGCTCTCCGAACGTATATGCGTCCGGGGACTATGAATATGAGATCGGCAAGGCGATCGAGACGCTACCGGGAGATGATTTAACGATCATCTCGGCGGGCTCGAGCGTGTATTGGTCGATGATGGGCGCAAAAATCCTGCAGGAGAAGCACGGGATCAACGCAAGGGTCATCGACATGCACACGATCAAGCCGATGGACACTGAGATGCTGATAAAATGCGCGCGTGAGACGGGATGCGTCGTGACGGTCGAGGAGCATTCGATCAATGGCGGGCTCGGCGGGGCCGTCGCGGAATACCTGTTGGAAGCGGGCTTCAGCGGCAAGTTCAAGCGCATCGGACTGCCGGACGAGTTCGCCATCTTGGGCGACACGGACGAGGTCTACAGTTATTACCGCATGGACCCGAAGGGCATCGCGGAGCAGATCGCGGAACTGCTGGGGCTGCAGATTTAAATGATTGTGAAACGCCGCATTTAGCGGGCGGCAGATTGCCGCCCCTTCAGGATATCCTTGGACTAATCAAAGCAACCACGGCCCATAGGAGCATGCATTGCGCTTCCGTAAGTTTCACAATTTTCTATTTATTTTAATGGAGGTATTTTCATGGCGGATATCAGAGAATTTTCGCTCGATTATTTCAGCTTGAAGGGCAAGGTCGCCATGGTGACCGGAGCGAACCAGGGATTGGGCATGGCATATGCCACCGCTTTCGCCAAAGCGGGGGCCGACCTGTTCATCCCGCACTACACGGACGACGTCGCGGAGGTGAAGTCGCTAGTCGAGGCGGAGGGGCGGCGGGTCGAATTCCTGCGCGGCGACCTCGCGGATAAAGGGTACATCGATGCAATCGTCAAGACCTGCCTCGACAAATATGGCAAGATAGACATACTCGTCAACAATGCCGGGACCAACCATTTTGAGGATATTATGACGTTCCCCGACGAAGAATACAGAAGGGTAATGGACATCCAGCTCAACGCGACTTACTACATGGGGCACGAGGTTGGGAAGGTGATGGCAAAGAGCGGCGGGGGCAAGATCATCAACATCGGCTCCGCGCTGTCGTTCACAGCTGACGCCACATGCCCGCCATACGTCATCGCGAAGCACGGCGTCATCGGCATCACGCGCTATTTCGCGAGCGATTTTGGCAAATACAACATCCAGGTCAACGCGCTTTGCCCGGGGTTCTTCTATTCGGAGATGAACGCCGCTATCAGCGACAACAAGGAGTTTTATGACAAAATCACCAACCGCATTCCGCTGGGGCGCTGGGGGACGTCGCACGATTTGATGGGGGCCATCGTTTTCCTTGCGAGCCGCGCGTCCGACTATATGAACGGCTGGTACATTTCCGTCGACGGCGGATTCGCGACGACGCTGTGACCTTGCAATCATAACCGAACGGAGGCGGTAGAAGATGGTATTGAGATACATAGAGCGCGGCACGAACCTTCAAATCAAAGTCAAGATGGCGCTGGATGGAGAAGACGCCATATATGACGCGACGTTCTATGACCTTTACGACATCGTGAACGAAACATCATTCATCGTGCAATGCTCCAAGCTAAATAGGGATTACGGCAAGCTGGATCAAGAAGCCATGATGAGCGTTTCTTTTACGCGAGGCGAGTACATATACACGTTGTCAGGCCGCGCGTCCGGCAAGATGTACACCGACATGGTGGTCATCGATATGATCGGAGGAATCGAGGAGACGAACCGCCGCACTTACGAACGCGACGAGATCCGCGTGGAGGTCAAGGTATATGGGTTGCCGGAGGACCAGATTCCGGAAGCGAAGTACATGAAGCCCATAGGGCGGCCCGCGCTGACAGACATGAGCTTCGACATCAGCTCGGGCGGGCTGAGCATTATATCCAATATAGTGCTGAAATCCGAATTCGATCCATATTACTTGATCGAGTTTGCCCTGGGGACATGGGATACGTTTCTGCTGCCCGCGAAGCTCGTGCGCAGCTCAAATTTCGCGCGGTCAAAGGTCGGAAAGTTTGATTACGGGTTCCAGTTCATCTTTGACCACATGCCAAATGAAAAGGCCAGGCTGTCAAAATCGATATTGAACAAAAAATTATCATACTTAAGCGTGGAGCAGAGGAGGTAGCACATCATGAAGATCAGAGCTGCGCTCATCAAAGAGCCAAACAGCCTATATGTGATCGAGGAAATCGACCTCGAAGAGCCGCATGCCGACGAGATGCTAGTGAAGGTCGCCGCCAGCGGCTATTGCCGCACGGACGAGCTCATCAGGACGCAGGCCATGCCCGTGCGCTTGCCGGCCGTGCTCGGCCATGAGGGTTGCGGCATCGTAGAGAAGGTCGGAACCGACGTCAGGGAGTTCAAGCCGGGGGACAGGGTCGCGTTTTCATATGGGAGCTGCGGGAAGTGCGCGAGTTGCACCGAAGGGAAGCCAACGCTTTGCGACATGTTTGAGACGATAAACTTCGGAGGCGTCCAGGCAGACGGGACTTCGAGGCTGTCGCAGAACGGCATGTCGATTCCGACGCTGTTCGGGCAATCGTCTTTTGCCGAATATGCCGTCGTCAACGAGCGCGGCGCGGTGATGATACCGGACGATGTCCCGCTGGAGATTACCGGGCCGTTGGGCTGCGGGATACAAACCGGAGCGGGCGCCGTGCTGAACAGGCTGAAACCTCGGCCGGGCTCGGCCATCGCGGTGTTCGGCTGCGGAGGGGTCGGGCTCAGCGCCGTCATGGCTGCAAAGATTTCAAACTGCGGAACGATCGTTGCCGTGGACCGCGTGCAGTCGCGGCTGGAAATGGCTCTGGAGCTTGGCGCCACGCATGTCGTCAACACATCCGCCACGCCCGACGCGCCAGCCGAGATTAAAAAAATCACCGGACGCGGCGCGGATTGTTCCGTCGACGCTTCCGGCAATGACGTCTGTCTGAAAATGGCGCTCAACTGTACGCGTTCGGGCAGCCCGACCGTCGTCGTCGGCGGGGGAGGGGACGCCGTGCTCAATGTAGAGATGGACATCATGGGGCACGCGAAGTCGCTCTTGGGCGTAGTCGAGGGGGATTCCGTCCCGAAGCTGTTCATCCCGGAGCTGCTGCGGCATTACAAGGCGGGCAGGTTCCCGTTTGACAAGCTGATCACGTATTACGATTTCGACGATATAAACACAGCGATGCTCGAGTCGACGGGCGGCAAGGCGATCAAGGCCGTATTGAGGATGAAGTGAGTGCGGCATATTGCCTTAGCGCCTCGCGACATCAACAAAAGCGAATAAGCCGGAACACGCGGGTTCCGCTTTTTGGAGCGTTGCTACACATTACAACGCTCTCGTCCTGATTTTCATTGTTCGACATTTACTTTCGTTATGGTAAACGGAATTGCTTCGCTAAATACTTGAAAGGAACAATCATTTATATGCCATTGTTCGGTAGCCGCCCAAGGTCGGCTCAACAAAAGGCGCAAAGGGCGCAGATGCGCATCTTCGTGCGTCTGGCCTGTTGCGCGTATATGATATTTTATATTATTCTGCCGCTCATAAGGGAGACGTCCGGCTCCGAGAGCGGGCTGGACCCCACGCTGAGGGTCGTCATTATCGGTGCGTTCATCGCCATTACAGCCGTCGTTCTGGCATTGTCTGTCAGGGAGGTCGTGCTGGGGATCCGGTCCGGCTCTTACAGGCCTGGAGCTTATGAGGACGACGATGGCGTGCTCATTCCGTCGGGCGCTTTGGATGAGCCGCAGCCCGATGGCGAGGACGAGGACGACGAGGACGAGGACGAAGACGAGGAGGACGACGAGGACGAAGACGAAGACGAAGACTATGACGGCGACGACGAGAACGAGGACGACGAAGACGAGGACGACGAAGACGAGGACGACGTGGACGAGGAATAGATGCGTGATTGATAAAAAATGTTTTACGGTAAATAATTATCAAAACACCCAACAGGGTGGGTGTAGGTATTTTTCATTGGTCTTGATGTGTCGACCTTTTGCTGTGTTTTGAGATTTATTCCTTCGAGCTTGAATTGTCGGTTTTTTCTGATTTAGTCGCTTTCATCATCAACAGGGAGGTTTATTGGACACCAGGAGTGATATGATGCAAATATGTAACCATAATGGACAGTCCACAAACTTGTTTGTGCTAATGAAGGGGTGTTTTTAATGAAAGAAATGACTGAAGATCAAGTGAGGGATTATGCGAATGAAATATTAAAATTCAGCGACACCGACACGGTTCGCGCCGGTGTAGGGCAAAACACATCATTCAACTCGTTGGGGTTCAAGGGAGTCGCAGATAGACCTGATGGTTGGTATTTGCCAAATAACACTACGTTTCCGGCGATTATTCTTGAAACAAAATCCACGAAAGTCGAAATTAAAGAGAAGCAAGCTGATGAACTGCTGAAAAATTGCTCTATTGCTCATACGAAATATAAAGATGTTATGGGAATACTATACAATGGTGCCGAAATTCGTGCATTTAAGAACAATGAAGAGATAGCCGTTCAAACGACATTGCAAAATAAGGAATACTATCTTTCTTTTTTTACGGACAATAGAATCGACAAGCAACTTATATACAACCTGACAAAGAGAATTAACGATTGTCTGCATTTTGATTTCGGTATCAAAAACTTATATCACAGAATGGTCTTTACTGCGTGCGCTTTGGTTGCAAAAAGATATGGAGCGGTCCTAACAAAAGGCATGAATTACCAAACATTTCACGCATCTATTCATTCCACGCTGGAAAAGTCATTTCAAAATCTGCCAAGCCAAATCAACAAACTCAATATACTGTTGGAAGTCTTCTCAGAAATTAAGAAAAATTCTACAGAAAATCAGAATGCTATTAACTGTTTCATTGATTGGGTCGGTGAAATCTCAGATTGCATAAACTCTGATTATTGGAATGGCGAAGATGTTATGGCTATCTTCTTTAATGAGTTTACCAGATATAAAGGCAAGGCCGAAAAAGGCCAAGTCTTTACGCCTGACCACATTACATCATTTATGTATAGGCTTATAGATATAGACAAGGACGACAGGATCTTGGACGCCGCCTGCGGTTCCGGAGCATTTCTTGTGAAAGCCATGTGCAACATGATTAAGGAAGCCGGGGGAATCAGTACAAATAAGGCAAAAGCTATTCAGGACTGTCAGTTGTTCGGGATTGAATTCGATAGGGAGATATTCGCCCTTGCATGCGCCAATATGCTGATACATAAAGACGGAAAAACCAACCTGGAGCAGCTTGATTCACGAACGACAGAAGCCTGCGCTTGGATTAGGTCAAAGAGTTTTATAGGTAATGCAGATGGCAGCACGACCCTAAAGGTGAATCATATAACAAAGGTGATGATGAATCCGCCGTTTGAGAACAAATATGGATGTTTAAATATTGTTGAAAATGTGCTCGATAATGTAAAAAAGGATATTTTGTGCGCTTTCATTTTACCTGACAACAAGCTGGAGAAGAATAAGAGCAAGGCGAAAACGATTACCTCAAAGCATAGAATAATAAAAATAATCAAACTCCCCGAAAACGTATTTTCAGGCGTAACGGCATCTATCTTTATTTTCAGATCAGGAATCCCGCAAAACGATAAGCAGATATTCGCGTGCTATATGGAGGATGACGGTTTTGAAACTGTTAAGAACCAGGGGCGACATGATGTTAAAGGCAAATGGCAGGACATTGAGGACAAATGGATCGACATCGTATACCAGCAAAATGGCAGCAACACAATTCAATGGCTGGACCCAAAGAATAGTCTGAGCTATGTCTTGAAAAAAGACGAATACACAGTTTGCATCGACGATTTTAAAAAGACAGTGTTTGATTATGTTTTGTTTCTGAAAGGAATAGATGCGCAGGAGTTTAAAGACAAGCTGGTCAGCGAGATGCTATATTCTACAAAACGCGAGTATACACAGGTTGAGGCAGAGATTAGAACGCGGATAGACGAGTTAAGGAGAGAAGAAAATGGAGTGCCTAGTGATGTTGACACATCAAACTGGCAGGCCTTCTCCATTAAAAACTGGCTATGTCCAAAACCGCAAAAAAGAGCATTTGCCAAATATGACGATGGAGATACGCCATTTGTGGCTTCCGGTAACAGAAACAACGGCGTATTGGGCTATGTGAGCCCAAGAGACGGAGACATCCTTGATGCAGGAAATTGCATTACGGTGAGCGCGGTAGATGGTTCTACATTTTATCAGAAGACAGATTTTCTGGGCAGGGGTGGCGGAGGTTCTTCGATCACCATAGTAAGGCACGAAAATATGAATGAGATTTCGGGGTTGTTTTTGGCTACTGTTATTGGCAAAGTGTGCAGCAAGTATCGATTTACCGATATGTGTTCGAAAACTGCGCTGGGTAACGAAATTGTATACTTGCCAAATGCCAACGGGAAACCGGATTGGGAGTACATGGAAGAATTTATCAGGACAATACCGCTATCGGATATTTTACAATAGGTACAAACGTAGGCGCATGCTACGCTAATACCTATTGTAAGCATTTTGTTGTTTTTAGTGTTGCGAAGCGCGTATGGTTTATATTTCGGAGCCTCATGTTATTATGTAAATGGACTGTGCCGAAGACTCATCCCTTTTTACCGCAAGCATACAAGACGAAATAGTCAGTCGATGTCTTCGACCACCGTTTCGGGGGGCTCTTCCAGGACCTGCGGCTTTTTCAGCAAAGTCTTGAAATACTTGACGACCTGCGAAAAGTAGAACCCATCGACGATGCGCTCGTCCATCACGCACTTATATTCAACATACTTGCGCTCGGCAACGCTGCCGTCCGCGTTGAGCTCCAACCTCTTTTGCTTGGTGCCGATGGCAATGAAAACCGGGATATTCCCAAAGTTGTAAAGATGGTGGTATAGGGCTGGGGAGCCGATGGAGCCGAGGTCGGTGATGATCATGGACCCATGGAAAGGGCTCGCCTCTATGAGCGATTTCGGCACCCTGCCGAAGTAGTCCAAAATCCCGAGGAAGCAGATGATGAACTTCAAGATGAGCCTCGGGAATTTCATTAGCATGTTTGCGGCGTCGTCCGTGCCCGTGTCCTCGCCGGCGTTGCGCACTTTCTCAACTTCCGCGTTGAATTTGCGGTACACGTCGTCGATCGTGTCCCATGGAGTGAAGGACATTTTGACCGTGGTCTCTTCCGCGTCGACCTTCATTTCTTTTTTAATGGTCATAAGGTATTCGATTTCGTGCCTTGCAAAGATCCTTTGCCCGGAGACGAACCTGTTTACGCCGGGATATTGCGAGACGACCCTGATGTACGCGGCAATGAACAAGTGCAAAATGCCGATGCCGGGGTAGCCGTTGATTCTTTTGTTGCGAAGGTATTTTTCTATTTCTGATATTTCAATCGAATCGGACAGAAAGTTGTTGGCGTCGTTCTTCTTTTTCATGATGAACGGCGTCAACGCGTTGTATGAGGGGAGCGTGCGCAGGCGCCTCCCCTCACGCCTGTCTCCGATGCGCCGCTTTCTAGTTCTTGTTGATGCCGGTCTAGCCGTCGCAGCCGAAGTCGCAGCCGATGTTGAAGCAGTATCAGCAGCCGCAGGCTCGGTCGCTGTTGTTGTAGTTGCTGTAGCAGTGGTCGAATCCGTTGCAGTAGTCGATGTCGCCATGTTGCATCACCTAATTTTATATTTGTGTTGTGAATCCGCTACTTACTATACTACATATCTTTTGGCATATCAATGGAAACATTTTCGCAAACAGCCACAATTCGCGCCATCTTATGCAAGCGTGTGAACCGAGGTTGTAAAAAACAAACGCTTGAAAATCTTTTTTTCAAATAAGGCTTGTCATTTCGTAGAAAATTATGTATATTTATGTGAGTCAAACGTTATGTTTCTCATCACATGATTTTATGGAGGTGTGTATGGTGTCATTAGAAGCGATAAAGAGCATCAGCGCGACCGAGGACGAAGCCCGCCAGGCCAAGCTGGACGCACAGCAAAAAGCACGGGAGGCTGTTGAAGCGGCCGAAAGGACCGGCAAAGAATCGGTAGCTTCGGCGGCCGTCCGCGCCGAGTCCGAGATTGCCCACCTCAAACACGCTGCCGACCAAAAAGCGGCGGAACAAGCGCAGGAGCTGGCTTCGACGACCGCGAACCGCCAAGCGGCACTACGCGCCCGCGCGGAGAGCAGGCTGGACAAGGCCGCTCAGCTCATTATCGAAAGGATAGTGAACGTCTGATGGCAATTGAAAAGATGAAGAAGCTCCGCCTGCTCGTCTCGCGAACGGACAAGGACGACGTCCTGCGCGAGCTCATGCTGCTTGGATGCGTCGAGGTTTCCGAGCCCGATGAGATGCTGGAGGACCCTGAGTTCGCGGAACTGGTCGGGCGGGAGGATGCCGAGCTGGAGCGAAGGCGCGCCGAGCACGCCGCGCTGACGCGGAGCATGGAAATCCTCAATAAATATGTCCCGGTTAAAACCGGAATGTTCGCCGCCAGGCCGGACGTCACTGAGGAGCTGCTACTCAGCGAGAGCGACACATCGATATGCCTGGAGCTGTCCAAGACGCTCGTCACATTGGACGACAACGTGCGCAGGCTGACCGCGGAGGAGACCAATGAGAAAAACCTCATAGAAGCGTTGACGCCGTGGGCGGGGCTCGACCTTTCGCTCGACAGCGAGGGGACCTCGACAACCTCGGTCATGCTTGGCGCGGTCGCCGCGACCGTCGACCTCGATGCGATGAGGGGAGATATTGCTTCCGCCGTCGATGAAGCGGACATGTTCACAGTTTCATCTAACAAGGAGCAGCATTACCTGTGTATAGTTTGCCTGCGCCAAAAGCAGTCAGCTTTGGCGGAGGTTTTAAGGAGATACAGTTTCGCGCTCACCACGCTCAGGCATCTACCGGGAACAGCGGGCGAGCAAATCGCAAAAGCGGAAGCGCGTCTTGTGGAGCTGGCGAGCGAGAAGGCCGACCTCATCGCGCAGATAACGGCCGCAGCGGAATATAGAGAGGCGCTGCAGCTTTGCTTCGACCACATCTGGACGAAGATTGAACGAGCGGAAGCCGGAGAAAAGCTGCTCGGCACCCGCTATTCCGTCGTCCTCACGGGCTGGGCGACCGCGCGTTCGGAGCCGCAGCTTGCGGAGATGCTCGGGAAGTATTCGTGCGCCTGGGAGTTTACGGACCCCACGCCCGAGGAATACGAGAAGGTCCCCGTGCTCCTCAACAACAGCGCCGTCACGCGCCCGCTCACGATGGTCACGGAAATGTACAGCCTGCCCGCATACGACGGCGTTGACCCGAACCCGCCGATGATGCCTTTCTTCGTCCTGTTCTACGGCCTGATGATGGCGGACATCGGATATGGGCTCATTATGATGATCGCGGCGATAATCGTCAAGCGCAAGAAGCCCAGAGGCGGCATGCGCAACTTCTTCGACCTGCTCTTGCTATGCGGGATTTCGACGTTCGTCGTCGGCATACTGACGGGTGGCTTTTTCGGGGACGCCCCGGAGCAGATTGCGGGGCTTTTCGGAGCCAAGTTCTCAATGCCGGCGCTCTTCGACCCGTTGAACAACACGATGGAAGTGTTGATAGGCGCCCTTGCGCTGGGGGTCATCCATGTCTTTTTCGGCATGGGGATCAGCTTTAAGAAGCAAATCAAGGACGGCCACGTCCTGGATGCCATTTTCGACATCGGCTCGTGGTGGATACTATTCATAGGCATAGCGCTGGGCGCATTGAACGTGACCTGGTGGGTCGCCATCGTCGGCGTCGCTATGATCGTCCTGACGGGCGGGCGCTCGAAGCCGAACATCATCGGGAAGCTGGCGAGCGGTCTTGGCAGCTTATACAACATAACCGGATATTTCGGCGACATCCTTTCATATTCGCGTATCATGGCGCTGATGCTTGCGGGCGGCGTCATCGCGCAGGTCTTCAACAAGCTGGGCGTCCTGACGGGCAACATCGTCACGTTTTTGATCATATTCGCCCTCGGACACGCTTTGAACTTCGGCCTCAACCTCCTGGGCTGCTTCGTGCACGACATGCGCTTGCAATGCCTGGAGTTTTTCGGCAAATTCTACCAGGACGGCGGCAAGCCGTTCCACCCGCTCAGCGTTAAAACAAAATACAACAACGTCATAAGCAAATAACTCCTCGTCAAATAAGCACTATCTATATGGGGATGGGTATGTACTTGAAATGTTGATTGATGGTATTTGGTACACCTTCCGAGAATTGCCATTCAATAACACATTAAGACCTTTGCCGATTAATGGGAGCCGTGAAGTGAAAGTGTACCTCGATTGGTATCGGGATGTTATGGATATCGGAATATATAGGATAATATCTACATTAACAGAAAGAAATGG
>WRMX01000035.1 GCA_009776905.1 Oscillospiraceae bacterium
GCTTGGGCGCGCAGCCGCCGATCGCGGAGTGGGGCGCGATGATTTCGGACGCGAGGAGCTATATCAGGTCGCAGCCGCAGTTGGCGCTTTATCCGGGCTTGTGCATCATGATTTCGGTGCTTGCATTCAACCTATTCGGCGATGGGCTTCGGGACGCTCTCGACCCGCGGCTTAAGACTTGATTAGGGGGGTGCTGTTAAATGTCTGAGAATATTCTTGAGATTAAAGACTTGGTGGTGGAATACCACACCGATGCTGCGGTGGTCCATGCCGTCAGCGGCGTCACTTTGGACGTCAAGCGCGGCGAGACGCTTGGGCTCGTCGGCGAGACGGGCGCGGGGAAGACAACNATCGCGCGTTCGATCCTTCGTATTTTNCCGACTCCGCCCGCNAAGTTCCGCAGCGGAAATATCATCTTCGACGGCGAGGAGCTGACGACGATGAACGAGAGCGAGATTCGCAAGATTCGCGGGAACAGGATTTCCATGATTTTCCAAGATCCTATGACGGCTCTCAACCCAATCGAGACTGTCGGTTGGCAGATCGCGGAGGCAATCAAGCTGCACAACAGCGTCACGAAGGCCGAAGCGGAGAAGCGGGCTTGCGACATGCTTGAGATGGTCGGGATTCCCATGGAGAGATATGGCGAATATCCGCACCAATTCTCCGGCGGGATGAAGCAGCGCGTCATCATTGCGATGGCCCTTGCTTGCAACCCGGAGCTGCTTTTGGCGGACGAGCCTACGACCGCGCTGGATGTCACGATTCAGGCGCAGGTCTTGAAGATGATGCAGGATTTGAAAGATCGCATGGGGACGTCCGTCATTTTGATCACGCATGATTTGGGCGTCGTCGCCAGCAGTTGCCAGTCGGTCGCCGTCATATATGCCGGAGAGATCGTCGAATATGGTACTGTCGAGCATATTTTTGACCATCCGACGCATCCATATACAATCGGTTTGTTTGGGTCGTTGCCCAGATTGAGGACGAAGGACAGGCGGTTGAAGCCGATTAGGGGGCTGATGCCTGATCCAACGCAGTTGCCCGATGGCTGCAGATTTTGCGAACGTTGCCCGGATGCGTCGGAGGAGTGCGCGTTGACGCCGCCGAGCATGCATGAGGTTGCGCCGGGCCATTTGGTCAGATGTTTTGAGCGGGGGGGCGAGTGAGCATGGCATTATTGGAAGTTCAGAATCTGAAGAAGTATTTTAAAAACCCCAGAGGGACGCTGCATGCCGTCGATGATGTGAGCTTCACGCTCGATCGCGGCAAGACAATCGGCGTCGTCGGGGAGTCCGGTTGCGGGAAGACTACCCTCGGGAGGACGATTATTCATCTGATCGAGAAGACAGGCGGCAAGATCTTTTTTGAGGACAAGGATGTTTCCGACCCCACGAAGCAGGAGCTTAAGGCTCTGCGCGAGAACATGCAGATCATTTTCCAGGATCCTTATTCGTCCTTGAATCCGCGTAAGTCGGTCAGCGAGACTATTTCGGAGCCGATGAAGGTCCAGGGCAAGATGTCGAAGGCTGATATCAGGGCGGAAATGATCAGTCTGATGGATACCGTCGGCCTTGCGAAGCGGTTTGAGAACGCTTATCCGCACGAGCTCGATGGCGGCAGGAGGCAGCGCATCGGCGTCGCGAGGGCGCTGGCGCTGAGGCCGAAGTTCATCGTTTGCGACGAGCCTGTTTCGGCCCTTGACGTTTCAATCCAGGCGCAGATCATCAATTTGATGCTCGATTTGCAGGAAGAGCGCGGGCTGGCGTATATGTTCGTGACGCACGATTTGTCAGTCGTCAAATATATTTCCAACGATATCATCGTCATGTATCTTGGCAACATGGTGGAGATGGCGCCGTCGGAGGAGCTTTTTGACAATCCGCTCCATCCATATACGAAGGCGCTGCTTTCGGCCATTCCGGAGCCCGACATCCACAGCCAGGTCGAGCGCATCATCATGGAGGGCGAGATCACGTCGCCGATCAATCCGAAGCCGGGCTGCAGGTTTATGGCGAGGTGCAGATATGCTTCGGATGAATGCGCCGCGCCGCAAGTTTTGGAAGAGCACACGGCAGGTCACTTTGTCATGTGTTGTAAATATAAGTCAATCATCAACTAAGGAGGAAAAAATGAAGAAGACACTAAGAAGGGTTATCGCGTTATTGGTTATATGCCTTATGGTCTTTATGCTCGCGGCCTGCAACAAGAGCAACGACAATAACAGCAACGCGAACACCAACACCGACAGCAACACCAACGCGAACACCGACAGCAACAGCAACAGCAATACCAACACCGACAGCAACACCAACAGCAATACCAACACAAGCACCGACAACACGCCCAGCGGGCCTGTTGGCGGCGAAATCGACACGTCCATCGTTTCGGCAAGGGACTCCGTGAGCATGGCCATCACGGCGGACGTCGGGACGCTGAACCCGCTGTATTTGAACGGCTGGGCGCCCCAACAGTGCATATTCCATGTCTATGAGCCTCTGTGGGCGGTCGACGGTTCGCGGCAGAACATCATCTGGCGCCTCGCGACGGGATATGAAGTATCTCCCGATGGCTGCGTCTGGACGATTCATCTGCGCGAGGGCGTAAAGTTCTCGAACGGTAGCGACTTTACCGCAGAGGATGTGCTGTTCTCCATGTATCTCGCAAACCACAGGGAAGGCGAGCCGCCGTGGTTCCTTTACATGCTTGAGGACGAGAACAAGATCATCGACGATTATACTCTCGAGTTCCACTTCTCCAAGTTCCTGGTTTCTTATCGCGACTCGTTCTATACGATTCCGATTTTTGACAAGGATTCATACGATGCAGACACCGTTTCGATGGTTGCGGTCGGCACCGGGCCTTACACCGTCAGCGATTATGTCATCGACAGCCATCTGATTCTTGAAGCCCGCGACGATTATTGGGGCGGCAAGCTTCCGATAAAGACGATCAATTATCGCTTCATGGCTGAGGATGCGCAGAGGGTCAATGCTCTGGAAGCGGGCGAGGTCGATATCAGCGCCGTTCCGTCCGA
This sequence comes from Oscillospiraceae bacterium, assembly GCA_009776905.1. GTDB lineage: Bacteria > Bacillota > Clostridia > Oscillospirales > Oscillospiraceae > WRMH01. The sequence goes on from WRMX01000035.1 coordinate 3,038, forward strand.
GGAGATCGAATATGTGGACAGCTTGCCAAACATCGACGTTCGCTTGGTGCCTGCATACACGCAGAGGACTCTCTATTGCAACAATACGAACCCCGACAATCCTTTCTTTGACAATCTTGACGCGCGCAAGGCGGTCCTCCTGGCTGTCAACCCCGAGCCTATTTTGAGGATCGTATATAACAACTATGGCGCGCTTTCAAGAGGCCCGTACACGGTTTATGCGAGCAACGCGAACGAGGCGGACTTTGACAAGGGGATGTATGACGGGTCCGGATACAATCCTGATTTGGCGAGGGAGCTGGCCATCAGTTCCGGGCTTGCCGAGTGGACTCAGACCAGGCCGCTCCGCTTCATCAACAACGGCGCTGCCGACATGGTCATGTGCGCGGAGCTCATCCAGTCGATGCTGGACGAGGTCGGCATTAAGACGCAGATCCTCACATACGATCCGGGTTCATGGCTGACCTATAGGTTCGACCATACGGCGTATGACATCACCGTGGACTTCACGGGCAGCTCGGAGACGGTGTCCGACATCACTTTGTGGTGGCAGTATTGCGGCAACAACAGCGGCAGCAGCGGGAATCCCGATCCTGCGGGCGTGGAGAGGCTGCGCGCGCTGACCGACGGCGATGAGACCACCCAGGCGCTGGCCGAAGAGCCGAACGCGGCGAACCGCGTTGCGGGCATCTCGGAGATGGTCGATATCCTCAACGAGCAGTTCTTGTTCAAAAACTTGGTCGATATGTTGAACGTTTTGGGCGTAAACCAGAATCTGAGCGTTTCTTATCTGGCCGGCGAGTGGGTCGACTTTAGGGCGACTTACTGGGTGAACTAGCGCTAGCGCTAGCGCTTTGTGCGGCTGCGGGCGGTCTCTACGGGCCGGTCAATGCTGACGGACAGCGGTGACCGCGCCGGGCAGGCTGTGGCTGCGCTGCACAATCGCTTTGCAATCGATGCAACTGATGAAGAGCGGGGGCTTCCCCGCTCTTCATATGGAGGGTAGTCTATGGTCAGGTACATAATAAGGCGCATTTTGATGATCATCCCGATCATCCTGGGTGTGACGCTTATTGTGTTTTTCTTATTGTACACGCTTCCGGGCTCGTCGATAAAATATATGGAGATAGACCGCGGCGGCGACGCGCTCGATGCGATATANANGTTCTTTGGCGCGGGTAGCAATTTCTTCACGAGGTATATNCGATATTGCTTNAATATCTTTTTTCATTTTGATTTCAGCAGGTCGGTCAATTTCAGGCGGAATGTGATGCACGAGCTGGCGTATCGGGGGCGCAACACTTTGTTGCTGCTGCTGAGCGGGGTCGGTCTTACTCTGGTCGTGGGAATCCCTGTCGGCGCTTATGCGGCGGTGCATAAGGATTCGAAGAGGGACCGCGCCATCAATATCGTGACTTTGTTTTTGTCCACGATACCGAACTACGCGGTCGCTATTTTGCTGACGCTTATTTTGGTGCTTTATTTGCGGCTTCTGCCGTTGATCAACAGCTATACGACGCCTCGCGCGTTCATTTTGCCGGCGCTCACCATATCTATAGGCGGGATTGCGTCCATCGTGCGCATGACTCGCACAAGCATGCTTGAGGTTTTGGAAAAGCCATACATCACCGCGTTACGCTCGAAAGGGCTGGGCGAGTCGTCGGTGATTTACAGGCATGCGTTGAAGAACGCGCTTATTCCGGTGATTTCGGTTCTTGGCGGGCTTATTTCGCAGCTGCTTTTCGGGACGCTGGTCGTTGAGTTTTTCTTTACTGTTCCGGCACTTGGGTCTATGATGCTCAATTCCGTCAGCGTGAGGGATCATTTCACGATTCTGGGGTGCACTGTGATGCTCACCGTCATTCTCGTCGCGACGAACATCGTCGCCGATATTTTGTATGCGCTTGTCGACCCGCAGATCAGGCTGCGTTATGCGGGGAGCAAGGTCACGGAGATTGTCGCTTCGGGAGCGAAGATCGCCAAGGGCGAGCTTGGTAAGGCAGGGGGTGAGGCGAAGTGAACGATTCTAGCGTTGCGGCCGGTTTGGGCGATATGGTGGGGAAACCTGCGACGCGCGCCGTCCTCTCCGATAGCCTCTGGACGGGAGCTTTGAGGCGGCTGGCAAGGAACAAGATCGCTGTGGCGGGTTTCTTTGTTTGCATTGTCATAGTCATCGCATGCGTATGCGCCCCGTTGTTGACCAAGTGGGATTATGCCTCTGTGGACATCTGGAGCGTGATGGAGCGTCCGTCGAGCAAGCATATTCTGGGCACCGACTATATCGGGCGCGATTTGTTTTCGAGGATATTATACGGGGGCAGGGTGACGCTCAAAATCGCTTTCGTCTCTACCGCGCTCGCGGCGGTGATTGGAAGTATCTTGGGGCTAGTCGCGGGGTTCTCCGGCGGCCGCGTGGATTTTGTCTTGTCGCATCTTATTGACGTGCTGGCCGCTATCCCCATGTTTTTATTGATTATTGCAATAGAGATGGCGTTTGGCTGGGGGCAGGGCTACTTTATGTACGCGATGGCGATTGCGGCGATACCGCAGTTCGCAAGGCTTGTCCGCGCTGCTGTCATGAGCGTCATGGGGTGCGAGTATATCGTTGCTGCCCGAGCTCTGGGCGTGGGGAAGGCGCAGATCGTTCTCAGGCATATTCTGCACAACATTGCTCCGGTGTTGATAACCCGTTTCACGAGCGGCTTCGCGGAGGCGTTGCTCACTTGCACCGTCATGGGTTATTTGAAGATTGGCATCAGCCCGCCGACTCCGGAGTGGGGCGCGATCGTCAATGCCGGCAAGGTGAGCATGAGGACGAGCGCTCATTTGCTTATCATCCCGTGCGTGGTCATCATCGTTTGCGTGCTTTCGGTGAGTCTTTTTGGCGATGGGTTGCGGGACGCGCTCGATCCGCACGAGTAATGCGGATTGCGGGCCGCCGCTACGGGGGGCGGCAGAATGCCGCCGCTACGGGTGCGGTGGACAAGGGGGGCGGCAGAATGCCGCCGCTACGGGTGCGGTGGGTCACATCAGTTCTGATATGTCTTTCATGAATTTGGAGATTTCAATGTGCTGCGGGCAGACTTTTTCACATGCGCCGCATTGTACGCAATCTTTTGGCGTGGGGCCGGTCAGCCCCATCATATAATATAGATGCTTGAGCGAACTTAGGTCTTTATGCACCAGATAGTCGTTGTAGACTCCTAGGGCACCGGGGATGACGATTTTTTTCGGGCAATGGGGCACGCAGTAGCGGCAGTCCGTGCAGGGGCTGGACGGGGTTGCGTTGATGATTTCGACTGCCTGCTTGACTAGCTCGTGCTCTTGCGCAGTCAGCGGTTTGAAGTCCTTAAATGTCTTTATGTTGTCTTCGACCTCGCTGAGGGCGCCCATTCCCGTCAGGATGGCCATGATGCCGTCGAGCTCTGCGAGGAAGCGGAATGCCCAAGAGGCGACCGACGCATCGGGGTTCGCCGCGCGGAGGAATTTCCCGGAGTCGGAGTATTCGCTGGCGAGCCAGCCGCCTTTGCAGGGCTCCATGACCGTGATGGGGACGTTGTGCTTGCGTGCGGTTTCATATAATCTGCGCGATTGCGTCGTGGGGCTTTCCCAATCGAGGTAGTTGAGCTGGAGCAGGATGAGCTCGGTTTCGGGGTGTTTTGTCAGCGTTTCATCGAGCACTTCGGGGGTGTCGTGGAAGGAGAAGCCTATATGTTTGGCGTCGCCTCTTTCTTTTAGCTTTTGCAGGAAGCCCCATGAGTCGAGTTCATCGGCTTTTTTTATTGTACCGGCGTTGAGGGCGTGGAGGAAGTAGAAGTCGATGTAGTCGAGGCCGAGGCGCTTGCGCGACGTGTCGAACCTTTCCTGCATGTCTTCGGGGCGCTCTACCGACAGGAGGGATAGTTTTGTGTTGATGGTATACGCATCTCTGGGGTAGCGCGGGACGAGCGTTTCGCCGAGGGCTTTTTCGGAGGCCTCGTAGACATAGCAGGTGTCGAAGTATGTGTATCCTGCTTCCATGAACGTGTCGATCATTTTGTGGATTGTGTCGTAGTCGAGATTGCCGTCGATGCGTGGGAGGCGCATGTTGCCGTAGCCGAGTTTGCCTGTTGGTCTGCCGAAGTATTGTTCTTTCATTGTTGTTGTCTCCATATCTATATATTTTAAATTATTATTTGTTTTGGGCCATGTGCAAGCCACTAGCCGGTTGTGCAAGAAGCATATGATCTGTTCCGGGCTTTGCGCTTGATAAAGCTTGCGTCAATTATCGCCAGTTATTATCGGCTTATGTTTTCAAATAGGTCGCCGCCTATTATGTCTGGGCCGACCGTGCTCCTGACGAGGCCGAACTTGTGGCCGGTGGGACCGTTTTGCGGCACTGCGAATGCCCATTGTTGCTGGCTTATGTGGCATGCATATCCGGCGACGGCCATGTCATACGCCGTCGCGCCCCCGAAATTGCTGAGGGGCATGTTCCAGTCCAGCGTGATCGCATTGTCGGGATAGAGGTGCAGATATAGCTTTGGGGTGTCCCATGTGCCATATTTTGTAGCGGAGGCGGGGTATTTTGCCGCATCGTCCGCTTCTTCAACGGCGATTTGCAATGCGTAGGCGTTGAGCATGTGCACCCCGTGGCCGTATTCGCCGTTGACGTCGTGCCCCACGACGACTTCGGGCTTGAACCGGCGAAGCAGGTCCACTTGGTAGCTTACCACGTTGTCGAGGCCATACATCGATTGCGCTTCGCTGAGCGATTCGGCATAACGGTCGTTGAATCCGCCAATAATGGGATAGTACCTTATTCCCACCGTCCACAGCCCGTTGAGGAGCTCGTGGGGCCGCGGCGGCTCGTTCCAGTGGTTCGTAAGATATGCGACCTGCACGCGGTATCCGAGCTCGCCCGCGTAATATGGCATGATGCCGGCGAAGTAGAGGTGTTCGTCGTCCGCGTGGGTGGGCAGAAGAAGGAGGTCGGCTTTCGCACATGGCTGTTCCCAGGTTTGAACCCATTGCGGCGCTGCGCCTTCTGTGAATGCATAGACATCGCAGATGGTCGAGTCTGTGTTTGGAAATTGCATTGTGATTTCTGTCGATGGTGAGGATAGAGCGATGTATTCGTGGATGAATCCGTTGTTCCCGCATGATTGTGAAGGCTCGCCCGATATGAACCATTCTCCGGGAGGCAGGTCCCATATGATATATAGCGCGTGGATGATTTCGGGCGCGTTGATCTTTAGCGTGGAACCGGCTTCGACCGTTTTTTTCGTCGTGTAGCTGCGGTCGAGCAGGGTTGTTGTCGATGCGCCGTTGGAGAGCTCAATCGTGAGCGTTTCCGTCAGGTCATTCGCGGGAGGAAGGGTGGAAGGCTGTTGGTTTTGGGGGTCGTTGGGGTCGTTGGGGCCGTTTGGGCCGTTTAGGCCTTCGATGTCGCTGGCGCCGGGGCTGGCGTTGGGGTCGGCATCGGGGTCGTCGTCGGGGTCTGATCCGGCATTGCTTGCGCCATCGCTTTCCTGCCCATTTGCGTTGGGATGCTGCGCGTCTGCTTCGCTGCTTTGGCCGGACTCAGCGGGGGACATGGGGGTTTGTGAGAGCGATATGTCGTTGGTGGGGCTTTTTGTCCGCGTTTGTTCCGGCTGCCCGAGATCGAGGCGCGACATGCGGCTTTGGACGACCAGGATCCATATTATTATGGCGGCGAGCGTCAGCAATATGCTGATTATTTTTCTTTTCATAGTAAAAGTACCTCAAAGCGCGCGGCGTCCGGGCTGTGGGGGCGGAGCCCTCACGTTTAGAATACAACATATGGGCTTTTATGACAATAGCGTTGCTGAAAATTGTTGCTTTTTTTCTATAATCATTTATAATACAGGGAGTGTTTATAAGCAGGGGGAATGATTCTACGGCGCGTCTGGGAAGCCGCGCCCTACAATGGATTTATGAATAGAGGGGGCGCTCGGAATGACGAGGGGGTGCTCGGAATGACGGGAAAGATTCTACGGCGCGTCTGGGAAGCCGCGCCCTACAATGGATTTATGAATAGAGGGGGCGCTCGGAATGACGAGGGGGGGCGCTCGGAATGACGGGAAAGATTCTACGGCGCGTCTGGGAAGCCGCGCCCTACAATGGATTTATGAATATTGCCAATCTGCGGACGATTATCAGAATGACGGGGCTGTGCCGAAAACAATGAGGAGCGAGCTGTGAGAGATAAAAGCGCTATAAATTATGGCTATAGTGATTCTCCTGCGAGGCGCATGGGGAAGGCCATTATCAAGTTTTTTACCGCATTGATTACCATACTATTAGTCTTAGTCATTGCGATATGCACTACGATTTGGGTTTTGGCGAAGGGGCCTTCGCCGACTGCGCAGCGCCTGTTTGTCATGTCTGTGCGAGAGACCAGCGCAGTTGGTTTTCTTGCGAATATTTTCCTGTCCGAGGCTGAGATTGAGAGGATCATTGGAGTTCCGGAGTCCGATGCTGTGCAATATGAGACGGACACGTCTCTTATCACCGTAGCGGCGGCACGGCCAGTAGTGCCCATTAGTTCAAATGACGCGGAGGTTGAGGACGTTGAGATTGAGGACACTGCGCCGCTAGATGATGATATTGAGGAGAGCGGCGATGGGCTGGAGCTTGTTGAGGTGAATGGGAACGGATATAAAGGTTTTATGCTGATTGTAAGCGACCCTTTGCGCGTGTTCGTCGGCACGCCCGTCAATTTCGGAGGCGCGGGAGTGAAGCTGATGGACATGATCCGTCGGACAGAGGCGGTCGCGGGAATAAATGCCGGAGGGTTTTATGACCCTGACGGCACCGGTTCCGGCGGGATTCCCGATGGGCTCGTCATATGCGACGGAGAGCTTAAATGGGGCGCCGGGGGCGGCACTGTCAATGTGATAGGATTTGATGCCGACGGCATTTTACACGTCGGATCGATGACGTCTACAGCTGCTATGAATCTTGGTTTGCAATGGGCGGTGAGTTTCGGGCCGACGCTCATTTCCAACGGGGTCGCGCAGGACAAGGAATTAGTGCGCAGCGGCATCAATCCTCGCACGGCGATCGGGCAGCGTGCCGACGGCGCTGTGCTGTTGCTGGTGGTCGATGGCAGGCAGATTCACAGTTTGGGCGCGACTTATGAGGATTTGATCGAGATTATGCTGGATTTTGGCGCTGTGAACGCTGCAAATCTCGATGGCGGGTCTTCGACGCTGATGATCATTGACGAGGAGTTTGTGAATAGCTGCGCTTCAGTTTCCGGACCGAGGACCATACCGACCGCGTTTTTGGTCAGGTAATTGCTTAAGCTCTTCGCACATTAATCATGAGGTAAACTCAGCCGCTTTGCCGCTATTGCCGCGCGAAGCGCATAAGTTGTTTGGTGGGGCCTCACGTTGGTATTATAATTGATTGACGATTGGGATTTGGATTATGCGTGATAACAAAACTGTTGCGGATGTGGCGACCGGCGCGGACGAAGAAGTTGATTTTTCGTCCATGAGCCTTGACGATTTGCTTGAGTCCGTCCGCAGGGATATTGAGCCGAAAAAAGAACCTGATGAGATCGCCGTCGTTGATGAGCCTGATGCTTATGCATCGTTCGTGCAGGTCAGCGCGCCGCGTTCGAAGCGTTGGGATGAGCCTGCGGAGAGCGCTTATGTCGTGCCGGTGAAGCGGCGCAGGTTTGGGTTTTACAAGATATTGATTGTGATCGTCGTCGTGCTGCTTGCCGGCATTTGCGCGGGCGCCGTGTATTTTTGGAGGTATATCGACGCATATGAAAAATCGTTGCCGGAGCATGTCATTGAGGCTCTTCGCGATAATATCGATTTGGATTTTTGGGAGAAGAGCGTGGAGGATGCCATTGCTCCGCTTTTGACGGAGTTCGAGCAGGGCGATGATTATTCGCCCGACCGCTTCATCGGCAAGATTCGCGATGTGCAATATACGATTCGCCAAAAGAGCGACGAGAGCACGGATGAGATGCTGGTTTATATCGTCAGGGCGGGCGCGCAAGACATCGGCATTGTGCGATTGGTGCCGAGCGAGAGCGCGGGTTATGGTTTTACGATGTGGAAGGTTGGGGAGATCGAGCTTATCGATTCGTTTGTCGAAGCGCTCCCAAGAAGCGTCAGCATTACCGCTTCGCAGAACGCGGCCGTAGAAATCAACGGAGTCGCCGTTTCGCGCGAGTACGAGGTCGATTGCGAGTTTAGGTATGGGGTGTCGTACCGGGTGCAGGGGCTTTTCGGCGATGTGGATGTTACTGTCGTTGAGTTTAACGGGAGGAAACCAACTCCGTATTATGATGAAAACGATGAATATTATTATACCATCATTGAACCATTCGACCGGGAGTTCAATTTCATCGTTCCTGAGGATGCGTTGGTATTCATCGATGATGTGCGGGTGCCTTCCGAATTCATCGTTGATGATTTGATCGTGCCGGGAATATTCGACGGCATCCTCGAGCCGGCAGACGTTCCTGTGAAGTTTGTCAGGTATGACATCAAGCTGAATGAGCTTTACGTCGAGCCTGTGTTGGCTGTGACGGACGCGCTGGGCGATGTGATTAAGGCGGGACTGACCGACGGCGGCGATGTCATATATGACACGGGGTTCTCGGAAGAGCTGGAAGAAAATTTTTCCGCGACTGTGGAGGCGTTTGTCCGCGCATATGTCAGGTTTGGAGCGAATCTCGGCAACAGCGCCGAGGGGAACTTCGCGACGCTCAGCGGATATATGCTCCGGGATTCCGATCTTTACAGACGGACCAGGGCATCTATCGAAGGTATGATTTGGGTGAGTGGCACTTCGGTCGAGTACAATTCTCTGGATATCGTGAATTTCCGGCAATATGGTGATGAATATTTTTCCTGCGAGGTGCATTATAATATTACGAACAAGACGTATTATGAGGCGCGCGAGGTTGAGGGTGATTATGAGGTGCTGTTTGTCCTTTCAGGGGGCAAATGGCTGGTTGTGAAAATGGATGCCCTATGAGTGATTTAAGCGAGATCAGCGTTGTTATTCCTTCATATAATCCAACAGAAAAGCTCGAAGCGGTCGTGGACGGGCTGCTTGGGGCGGGGTTTGACGATATCATTATCGTGAACGATGGCAGCGATGCAGCGCATTCGGCGCCTTTCGAGGCTTTGGAGGCTCGAGCGGAGTGCCTCGTGCTGTCGCATGCGAGGAATATGGGGAAGGGCGCTTCGTTGAAGACGGCGTTTTCTTTTTTTAGCCAATATAGGCTTGGGAAAGCGGGCCTTGTGACTGTCGACGGCGATGGGCAGCACCTTTGCGGTGATGTTGTCAGTTGCGCGCGAGCTGTGTTGCGGATGGACGCGGGCGGCGTTGATGGTGGCGGGGCGGATGCCTTGGATGGAGAAGGCGGCTCGGGTGCTGCGAGTGGCCTGGATGGGGCGGGCGGCTCGGGCGACGCGGCCGGTGCGGCTGGCTCGGGAGCTGCGAGTGGCTCGGGCGACTCGGGTGCTGCGAGTGGCTCGGGCGACTCGGGTGCTGCAGACGGTGGCGACGCGGGCGGCTCGGGTGCTGCGAGTGGCTCGGGGACTGTGAGTGGCTCGAGCGGTTCGGTCGGAGCGGGCGGCTCGGGCGGGGCGGCCGTGGTGATGGGCGTGCGTAACTTTGATCATCCGGACGTGCCAAGGCGCAACTCCTTGGGCAATCGGGCAACCGCTTCTGTTTTGCGGCTGCTTTTTGGCATTGACCTCCGCGACACGCAAACCGGGCTTCGTGGAATTCCGCGGCAGCTTGTCCCATTGATGCTCGAGATTGCCGGGAACCGTTTTGAATATGAGACTAATATGTTGCTTGAGCTTAGACGACGCGATATCTCGTTTGTGGAAATTGAGATCGCAACGGTATATGAGGAAGGCTCGAACGAGCGTTCGCATTATAGGCCATTTGCCGATTCTGCGGTCATATTTGCGCGTATAATCAAATATGCTGTCAGCAGCTTGATGTCGTTTTTCGTCGATATAGGGGTATTTTGGCTGACGATGACTTTTCTCGGAGATATGATGGGCGAATGGAGCATTATAGGCTGCACTGCTATTGCCAGAGCGTTTTCATCGTTTTTAAACTTTAACATAAACAGGCGGCTTGTTTTTCAACGAAAGACATCGTATGCAGGCCATTTTTGGCGATATTATCTGTTGGCTGCGGTGCAGATGCTCGTTGCGGCCGGGGGGCTTTGGTTGCTTGCTTTGGTTTTGAGTGGGACGCGAGTCGTGTGGGTATTGACTTTGATGAAGGTTGTAGTCGATACTGCGTTGTTTTTCCTGAGTTATTATGTGCAGAGCAATTGGGTCTTTGGGAAGTAGGAGTAGCGAGGGACTGCAGATGGCAGTGCATAGTGTACTGGCATATGTGCCATTTTTAGGGAGCTTGCGACCGTAGAATCTTGTTCTGTAATATATAGAACGAAAAGATCCTTCGCTGCGCTCAGGATGACACGCACTAACAGCTTATTGACGAGGGAGATTGGAGTATTTATGCGGGATTATTCAATTGAAACGATAAAGCGTGTGGAGTTTATCCGCGAGGCTCTTGATGCCGCCGGGGCGCAAGGAATCGTATACGGCAACAGCGGCGGCAAGGATTGCGCGCTTGTCGGGATATTGTGCAAGATGGCTTGCGCGAACACGGTCGGCATCGTTATGCCATGCGGGTCGCGGCGCAATTATAGCGAGGATTTGATTGACGCGAAAAAAATCGCGGACCAGTTTGAGATAGAGACGAGGATCATCGACCTCGGTTCTGTTGCGCAGGAAATTCGGCGAGCTGTCGGAGAGGCCACGCAGATATCTGATGCTGCTGCGTCCAATTTTGCGCCGCGCTTGCGGATGATGTCGCTTTATGCGGTTGCTGCGAGCGAGGGGCGGCTTGTCGCGGGGACCGGCAACAGGAGCGAGATTTTTATGGGGTATTTCACGAAATGGGGCGACGGGGCTTATGATTTCAACCCGATTGCCGATTTGACCGTTAGCGAGGTTTATGAGTTTCTGCGGCATTTAGGAGCGCCGCTTGCGATCATTGAGAAGGCTCCGTCTGCGGGGCTTTTTGAAGGGCAGACCGATGAGGGAGACATGGGCGTGTCTTATGGCGCGATTGATGAGTTTCTCTTGCGTGGCGTGTGCGGGGCGGAAGATTTGGGCATAATAAAGAGGTTTCATGATGCGAGCGAGCATAAGCGGATGATGCCGAAGGTGTTTGGGGACACATCGCGTATATAAGGAGTTATTATGTTATTTAAAAGGTTGAGAATTTTTTCTGCGGTTTTGATTGTGCTGGCGTTGTTGCTGTCGGCGTCCGCCTATGCAGCGGGCGAGATTGTATATACTAACACCCGATGGCTGGCGGATAATTTGGAGTATTTGAATTCCGTGTCATGGGATTCCACCGCTGAGCGGCGGTTCGAGAGCTATTCTATCAGAATGACGGGCACGGGAGATGCTTATCCTATTGTTATGAACGGCGACACTATTTATGGCGGGTTCACCATTTCCGAGATGGCTGAATATGCGGAGAGTTTGGGAAAGAACCTGCTGGCGGTAGTAAACAGCGATTTCTTTGCGGATTATGCTGTGCCGATCGGCATTGTCGTTGAAGATGGGATATATAAATCGAGCGCGAATGGCAGGAATGCTGTTGTTTTTGGATATGATGGGAGCGTCAGCATCATCGAACCACCGACCGTCTGGATTACCATCAGTTATGATGGAGGCGAGGGAGAAAGCGGCGAAGTCGGTGACACCGGAGAGACCGGCGCTGTTGGTGGAGCCGGTGACAGCGGCGTTGGCGGCATAGGTGTCGGCGCTGATGGCATCGGCGGCGCGCCGGGCTCGAGCGAAGCGGTGGATGCGGGCGGCGCAGCCGGCTTTGGTAGCGCTGGGGGCATCGGCGATGCGACGGGTGCAGGAAGCACGCCGGGCGTAGCGGCTGCGGCGAGCACTGGAAGCGTTCCGGGCGCAGAAGGCGCGGTGGGTGCTGTCGGCGCGGACGAAACGGAGAGTTCGAGCTATTCCGTGAGGTTCAGGACGTTGAACAAAGTCCGTGGTGATTTTGGCGGAATGTGCCTTCACACCGACGTTTTTTCTACAGTTTCGACGAGAACTAAGTCCGAAGGCTGGTTTGTCAAATTTAAAGTCCTTGAAGGAGAGCTGACGGTTTCCGGCTCGATGAAGCTGGAAGTTGTCGAAACATTGACCGGGGATGGTGCGATCCCTATCGGAGAAGGATACATGGTTCTGTCGGCATCGGATTTGAGCAATCTTTCATCAGAATATGAGAAATTCACTGTTGGGGACATTGTGACCCTTACGACTACTTGCAACGATGAAAGATTGGTGAATGCAGCATATGCAACAGGCGGGGGAGACGTTCTCGTGTCGGACGGGGCGATCGCCGATCCGAACAGTTGGACGCAGACGTTGAGGCAAAGGGCGCCGAGGACTGCGTTCGGTGTGCTTGCAGACGGGACTGTCGTGAGTTATGTCGTCGATGGAAGGTATACTGAACACTCTGTTGGCATGACGTTGGACGAATTGGCCGCTGAAATGAAGCGACAGGGCTGCGTTTATGCCGTAAATTTCGATGGGGGCGGATCGTCCGCACTGAGCGTGAGGATTCCCGGCGATGACAGCGTTTCGCTTGTGAACCGCGTGTCTGACGGGGCCGAGCGCATCTGCTCGACATATCTCCTCTTTGTGACAGATATTGAATCTGACGGTATTGCAAGCAATTTAAGTTTGAAAAACGATGGTGTCATTGTCCTTGCTGAATCGTCGGTCGACCTCTCGTTTGTGGCGACTGACGCGGGGTACATGCCGGCGGATGTGCCGGACGACATTGTCGTGACACCGTTGAGCAAGGGAGCTTCCGTGGATGGAACGAGATATACGGCTGGAATGGTGGCGGGACCCGAGAAGGTTTCGTTATATTCGCCGACGACGGAGGCATATGGAGTTGGGGAAATATATGTCATAACGAGGCCGACGTCGATAACCGCGACGATGAAAGGTTCGAGCGCGCAGCTCTCTTCCATCAGAATCGCTCCCGGCGCGACGCTGGAACTCGGCATAAAGGCGACATATTATCGGCGCGATGTCATTTCGCAGGAGCTTTCGTATACATACACGATATCGGGCGATATTGGCGAGATGATGGAGCCCGGCGTTTTCGTTGCCGGTCTAAACATGGGACAGATCGGCAAGATCACGATTTCTGCGGGCGGCAGGAGCACCACCGTGCAAGTTGAGGTCAGCGAATTTGCCGATATGGAGAATCATTGGGCAAAGGAATACGTCGGATACCTGATGCAGGCCGGGATCGTCAACGGTATTTCGGAAACGGAATACGGGCCGTCGCTTCCGATGAAGCGCTGCGACTACATTTTGATGCTCTACAGGGCTGCGGGGCTGCCTGACATTCGCACGGTTTTTGGGTTTGACGACGTGCCGTGGGATGCGTATTATGCGAAGGCCATGATTTGGGCGAGGGAAAATGGGATCGCATTTGGCGACGGCGAGAACAATTTTTATCCGCAGATGCCTTTGACGCGGCAGGATGCGTTTACGTTCACTTATCGGACGTTGGGGTTGTTGGGGATCGAGTTCGTCGACGGCACCAATGATGATTTGGAGTTATTCCCCGATGCGGCGGAGCTGGATGATTATGCTGCCGGGCCGACTGCGACGTTGGTCAGCTTGGGCGTTATTGAGGGGATGAACGGGTTGCTCATACCGATGCGCACGCTGACGCGCGCGGAGATGGCGAAGGTGCTTGCAGTGGTGCTTTCGCTGGGGGAATGAGGGTGCTGTCGCTGGGGGAATGAGGGTTAGCATCAGCAGTTGGTGCATTGACCGACCGCTAGGAGGCGATGCGCGTAGGGTCCGCGAGGGTGCGTTGCCTGCATATACGACCTAACCCGAGTTTCAAAGTTATCGAACTGATGGTGTTTTTTGGCTTTTTCTCAATTGGGGTGTTTATTGGACACTTAATGTGATATTATTTGAATGTAAAGGATTTCTTTGCAGTTATTCTTGCGTTTGTGAAGAGGCTGTAATACAATATATTGTATCTTGATGGGCTTTTATGATATAAGGAAGCCAAATGTAGTCTTTTGTTCGAATGGGGTGAGGGTTATTTCTATATCAGAGGTGTCTTGGTTTAACGACAGTGATAGCAAGGAACAGCAGCAGCTTAGTTTTTTTGCTCCGGAGGCGGTTGTGGATCGGCCTCTACTCGCAAATTTCAATGTCTGTGAAATGCCGGAGATAATGAATCGTGTATTTGAAGCAGATTGCCTTGAAAAAATGAAAGATATTCATGATCATTCAATCGATATGATACTTTGCGATTTACCTTACGGAATGACGCAAAACGCTTGGGACTGCTATATTCCTCTGGACTTATTATGGGAACAATACTGCAGAATAATTAAGCCGAACGGCGTGATTGCTCTGACATCCCATGGAGTCTTTACTGCAAAATTGATTCTGAGTCAAGAAAAGCTTTTTAAGTATAAATGGGTATGGGAGAAGTCTAAGCCAACCAACTTCTTAAACGCCAAGAAACAACCTCTGCGCAAGCACGAAGACATTTGTGTGTTTTATAAACGGCAACCGAAATATTATCCGCAGATGACACAAGGGACCGCATATGATAAAGGCATACGGAAAAATCAATTGTGTGGCTGTTATGGCGATTTTGAGCCTGTTCGCGTTCAGAGCGACGGGGAGCGATACCCTACTGATGTATTATACATAAAAACAGCAGAGTCAGAAGGCGAGGTTTTGCACCCGACGCAAAAGCCAGTTGAGCTTGGCCGCTATCTGATCCGTACATATACAGACCCCGGAGATGTTGTTTTGGATAATACATGCGGCAGTGGGTCATTCCTTGTGGCTGCTATGTTGGAAGGGCGAAATTTTATCGGTATTGAGAAAAACGAGAATGTCGCATTGTTCAAACGCGGTGAGATAGATTATATTGATGTTTCGGTCAAACGATTACGAAGCGCATGGGCATCGCTTGGCGACGCTAATCGAGAGTTATTATATGTCAGCCCATTGATTGAAAGCTTTACAGAAGGAATTTGATATGGCTAGTTTCATAAAAGTCAATAATGAGCGAAGTGAAGCGATTGAACTTATCAAAGTTCTGGATTCTGTTGTCAAGAAGAACACATGGCAAATAAAATCCATCGGTGGCGAGAGCACTTTAAACACCGGGAATGAACGCATGTTTCCGGATGTCATTTTATACGGCGATCAGGAACGAACCCATATATTGCATGGGTGGGAAGTAAAAATGCCGAACGTGTCGATTACGGATTCCGCGTTTATTTATGACGCACAACGCAAGGCGGAAACCATCGGTGTGAATAGTTGCATTGTTTGGAATTTCGCATCTTGCAGCTTGTACATTAAAGGTGAGAATGGTTGGAACAAAACAAAGTCATGGAGTGATGCCGGACGTATTCGAAGCCGTTCGGATGTTGGCACGTTTCGGAGCGACTGGGAAGCCATGGCAACTACAGTCCTCTGCGATACTAATGATTATTTCTTATCAGGCGAGTTGAGGCATGCGCGAATTGGAGATATTGTCGCAGATACTGTTTATGCAGAGCTAATAAAGCGGAACAAGAGCATTACAGCGGAGCATATTCGAGATGTGAGCATTACTAACAGAGTAGTTGCGGCTCATGTATCGAGTTGGTGGCGAAATGTTGAAAAGGAGTACAAATTTGATGAGAATGACAGATTTTCGGCATATGCAAAGTGTATTCTTCTGAATTGGATAAACAAAATAACGTTCGCTAATCTGATAAAAGGCAATCACAATCCTGCTGCTCTTGTCGAGAGCATAAATAACGATATGACGCCTGCTGAAGCACAAATAGTTTTTTCGGAGATTACTGCACAATGTGATTTTTTTAATGTATTCGAGGCCATTGAATATAGCCATGTACTTCCTGCTGCTGCATGGAATGACCTGACAGATTACAATGCGTTCCTTTATGATAACGGGTTAGCGTACATCCCGCAAACGGCAATGCAAGCTGTGCTTGAGATGAGCGTAAACCAGTTTAAACGCAATGTGTCGGGTGTGTTTACAACACCGCAGAAACTTGCTAGAATCCTCGTTAATGCAGCGATAGATGATTTGACTTCTTTTGCTATTGACCCATGTTGCGGAACGGGTACTATAGCAAAAGAAATTCTAATAGCGAAAGAAGCAGCCATTGGTGTGGAAAGTGCCTTTTCAACAACCTATGCTTCAGATAAATCCTCCTTTGCATTGCAAATATCAAATATAACCCTAACAAGAGCAAATGCAATCAATTTACCGTGTATGCTTTTCCGCGCAAATGTCTTTGATTTGCGAGAAGGAAATGAGATTGAAATAACCAACCCGCTGAACGGAGCGTTTTTACGATATAAACTGCCTAAATGGGGTAGCATAATATCTAATCTACCTTTCGTATCATTTGATCAAGAAGGGCGCGAAGAAGGCGCGTTTATTGAAAGCATTATTGCGCGTGTCTGTACGGAATGTGATATAACTCTCTCCGGGCGAATAGATCTATATCAGGCGATGCTCTTTTATTTGCATGAGCTAGCTGAAGATAATGCAAGCGTTGCTGTGATTACATCAAACTCTTGGCTCGGCACCTTAGCCGGGCAGGACTTTTTCCGCGCTTTAAACTGTTATTATTCAATTGATAGCATTATCGCCAGTGGAAATGGCAAATGGTTTTCTAATGTCGATGTAGTCACCATTATGTTATTCTTAAAAAATAAAAGCACGCCGTGTTCTCCTAGCACAAAGCATACTTTAAGCTTTGGCCTGATGAACAAACCTTTGCAGGCGCTATCTGACGTAGATTCGGAGCAAATGGCGGATTCGATTAAGCTTAAGCAAACACTATCGCCTAAGCTGTTATCATTTAGAACTTATTCTTTGGAGACTATCGATAATTTGCTAAATATGGGTATTGCTCTTAATTCATTTTTCTATAATCCTGAATGGCTATTTGAAATTAATGAATTATTGTGTCCGATAGCAAAGTATTTTAATGTTTTTCGAGGAATGAAAACGGGGCAAGATGAGATTTACTATTTGCGAGATGGAAGCGAAGTTAATGATGATTATATTGGGAGAGTCCTAAAGAGCGCAAGGAGTGTTCAATACCTTAATGCGGTACCGGATACTTTCTCGTTCGTGTGCAATAAATCGATTGAGGAACTCACTGTTCTTGGACACAAAAGAACACTTGACTGGATCGAGCGTTTTAAAGGGCATATTAATCAATCCGTTCCGCATAAGGATACATTTTGGATGAATCTAAGTGATGGGGCTATTTCCGGCAGCGATAGAATACGTTTGTTTACCGGTATGAATCCAGAGCGCAGGATATTCTACGGACTGCTCAGTGAGCCTGCACAAATCAATCAACGAGCAATCGGATTTGTCCCGGTTACGGATTCAATTAGCCTCGAGCTCTGCCATGCGCTTTTGAACTCTGTAATTGGTGTTTTTTATGTCGAAGCATCAGGCTTTCCGAAAGGCCTAGGAGCGTTAGACACTAATAGTGAAAACATTGGCAGAACGATGATGCTTGATCCATGTTTGTTATCTGAAGATGCAGCCGGTAGTATACTCACAGCATTTCGTCGATTAGCTTCTCGGAGAGTTATGTCAACGGAGAAAGAGTATTTACAATCGGACAGGTTATCATTTGAAAGTATAGTAGCAGATCATTTTGGCTACACTTCGTACTTTGAGCAGATCAAGGAATGCGTACTCAATATGCAAAAGGTACGCTTAAGCGTGCGATCCTTGTAGGCATTATATTCAACATTTCGCGTGAGATATAGATGTTTACGTTATTCGAATGTGAGAGGTATAAACGGTATGTTTGTTGATATGGCCACGATTACGGTTACGGCAGGGAAGGGCGGTAACGGCGCCGTCGCTTTCCATCGCGAGAAATATGTCGCGGCGGGCGGCCCTGACGGCGGAGACGGCGGCAGGGGCGGGAGCGTCGTTATTGTGACCGACTCGAATATGTCGACTTTGATGGATTTTAGGTATAAAAGGAAGTACAAGGCGGAAAACGGGGCTGACGGCTCCGGCGGAAACCGTACCGGAAAAGATGGCAAGGATCTTGTTATTCGCGTGCCTCAGGGGACTGTCATCAGGGAAAAAGAGAGCGGTGCCGTCATCATTGATATGTCCGACAGGGAAGAGTTTACGCTTGCTCGGGGCGGATCAGGCGGCTGGGGGAACAAGCATTTCGCAACGCCGACGCGCCAGGCGCCGCGGTTTGCGAAGGCTGGGTTGCCCGGTGACGACATCGAGGTTGTGCTCGAGCTTAAGCTGATTGCCGACGTGGGGCTGGTCGGGTTTCCGAACGTCGGGAAGTCCACACTGCTGTCCGTCATTTCAAAGGCGCAGCCGAAAATCGCGGATTACCACTTTACGACGCTTTTCCCGAATCTTGGAGTCGTCTATGTTTTCGAAGATTATTCTTTCGTTGCGGCCGATATTCCGGGAATCATAGAGGGAGCTTCACAGGGTGCGGGGCTGGGGCATGAGTTTTTGCGCCATATCGAGCGGTGCAGGCTGATAATCCATGTCGTTGACATTTCCGGATGCGAGGGGCGGGATCCCGTCGATGATTTTGAGGCAATAAATGAAGAACTCCGGTTGCATAATCCGGAGTTGTCGGTACGTCCGCAGCTTATCGCCGCGAATAAAACTGATATTGCCCAAGACTCGGAGCTGGCTTCGCGGTTTTTGGCTTTTGCTGAGGAGCGCGGGTGTAAGGTGTTTATGATTTCCGCAGCGACGGGCGCTGGGGTCAGGGAGCTGGTGCTCGCGGCCGCGGAGGAGCTTAGCAAGCTCCCGCCTGTCGAGGTTTTTGAGTCGGAGTACGTGCCGCCGGAGCGGCTGCCGGGGAGGCCTGAGGATTTGAGCATCGAGGTTTTTGGCGATGTTTGGACTATTGAGGGGCCGTGGTTGGAGCGGCTCGTGCAGAATGTGAATTTTTCCGATTATGAGTCGAGGATGTTTTTTGAGAGGGTGCTGCGGGAGGCAGGCGTCTATGCGAGGCTGATCGATATGGGCATCCGAGAGGGCGACACCGTCAGCATATATAACCTGGAGTTTGAGTATATAGAGTGACTGATGGGGAAGGATGTTTCGCCTGCGGCTCAGAAATTTCTGTTCACGCCCTTGCGCTCGGCAGACGTTTTTTTGCTTCATTTGTGCTCAAATGAGGCATCCTTGCCTCAGTTTCGCACCGCTCCTCTCACTTCACTGCGGACTCGCGCCGCACTTCGTTTGCGCTTGTCTCGCGTTCAGTGTAACGTCACCCTCCCTTCATCCGCCACAGGCGGCGGTCGGGC
>WRMX01000036.1 GCA_009776905.1 Oscillospiraceae bacterium
CCCCGCAGCCCATGCAGCCCCGACAGCTTCCGCAGCCCCCGCGGCCCCCGCAGCCCCCGCAACCCCGGCAGCCCCGGCAGCTTCCGCAACCAACATCAGAATCGAACGGATATTCAATGCAAAATATCCACGCGAATATATATCGCAGTCTGACACGAACCAATCAGACAAATCCATTCGTAAAATCGACGCAATACGAAGATTCCATTTGTCCGAAGGAGAATGACAATATGCCATACCCATACGACATCGAAATAATTAACGAACGCGCAACTCGCGAACCGGAGGTTTTTGCACGCGAATGCGAAGCCATCTTCAACAGAAAAGTCGATGAAGTGGCTGCGACGATTGCTGAACGCTCCATGTCCAGCCGCGTCGTCCTCCTGTCCGGTCCGTCCGGATCAGGGAAGACCACGACAGCAAAAAAAATCTGCGACGCTCTGGAAGGCATTGGCATCCACGCGCATACGATTTCCATGGACAAATACTATATCCGCCTCGACCCCGCATCCGCGCCCAGGACAGAGGACGGCGAGATAGACCTGGAATCGCCGCTTTGCCTGGACTTGGAACTGTTGAGCAATCATTTTGGGATGTTGGAGTGCGGCAACGAAGTCACAATCCCCCATTTCAGTTTTAAAATACAAGCACGCGACCCCGAAAAAGCCATGCAACTGAAACTCGGCTGCGACGAGGTCGTAATATTTGAAGGCATACACGCTCTCAATGATATATTGACCGATTCACATCCCAACGCTTTTAAACTATATATCAGCGCGCGCTCCGATATCAGGCAATCCTGCAGCCCCTTCTTCAAAAGGACCTGGACAAGGCTATTGCGGCGAGTTGTCCGCGACGGGTTTTTCCGGGGGACGGACGCGTTGGAGACGCTCAAGCTGTGGGGGAATGTGCGCAGAGGGGAAAAAGAGTATATCTCTCCGTTTAAGTACAAGGCTGACGTGCTCTTTGATTCATCAATGCCATATGAAGTGCCGGTTATGAAGCGTTATGCGCTCACTGCTTTTGACAGCCTCCCGGACGACACGGAACGCATAGACGAATTGCGCGAATTGTTGCCGAAACTAGCCAATTTCAGCGATATCGACCCGGCATTGGTGCCCGCGAACTCAATATTGCGCGAATTCATCGGAGGCGGCGCATACAAGTATTGACGTGGTCATAAATATGGTTGCAATTCACGCCCGGTGAGGGCGCAATCAGTAGCATTATCTTAGTTAAAATATGTAAAATAACTGTGAAAAACACGTAGAACCCCAAAAAAAATGATACAATCATCGGATAATATCTCTTCATGGGGGCTTTCGCTTGATAAGGAACTTTCTTCGTAATATCATGGTAGGCAGATACGGCCCGGATCATCTTAACATCGCGATGATCATTCTTTCGCTTGTCTTGATCCTCCTCAATGCAATACTCGTTTTCGCCCCTCTTTTCTATGTTTCATATGCCATTCTCGCCCTCGCATTGTTCAGGATGCTCTCACGCAATATTACGCGCAGAAGAGCCGAGAACGACAAATTTATCCGCTATTGGTGGCCTGTCAGGACAAAGTTAAACCGATCGCGGGCGAATATTAAGCACAGAAAAACGCATAAATTCATCAAATGCCGTGGCTGCGGCAACACATTACGTGTTCCAAAAGGAAAGGGCAAGCTGCAAATCACCTGCCCGAAATGCGCGGAGAGATTCATCAAAAAAACATAAGATTACCAACCGATCAAAGCGAGAAAGGGATGATAATATATATGCTGGTCGATCTGCTCAGCGCGCATAAAGCCGGGTTTAAAGACTATACCGAGCTGCGCGCGCAAACAAACACCTCAAAAAGGGTCTCTTTTCTGTCCGGCAATATGACTGTCAACGCGCAAACTTCCGAAGGCGGCGTTTCAGCACGGGTTTATCGCGGTGGGACATACGGCTTCGCTTCCGGCGCGGAGTATACTGCCGACAGCGTCACCAGCGTTCTCGCTGCCGCGACCGACAATGCCGCGTTCATGGACAGGCGCGTCAATAAAGGGCAGCCTCCTCTTCCCTCTGTCACGGAGCGCAACGTCGAATGGCGTTCCATTCCGTCGGAGGATGTCGCTCAAAGCCTGTTGATTGATTTTGCTAAAGAGCTTGATTCCATCATCGCCGGCAAATACAAAAATCTTTCAAGCCGGGCTGTGATGGTCAATTGCCTTGACATCGAAAAGCTCCTCTATGTCAGCGACGGCGCGGACAGCCATTTCTATCAGCCCCGCAGCTTGGTGTACGTGTTTCTGACTGCTGACACTTCCGACGGCGTCCCCGTCGAGCTTTTTAAACCTCTGGGCGGCTTGGGCCGTTTCGACGCGCTGTTCTCCGATCCCTCGCTCCTGATGCAAGATATCGACGAGTTGTATGAATCGCTTATGGACAAGCGCGAGGGTGTCTATTCCAACGCCGGACTCCGCAAGTGCGTCATGCACCCCGATCTTGCGGGTATTCTGGCGCACGAGGCTGTCGGCCATACTGTCGAAGCCGACATCGTTCTGGGCGGCTCCGTCGCTGCGCATAACGTCGGAAACCAGGTCGCAAGCGAGCTTGTCAGCATGGTCGATTTCGCTCATACGGCTCTCGGCGAGCCATGTCCGTTGCCCGTTTATGTCGATGATGAGGGCGTCATCGCCGAAGATGCCACATTGATCGATCATGGCATTCTCAAAGGCTTCATGCATTCCAGAGAGTCCGCCAGGCATTTTGGCGTCAAGCCGCAGGGCAACGCGCGAGGGTTCACTTTTTCCGATGAACCTCTCATTCGTATGCGCAATACCGCCATCATTCCCGGCACCAGCAAGCTCGAAGATATGATCGCGAGCATCGATGATGGGTATTATCTCGTCAAAACCGGCAACGGGCAAGCTGATTCGACGGGCGAGTTCATGTTTGCCGTCGAGCTCGGATATGAAATTAAAAACGGCAAGCTCGGGAGGGCTATCCGCGATACGACGATTTCCGGCGTCGCTTTTGATATGCTGAAAACGGTCGATATGATCTCTGATGATATGATCTGGATTTGCACGGGCTTCTGCGGGAAGAAGCAGCCGATGACCGTCGGCATGGGCGGCCCGGCAATCCGTTGCGAAGTGAACATAGGAGGACGGTAGCGTGAAGATGACCAGACAAGATACCGCTGAGTACGCGCTGGAATCCCTTTTGAAAGCCGGCGCCGACAAGGCAGCGTGCAGGGTTGCTTGCGCACGCACGGACGAGTTTAATGTCGAGGCCGGCAAGTTTTCATTAATGCGTACTCTTTTCAACGACGAGCTTTATCTCAAGGCGATCAGCGGCGGGCGAAAGGGCATAATGGTCTCCAACAAACTTGATAAGGACTCGATTGACCGTTCTGTTGCCGACTGCGTTGCGTTGTTTTCTTCCGCGTCCGCCGACGATGCGGAGGATATCGCAGAAAAGTCAGTCAACAAATCTTTCGACAGGAGCATCGGCGGGCCTGACATGGACGGTTTGTTCAATCGGTCAAAAGAGTATGTCGAGCTGCTTGGCGATGAATATCCAAAAATCGTGCTGGAAGCCCTCGTTTCCGATTTTCACTCTGCCCAAACAACATTTCTCAACAGCAATGGCGTTGAGTTCAATGACAACCGGGAGTTCTACCGCTTGTCCGCTACATTTCTTGCAAAAGACGGCGCAACATCCTCCTCTTTCAACGGGTATGATGCCATCCTCGCTTCGCTTGATGTCCCGTTTATCGATTTGGATTTGCACCGTTCGCTGATAGAAGAATCTGTGGCATCTCTCAATACCCGCACAGTCGATGGGAAATTCGTCGGCAAGGTCATCGTGACCCCTGCTTGTTCCGACATGATTTGGGATACCCTCCTCGGCAATTTCCTTTCCGATGCTCCTCTCGTCATGGAGACCAGCCGTTGGAAAGACTCTCTGGGGACACAGGTTTCCGACCCTAAACTCACAATGCGCGCGGCGCCTCTGCACCCATGCATTGTCGCCGGCGAACGTTTCACATCAGACGGGTATGAGAGCTTCGACACCGATTATATTCGCGATGGTGTGTTGAAGTCCTTCGCGCTTTCACAATATGGCTCGCTCAAAACGGGCAAGCCGCGTGCTTTGAACACATCAACCTCCATCGAGGTGCTGCCCGGCAATGTTCCTCTCAGCGACATGATCAAGGGCATCGACCGAGGGATTTTGCTCAATCGCTTCTCCGGCGGTTCCCCCGGCCCCGGCGGTGATATTTCGGGCGTCGCCAAAAACAGCTTCCTAATAGAAAAAGGCGCGATCGTCGGCGCGCTTTCAGAGACTATGGTTTCGTTTAACATTGTTGATGTGCTGCAAAACATTTCGGCGATTTCCGCAGAGAGATGTTGCAACGGCATCAACGTGCTCCCATGGTGCTGTTTCGACGGGATCACGATTTCCGGCAAATGACGGCTCATATCACATTGCGTTTTGCAACTTCCCGCTAATGACGGTTCATATCACATTGCGTTTACAGCTTCCCGCTAATGATGGCTCATATCACATTGCGTTTTTTGCGTATGTCGTCGCCTCTGAACGTCAAAACCTGGTATTCGCCTTCAAACCGCGACATGATCTGCATCGAATACCTTTTGTTCAGCTCCCCCATCGTCAAATTGGAGTTTACAATCGTCTTTTTATTCGTAATAAGCCGCGTATTAATGAGTTCGTACAATGCGCTGACAGTAAACGACGTCGTCATCTCAGTGCCAAGGTCGTCGAGTATCAGCAAGTCGCATTCGAGGTATCTTTTTACTTCGCTGCGCGCATCCTCCGTGTCGTCCGAGCGCGAAAACTTTACTTCCTCAAATTGCGCGAATATTGACGACGCCATGTCATATACGACTGAAAAACCATTCTCCGCAACGACGCGGGCGATGCAAGCGGACAGGAATGTCTTTCCCAAACCGGGCGCGCCGTTAAAAAACAGGTTCATGGATTTCATA
Source organism: Oscillospiraceae bacterium (assembly GCA_009776905.1). Lineage (GTDB taxonomy): Bacteria > Bacillota > Clostridia > Oscillospirales > Oscillospiraceae > WRMH01. The sequence continues at coordinate 4,989 of WRMX01000036.1, forward strand.
TTGAACTTTCGTGCATATTCCACGCATGTCTCATATATGATCTCCATGCTCCTGCGCGGCGACACCCCCGTGTCCGGGTCGAGGCTGTCGTCATAGAATAAAAGATCGAAGCTGTCGAATGTTTCGTTGCCGAGTTTAAAAAGAGAACTCAGCGATTTTTTTTGCTCTTCGATATATAGCTCCATAAGGCAGTCGCATGGCTCCACTCCATTAAAGCCGGTATCGCGGCAAATATCGCACATATATCCGTCTTCGACATATTCCTCCGGCAGCCCTGCCATCATGAGTTGAACCCGCCGCTCTTCCTGCAATTCCAGATTTTTCCGCCGTATCTCTTCAATTTTTTCGTTGCCGGCCTGTGATAACGCGGCATTAACCAGCTCCGACATTGTCGCCCTGATTTCGACATCGAGCGTACGCACAAGAGGCGCGCGAGCATATACTCGTTCGAGCCTGCGCTCGTAAAGCTCTTCATTGTGCCTTCGCATTGCATCATGCGCGGCTTTCGCACGCGCCAGCAGCTTTCCATCTATCGACATAGGCTCCCCTTACCCGTCTTTGATTTTGTCGAGCAAACGTTGCATCCGCTCTATTTCTAACTTATCCGGCGCTCCAAACTTCTGTTTCTGATCCTTCGCTCCTTTATTCTCGCCGGGTTTTCCGCCCTTGGCCTTGCCCTCGCTCTGCTTGATCTCGCCCGGCGAATGCAGCCCGCTATTATGCCAATTGCTCAATATCGTGTTGATATACCCCCATGAGAGCTTGCCGGTATTGATCACTGTGATGTCAAAAGCAATCTCGACTGCATCAACGCCAAACCCCATCGCGATCCATCCGTCGATATATCGTTTTTCAGACGCAGAAAGCTCACGATCTTTGATAAGCAACGCTGTCTTCATTTCACCCATAGCGCTTTTTCGCTCTTCAAGGCGCTTTAGGTATTCCTCCGCTTTTTCGAGCGAAAATATCTCCTCGCGCTCCCAGGTATATGCAGCCCTTTCGATATATCGCATGGATGGCATTCGCCCGCCGCCGCGTCCCCTGCTCTCCGAAATGCAATGCGTAATCAGCAGCATGATGACTTCCGCAGGAAGCCGGAGCGCGTCGTAAATGCCAAACAGCCTTTCTAACTCGTCCGGCGACATAATCTTGCCCAAGCTGCGCTGCGCCTCGTCGACGAGCGCAGAAAAATCCGAGCCGGAATCGACTTCGCGCTTGATTTCTTCCGCAGTATAACGCGCGGTTCCCTCCGCAGGGGGCAATTGCCGCGCATCTGTCGCACCGCCGTCGTTGCTTTTTATCAGTCCCATCTGCGAAAGCACGGCCATCGCGGAAGCAGCCCATCCCACGCTTTTGCCCATTGCGGCGGCAGCTTCATCCGGCGAGCTGTGTTCATGCGTTTTCAACATATACAAATAGAGCAGCGCGGCGTCTCCATCGCCTGCCCGAATCAGTCTGTCTATCGTCTGCCCGGACAGCGTGAACGCCTCCGGCCCGGATAAAGCAAATTTCTTTTCTGCCATCGGCGTCTCCCCGGATATATGGTTGCTCTTATATTTCACGCCCGGTGGCGCAGGGGCGTGAACAGTTGCGGATGTATTGCTGCGCTAAAAATCATCAATATACAACGACAGTCGTGCCGTCAGGAATATTATCATGGATATACCACACATCCTCGTCATACATCCTGACGCAGCCGTGGCTGATAGGAAACCCAATGTTCGGATCGAGCAATGTTGAAGACCCAGGATAATACAGCCTGGAATGGAAAGCATATGCCGATCCGTCACGGAAACGTACGACGGGCTTAACAGTATATGACGATGTGTTCCAGCCGTCTTTTTGCTTATATGTCGTCGTCCACACTCCGACGGGCGTGCCCATCCCTGGCGCTCCCGTGCCGACGATGCATGTCCTAATAAGCTCCCAGGAGTTATCGACTTTCTGAAAAATATTCACTCGCTGATATGCCAGATTGACCCACAAAAGATATTGGGTGCGGCTTGTATACCCCTTTGCGTTCACCCAGACCTCTTTTTCATAATCGTCCAAATCGTGGTCCAGCGCCCACTGGAGCGTGAAATCGCCCTTATACCCGAGAGTGACCTTTTCGAGCACTTTCGGAGCGTCGCGCTTCATCCAATACGCCTTGTCGAAATTTTCCAGCACGACGGAACCGGCGGCAAACAACTCCTGTTTCTCACCGAGCGAGGTCACATATTTGACCTCCACTTTGATATCGACGCTCTCCGGCAATCCTTCGCGGGAAATCTCATATTTCTTTGTCAATTCCGGAAGCGGCTTGCCGACTGTCACGGTATTTTTTGTTTCAACAGCGCCGTCGAGATACCATGTCATCTCGCATACGACGCCCTGCACGGCATTGTCTATGCTGGCTGTGGCGCTGAGCGTGTCTCCCGCCGTAATCTTTTCCGGCACTGACAATGTGACTGTCGCTCCTTCGAGACCGAAATCAACGTTTTCCACGAGCTTTCCATATGCAACGTTGATAACAGTATCTGCGCGCCGCAATGTGATTGCATTGACAGTCCCAATGCCCCCGACAGTGGCTCCCATAGCTCTGACTTCGATTCCCGTGACATTTCCGTCCGCTATAACCTTACTGCCGACGGCATCGACAAGCAAGGTGATCTTCCCTAATACAGCCCCCGGGAGCACCGTGACGGAGCTATTGCTGCCCGATATAACGACAGAATCGACATTGCCCGATATAATGACATCCCTGCCGCTTCCCGTAATATCGACTGTCTTAATGCTTCCGACATTGATAATGCCTCTGCCGCTCCCCGCAATAAGCTTGCCGACAACCGATCCCTCTTCGGGATCGACGGTAATATTGCCGGATTGCATCGCGAGCGTGAGCTGCCCGATATTGGACTTGCCGCTTATCACAAGCGTTTCCAGCATATTCGAGCGGATGACAGCGCTGTCGGCCGTGACGTTATCAAACAGAACTTCAGTTGTGGCGCAGTCGAACCAGATGCCTTTGTTGAATTTGCTATTATATAGTCCGGCGCGGCCGTGCAGCAGCGTCCCATTGTCATAACTGCCCTTGGCAGCGGATGCCGGCACAATGTTCCTGACGATTCGATATAATACGGATAGAAACGTCGCGCGGGTCGTTTCGTCGTTTACATTCAGAACACCGCCGTATCCTGTAATGATCCCCTTTGAAATGAGCGAAGCCATCGCGCGGCGGTTCACGGCGCTGACAAGCCCGGAATCAGAGTATTGGTCCAGCGCCGACATATCGGGATCGACCTCGATGAGCTGGAAAGCTTCCGCCAGCATATAAAACGCATCTTGTCGTATAATGCGTTTGTTGAGTTTTATCACATCCGCCGATGTTGTCAAACCGAGGTATACGCCCATTTCAGCATATTCATAAAACCATGCGTCTGTAATGAGCTTGGTGTCAGATATATCTGCCATGCCCTCTGCGTTGAACAGTCTGCATAGTATTGTCAAGGCTTGCGCTCCTGTGATGCTTTCGTCAGGCAGCAAGTATCCGTCGCGTCCGTTAATAAGGCCATCGTCATACGCCCATCTCATGATGTATTCTGCCCAGTGGCCTTTGACGTCGCTGTAGTCGCTGAAAGATGCGGCGTTCGCCAATGGTGTCATGATCAGGACGGCCAGCGTGACTATGCAAATGATTCGGCGGAATTTCTTGAACATACTCTCTTCTCTCCTTAATGATGCTGTTTTTGTTTATGTGCCTTGCTCCTCAGCCGGCTGCGGGTCGGAGTCTCTCGTTAATATGCGCACCCATTTATAACGGTTGACGACGATTCCATTGGGGATGCACTTCAATATCTGGTCAGATTTCAGGAACAAAAATGTGACGATAGGCGACAGCTTCCACACAAACGCGCTGAGCGCGGAGAGCGGCAGCACGCACAGCCAGATAAAACAGGTTTCGACAATAACAGGATACTTCGTGTTCCCGCCGCCCAGGACAATCCCGCTCGCAGCAGGGTATTGATATGAAGCGAAAACAACGATCCAGACCAAGTGATTCATAAAGACAAGCGCAAGATCGCGCGTCCCCTGTTCCAAGACATATATACTCAAGATTGCATAGCGTACCGCAAACAAAACTATGCCGGTCGCAACTCCGCATAATACATATAACAATTGAAACGTCCGCGCATATGGGCGGACATTGTCCAAACGCCCCGCTCCGATCGTGTTCCCCATGATGACGCTCGTGCTGCTGCACGTGCCGAACGCAAATGCTGTGATTACTTGATAAACTGTCGCCGCAATGCTGTTCGCGGCGACGATGCCGCCTGAGATATGCCCGAGAATGATGATCTGCAGCATCATGCCTATCCCCCAGGACGCGCCGCTCAGCATCACGGGCGCCGCTACTTTGATGAAATCCGAGAGATAGAACGAATCAAATTTGACAAACGACAACAGCCGCAGTTGCAGCTTTTTGTCCTTGAAGCGGACATATGCCAGAACAATCGCCAGCTCGGCCGCGCGCGCTATCAACGTCGCGATGGCCGCTCCTTTGATCCCCATCTCCGGGAATCCATAATTTCCGTATATCAGGAGGTAGTTAAGCGATATGTTGATAAACAAGCTGACGACCGAGACGATCGTGCCGATGAGGACTATCCTCGCGCCACGCAAAGACGTGGCGAGCACGCTTTGCAACGGGAAGATGAGGTATGTGAAGCACATTATGCGCAGATAGTCGATGCCTTGCGCGCGGAGAATTTCATCGTTTGTGAATATGCTCAGGACTTTGCCGGGCATGGCAAATGTGATTGCAAAAAACACGAACCCCGTCACTGCCGCAAATTTCATCGCAAGCGCAATTATNCGGCGGATAGGTTCTATTTCTCCCTTGCCCCAATATTGCGACACCATGACCAGCGTGCCTGCCCCAATGCCTGCAATGCTGATCATTTGGAGCAGGTAGTGGATTTGGTTGACCATTGCGGCGGCCGCGAGCGTTTCTTCGCTATATCGTCCGAGCATGATGTTGTCGGCGAGGTTGACTACATATGATAGCAGATTTTGTGCTGCCATTATTGCGGAGAGTTTGAAAAAAGTGGTATAAAACTGTTTTTCGCGCACAAACACTTTGCTGCCCCCATATGTGTAATCTTACGGTGTAACACCATTATGGCAATAATAGCACGACCGCATAGTTTTTACAATATGGCAGCAGCAAAAGTTTGTACATGAATTCAAGACCGAGATTACAATTGCCCATCCCCTACGCGGATGCTGCATAACTTGCTGACATTGGTTCACGCCCTTGCGCCCTGCCGGCGACAAACAGTTTATGTTCGAACTTTTGAACGGCCGCCAATCAAAAACACAAGCGCAGAAAACGCGGCAAGCAACAGAATCGGCATGCCGAATCCTTCAAACGTAATGCTGCGGATATCTTTGATTCCTCTTGACAACCAATACCCCGGTGAAACCCATGCGAGCTTTCTCATAAACTCCGGAACAAACTCCAAAGGCCAGAACAAACCACCCAGCATCGCCGAAACAGTCGCAATCATAGTCATGACAACGGACGCGGAACCAAGATCGCGCATATTCGAGATGAGAGTTCGCACAAGCCCGACGCAGAAAAGGTTGTACGCGCTGAAAATGATGAAAAGGAACAGGGCATTCGGTACGCTGCCAAGCGTCCATAAAATCGCCAAAATCAGTAATGCAGCAGTCGCCTCCGTGAGGACAAACGCTGCCAGCGTGCTGTATACGAGTATTTTGCGCGATGAATGCGGCATGACCCCAAGGCGGTCCGGCATACCGCCATTTCTGTCATCAGAAAGCGTCTTGATGATGAAATATGCGGTGAATATCGCAACAAACCCAAAAAACCCCAGCCACTGCGTCGTATAACCCCAATCATCTCCGCTGACATAACTTACATCGACAAATGACGACTCCTCCCATTCCGCTATTTTCCCGGGGTCGTCGGTTCCCAGCAGGATCAGAGCCTGCGTGATATTCCCAACAGTCGCGCTCCCTAACGACGACACATCTGATATCGTCAGCGAGTATCCCTCTACCACAGGCGCCCGCCCCACGAGTATGTCATCGGAGTATCCCTCTCGTATCAATAATACCCATGGGACTTCCGAATCGGTGAGCGCGGCCGAAATGTCATCTTCCTCAATAGTAATAGTATTATACCGCAGTTGCAGCGTCTTTATGAGAGCCTGCGATAGCGCTGTTTCATCCAAGTCCACAATACCAAAACTCATCCCGGCAGTTGCATCATCCGCCGCTGCCATGTCATTGCTATCGCTGACTGACATCAAAACGCTGAAAATAACGGGGAATAAAACAATAAACACCAGGTTGATCGGCTGTATCAACACTCGTTTCAACGTCATCGTAAAAATGATCACGCAAGCCGCCTCCTTCCGAATATATATGCACCGATGAACAAAATGGCGCTGATGCCAAACAAGGCGATCAAGCAGAGCATCATCTTTGCTTCATTTCCCCCAAACACAGCCCCGAATATGATAGTGTGCGCCATGGCGTTTGGCATATATTGGAACACTTTATCGGCAGCGCCGAACGACATTTTCATATACCCTTTTGATACGAAAGTCATNATNAAGAANGCAGCTTGCGTAATCCCTGCGACTGCGCCTTCGTGCTTGACGGCTATAATCAGGAATATGCATAACGACTGCGAAAACAAAACGACCGCAAATAGCGTAAGCAGTACCAGCGGGATCCGCTCGCCCCAATAGACCCCATATACTATCCCTGTAAACAGAAATGTGACCATCCCCTGCAAAAAGCTCGTAATCGACGAGGCCGCGAGCAGCCCGCCTATCAATGCGCTTTTTGATATCGGTGCGATGCGAGCGCGTCTCCCGATGTCGCTCAGCAGACCTTTGTTGAAAAATTCCATGCCATTCATCCCGGTATACAGNAAGATCATCACGAGCATGGTCACTGCATAATAATCGATTGAGTTGGGGATGCGTTTGCCGAGAGGGACNTCATTCACTTCCGGTTGGATTTCCAACAATGCATATACATCCCTGCCGCTCATCGCTGCAATCGTCGCCGCTGCACCGATTTGTTTATACGAGTCGATAATAGACAAGGCCAGCTTGGTATACATCCCTGCTCCCGGGGGGCATATTGTTGATAGCCTTCCCCCCTCATCGACGACAGCCGCAACGACGCTGCCTGCCTCAACGAGTTCGATTGCTCTGTCCATATCGGCATATTGAATACTAAGGAAACGCGATATCTCGTCGCTTTCCAAAAATGATACTATCGGCGAATCCTGCGCAGCGACGACTGCGACAGGAGCCACATCGAGGTCAAGGTCTATTGAAATATATGAACTCAGCGCATTGCCAAGAATGAATATGATTACAATGGGGAAAACGATGAGTATTGCGACATTAACGGGATTTCGCCATAAATACTTGAATCCCAGCTTGAAAGTGGCGAAAAACGCAATCATTCCGACTCGCCTCCGTCCCTCAATTTTTTGCCTGTGAGCGCGAGGAAGGCATCCTCAAGCGTTTGACGGCGGGCTTCCATTCCAAGAATGGTATAAGGCGCTGCACATTCGATGAGCCGAGCCAGGTTGAGCGACCCGATTTCGCTGATAACAGTAAAGCTGCGATCGTCGGCATCGCAACGCACTACCCCTTGTACATTCAATATACTTTCCACAAGGGACGGCGCCGGATCGCGCACTTCAATGACCACGGTCTCCTCTTTTAGCGAATCTCTTGTCAGTTCATCAACGCTGCCTTCCGCAATGACGCGCCCCATGTCCATAATTAATATGCGCGAGCACACGCGCTCCACTTCTTCCATATAATGCGATGTATATAAAACCGTCGTGCCCTGCGCATTCATCTGCTCAATAAAACTCAGTATGTGGTTGCGCGACTGGGGGTCTATGCCGACCGTCGGCTCGTCCAGGATAAGCAATTCGGGCGAATGCATCACCGCACATCCGATGTTGAGCCTGCGTTTCATACCTCCGGAGTAATTTTTAACCGCTTTTTTTGCCACATCGGCCAATCCCAGAATATCAAGAATCTCGCCCGTGCGTTTTTTTAACGCCGCACCGGCGATACCATATAGCTGCCCAAAATAATTCAAATTATCGCGGGCTGTCAGTGTTTCGTATAATGCCAAATCCTGTGGTACAACTCCGATACGGCGCTTGATTTCCACCGAAGTCCCCCGCATCTCCTGCCCGAACAGCAACGTTTGGCCAGAATCGGCGGTGGTCAGCCCGGTCAGGACTCGTATAGCGGTCGTCTTGCCTGCTCCGTTCGGCCCGAGCAGCCCCAGCGTCTCGCCCTCCTCGATCGTCATGTTCAAATGATCGAGCGCGGTATGCGCGCGAAAACGCTTTACAATATCCATCATTGATACTACCATGTATGCCGCTCCTTTCATCTTATGCGCTCCGCATCCATATGCCAAGTCTAGCATAGAGGCATGTTGCTTGGCAATATTATCCATAGCTTTTTAACACAGTTTTAACAGTTTGAACATGACAAAGCCATAGTATTGTGATATGATTGCGCCAAAGGAGTCGATGCAATAATATGAAAAAGCAGACATGCAAACGAGCGCTCACGCTACTATTGGCAACAACAATGACGATATTTGTCATATCCGCCCCCGCGCTAGCAGTGCCCAAAAGCGGCATCGGACAGTATGACACGTTAGAAGAAATTTTCGACATTCTCGACGACTATGCGTTATATCCGCCCGACGACCTCTCTCTCGACGGCATCACAGCCGCAGCTTTGGAAAACAACCCGGACCTCTTTTGGGAGATCATCGAGCGATGGCTCGCGCCTGACCCTTACGGAGGCTACATACTGCATGACGATTATGCCTTCGTATATGGCATGATGGAAGGCGTATATGGCATCGGCGTCTCCATCGACAGCTACATGCCATTGGGCTTGTATGTTGTGGACATTCTGCCCGGCGGCGCCGCAGAGAGCAGCGGCATTGAGATCGGAGCGCAAATCGTTGAAGTGGACGGAGTCAACATTGCGGACGTCAACCAATATGACGCGAGGCATCTGACGATGGGCGAAGAGGGATCGAACGTAGTCATCGGCTATATCAACCCCGGCTCGGCTGATGTGATCTTTGAAACCATCACGCGCGGCCCGCTGATCCCCGTGAATGTCATCGGCGACATGATCGAAGGCACGGATGTCGGATACATTCGCATCAGCCAGTTCGGCGTTATCGACGACGCCACGGAGTTTGACTATTTGTTCAACGAGTTCCTCCCGGAGCAAGGCGCGTCTTCCGTCATCATAGACCTTCGTGGCAATCCCGGCGGTGAATTGAACACCGTCCTCAACATGATGAATGTCATGATTCTCGAAGAAGGGTATCTTTTGATCACTCTCGTCGACTCCTATGGCGGCGAATCGTTCTACAGCACGGGATTCAACCCCGTGTTCCTCGCTCTGTTGGGTCTTTCTGTGTGGCAGCCGGAGGCCATCGTGTTCCTTGTCGATGAATATTCGGCATCGGCTTCCGAAATCATGGCCGGCACGTTCCAATCGCACGGCTTTGCAACAGTCGTCGGGATGCCGACATTCGGCAAGGCGCACAGCCAGTACCATATCGAGCTGGAGTGCGGGGATTATCTTGTTTTCACATTCTCGCGCATCGAGCTATACGATATCGGCACATATGAAGGCATCGGCATCATCCCCTCGCATATAGTATCCCAACAAACATTCCCGGGCACGGAGCTCAATCTTCGCCCGCTCGACACAGGGAAAGACTTGCTCCGCGACGGCGAGCCGGAGGAGCGGGTCTCCGCCATGCAAGAGCGCCTCGCCGTGCTGGGCTTCTATCGTACGTTGCCTAGCGGCGTGTTCGACGATTATACGCTTTGGTGCTTCAACCGATTTCAAGCGGTTTATGGTCTGATGCAGGGCGAATATGCAGATTCCGAATCGCTGAAGCTGCTTGTGTCGGCCATTGACGAAGCGACTTTCTATAGTGACACCCAGCTCGCATACGCCCTTTCGCTTCTGAGCGACGGTTTCGATTCATCGTTTTGGGTCAATGTTTATTCCGATGTTGATGACACTGCCTGGTATTATGACGGCATCGCATATGTCACTTTTTATAAATATATGAACGGCACCGGCGAAGGGGTATTCTCTCCCGGCGGCACAATGAACAGGGCGATGTTCGCACAGATGCTGTATAATATTGAGTCATCTGAAAATACTCCCGTACTCGGTGCTTCAAATGCATCATTTTCCGACGTCAATGCGCCTGCGTGGTATTATGATGCTGTCACATGGGCGGCATCGCACGGCATTGTCGCCGGTTCAGGCGGCAAGTTCGACCCGCTCAGGCCCGTCACGCGCCAGGAAATAGCCCTTATGCTATACAGATATGCCACGGAGTTTAAGGGATTGGACATCCCCTCCGTGAGAGAAATGCCGGATTTCCAAGACGCGGGGCAGATTGCCGATTGGGCTGGCGATGCGGCGCGCGCTCTGTCGGAAGCTGGGGTCATCAATGGCATCGGCGATCTATTTGCGCCCGCCAGAAACGCGACGCGTGCTGAAGTTTCGCTTTTGCTTATGAATTTCATGCTGCTCGTTGTGGCAAATGGGAACTAATGAACAGCATCTGTATGCAGAATGCTCCTGAATTTGGGCGTTTTTCCACATTGACAAGCCGTATGCGCTATGATAGCATGGAAAGACTGGTTTAGGCGTTCATGACAAAAGTCGCAAGCGCCAAGGTGAAGGCCAAGGAGAAAAGCAATGTTACTTACTCTCATCAGCATAGTCGTTATTATCAGCGTCGTCGTTATTATCGATGACGCCGGTTCGCGTTGTGCTGAATAGGGACTAGCCGGAAATTAAGAGGCTCCCGACAGCAAACGCTGCCGGGGGTCTTTTCTTATAGTTTCCTTGTGCCGCTTTCGCCGCTCGCCCAAGCAGACGCTACCACGATACATAAGGAGGACCATATATGGAATTGACCGGAGCGCAGATCATCGTTGAACAATTGTGCGCGCAAGGGGTGACCACGGTGTTCGGATATCCCGGCGGACAGATACTCCCGCTATATGATGAGCTGTATAAAAATGCGGACAGGATTACCCATGTGCTATCCGCGCATGAGCAGGGCGCCACCCATGCGGCTGATGGATATGCGCGCGTCACGGGCAAGCCGGGGGTCGTCATCGCCACGAGCGGCCCCGGTGCTACAAACCTGGTTACAGGCATTGCCAACGCATACCTCGACAGCGTGCCTCTTGTGGCTATTACGGGCAATGTCTCTATCCCGCTGCTTGGCAAGGACAGCTTTCAAGAGGTCGATATCGTCGGGATAACCCAGCCCGTGGTCAAGCATAATTTTGTCGTGCGCGAGATCGACAAGCTGGCGTTCACAATCAGCGAAGCCTTCCGCATTGCGTCAAGCGGGCGGCGCGGACCCGTGCTTGTCGATATTCCAAAGAGCATCCAAGTGGAATCATGCGAATATGCAGATGTCCAGGCTGTCTCCGGCAAAGATGCCACTATAGACGCGGACACAGCCGGGGAAGCAGCTTCTCCCGCTGCTTCTCCCGCTGCTTCTCCCGCAACTTCTGACGTAGCATCCCCCGCTGCTTCTCCCGCAACTTCTGCCGCAGCTTCCCCCGCTACTACCCCCGCTGCCGCAACCAACGCAGCCTCCATTCCCGGCTTGGAACAGGCGATCGAAGCCATCAGCCAATGCGAACGGCCATTCATATACGCAGGCGGCGGCATCCTCGCGAGCGGGGCCGAAGCGGAATTGCTCGCGCTGTCCGATAAACTGTCTGCGCCTGTCGGCTTTAGCATGATGGGGCTGACGTCCTTGCCGGATAACTACATGCTCAACCTCGGCATGTGCGGCATGCACGGTAAATACGCTTCCTCCGTTGCGCAAGATGAATGTGACTTGATGATTGCAATAGGCGTTCGGTTTTCAGATCGCGCGACGGGCGAGGTCAAAGCATTCAAACATAACCGCACCATCATCCATATAGACATCGATCTTGCGGAAATCGGCAAAAATGTGGCAGCAACGATAAACATTTGCGGCGATGCAAAGAAAGTCCTGACAATGCTGCTTGATGCGCTCCCCGAAAAGCATAATGTGAGCTGGCTCGAGCGGATCGAAGAGCTCAAGCAAGTCGAGGGTTCGCCGCAAAACGGCGGCTTCACTCCAAAAAACATCATCGAAGCCGTTAGGCGGCGTCATAGCGCTGACACCGTCGTCGCCACCGATGTCGGGCAGCACCAGATGTGGACGATGCAATACTACAAGATGGGCAACCCGCGCACATTGCTCACCTCCGGAGGCCTCGGCACGATGGGTTACGGCCTTGGAGCCGCAATCGGCGGCTGTATCGCCAACGACAGGAAACATACCGTCCTCTTCACCAGCGACGGCAGTTTCGGCATGAACTTGAACGAGCTTGCCACGGCGGTTTCGCAAGAGTTGCCTATCCTGATCATAATCCTGAACAACGGCGTGTTGGGGCTTGTTCGCCAGTGGCAGAATATGTTCTATGAGAAACGCTACTCACAGACGACGTTGAACCGAAAGACTGACTTCCCCGCTCTGGCAAAGGCTTTTGGCGCGGCAGGGTACCGCGCAACGGACATGCAGCAGCTTGAGGACATTCTCGATGGTCTACCTGCAGGCATGCCGGCCGTCGTCGATTGCCATATCGACATGGACGAAGTCGTGCTGCCGATGATCCCGCCCGGCGGCACAGTAAAAGACATAATATATTAGTAGGTGAGGAACATATGGAAAAGTTCGCAGTCGAATTGCTTGTATCGAACCATTATGGCGTCCTGAACAGAATCACGGGCCTATACGCCAGACGCGGTTACAACATTGACAGCTTGCATGTCAACGAAACGGAAAACCCGGAATATTCGCGTATGCTGATCGTTTCCAAAGGCGATGAGTATATTCAAACCCAGATAGTACGGCAACTATCAAAGCTATATGACGTCAAAGACGTCGCGCTTATGGCGCGAGTGAACCCATAATCTATCAACATGAGGAGATGCACCAATGAGTAAAATGTATTATGACGCAGATTGCGACCTGAGCCTGCTGAAAGGCAAAACAATCGCAATTATCGGCTACGGATCCCAAGGCCACGCACACGCGCAAAACCTCCGCGACAGCGGCATCAATGTCATCATCGGATTATATGACGGGTCAAAGAGCGCAGCAGTAGCAAAAGACGACGGCTTCACTGTCTTGAACGCCGCCGATGCAACAAAGCAGGCGAACATTGTGATGATGCTCGTCAACGATGAAAAGATGAAAGCCATCTATGATAACGATGTCGCTCCCGGCATGATGCCGGGTATGACGCTTTGCTTCGCGCATGGGTTTAACATTCATTATGGCCAAATCATCCCGCCGCAAGGCGTCAATGTCATTATGATCGCGCCGAAAGGCCCCGGCCACACCGTCCGTAGCCAGTTTCTGGAAGGCAAAGGCGTCCCTTGCCTCATCGCGGTCGAACGCGATGCTAACGGTGAGGCAAAGGAGCTTGCGCTCGCATATGCTTCCGGAATCGGCGGCGGGCGCGGTGGCATCCTGGAAACCACGTTCAAAGAAGAAACCGAAACCGATCTATTCGGCGAGCAATGCGTTTTATGCGGTGGCGTGACGGCTCTAATGAAGGCCGGGTTCGACACGCTCGTCGATGCGGGCTACCGTCCCGAGAGCGCATATTTTGAATGTATCCACGAAATGAAGCTCATCATCGACCTTGTAGTTAAGGGCGGCTTGTCATTCATGCGTTATTCCATCAGCGATACGGCGGAATACGGCGATTATTGCATTGGCGACAGGATCATCACGCAATCTGTCAAAGACGAAATGCAAAAAGTCCTCTCCGAGATCCGCGACGGCTCTTTCGCAAAGCAGTGGTTACAAGAAAATGCGGACGGCAGGCCATTTTTCAATGATCGCCGCAAATCTGAGAGCGAACTGCTTGTCGAAAAAGTTGGCAGCGAGCTGAGAGAAAAAATGAGTTGGAGCGATAAATGATGGATGGCGATTCAAAAAACAACGCTATGATAAACGGCCATACGATGAATAGCGACAACATAAAAACCGGCGTCGAAAACGCTCCGAAAAGGGCGTTGCTGAAGGCGATGGGATATACTGACGGCCAAATCGCAAAACCGCTCGTGGGCATCGTCAACTCATATAACGATATCGCTCCGGGCCACATCCACCTCCAAAGCATATCGCGGGCTGTCAAGGACGGCGTGCTGGCGAACGGCGGCACTCCGTTGGAGTTCAACACAATCGGCGTGTGCGACGGACTCGCCATGGGGCACGAGGGGATGAAGTATTCCCTTTGTTCCCGCGAGCTCATTGCCGACAGCATTGAATGCATGGTGATGGCCCATCGTTTCGATGCGCTTGTCTTCATCCCCAACTGCGACAAGATCGTTCCCGGAATGCTGATGGCGGCCGCCAGGCTCGACCTCCCGTCGATTTTCATTTCAGGGGGGCCGATGTTGTCTGCTGACGGGACTGATCTCAATACTGTCTTTGAAGCCGTCGGCAGCGTCAAGGCGGGGAAAATGAGCCAAGCAGCGCTTGCGGCTGTCGAAGACAATGCATGCCCCGGCTGCGGTTCCTGCTCCGGAATGTATACCGCAAACTCCATGAACTGCCTGTGCGAGGCGATAGGGATGGCCTTGCCCGGCAACGGCACGATCCCTGCGGTATATTCCAGGCGCATACGGCTGGCCAAGGATACGGGGCATCGAGTGATGGAGCTTTTTAGGAGCGACATCAGGCCGTCTTCCATAATGACCCACAACGCTTTTTATAACGCACTGACAACTGACATGGCGCTCGGCTGTTCAAGCAACTCCGTCCTCCACCTTATGGCCATAGCGCACGAGCGAAACATCGCGCTCGACCTGAACACTGTCAATGAAATCAGCGAAAAAACGCCTAACCTATGCCGCCTGTCTCCGGCAGGCCCCCATCATATGCAAGATCTGGACGCTGCGGGCGGAGTTGCCGCAGTCATGCGCGAACTCGGCGCTCTCTTGAACACGGACGAGATGACAGTCACAGGCAAAACTGTCGGAGACAACATGCACGATTCCGTAATATTGGACGACACTGTAATCAGGCCATATTCGCCGACAGGCGGACTGGCGGTGCTGTTTGGCAATCTCGCTCCCAATGGCGCAATTGTCAAACGTAGCGCGGTGCGTCCGGAAATGCTGGATTTCACCGGCGTAGCCAAGGTTTTTGATTGTGAGGAAGACGCAATCTCCTCCATCTATACCGGCCAAATCCGTACCGGCGATGTCGTCGTCATCAGGTATGAAGGCCCCGCAGGCGGGCCTGGCATGCGCGAAATGCTGAATCCTACTTCTGCAATTGCGGGGATGGGCTTGGACAGCGATGTCGCGCTGATAACCGACGGACGTTTCTCAGGCGCGACGCGGGGCGCCGCGATAGGGCATATTTCGCCGGAAGCAGCCGCAGGCGGCTTGATCGCTTATGTCATCGACGGCGACAGCATCCATATAGATATCGCGAATAATCAGATTTCGCTATTGGTATCGGACGAGGAGATCGCTCGGCGCAAACAATCTATGGTTATTAAGGAAAACCGGGGATTGTCCGGATATTTAAAGCGTTATGCGGCTGCCGTTTCTTCCGCAGACAAAGGCGCAATAATTCAGTAACAAGGCCGCGCATTGAATACCCATAGCACCACAGCGAAAGGAGCAACAAATGCTGACACTAGACAGAATATACCAAGCCGCGCACACCCTGAAAGGCATCGTACGCGAAACCGACCTGATCCGCTCTCAAGGCATCGTCCCGGGGTGCGACCTATACCTGAAAGCTGAAAACCTCCAAATCACAGGCTCGTTCAAAGTGCGCGGCGCATATTTCAAAATATCGTCGCTCAGCGACGATGAAAAGAAAAAAGGCGTCATCGCCTGTTCCGCAGGCAACCATGCCCAAGGAGTCGCCTTGGCTGCAGAACGAGCAGGAATTAACGCCACGATATTCATCCCGAGCGTCGCCCCGATATCAAAAATCGAAGCAACCAGACGCATGGGCGCGAATGTCGTGCTCATCGATGGAGTATATGACGATGCATATGATGCCGCGATGGCATATCAAGAAGAAAACGGAGGCGTGTTCGTACATCCGTTCGACGACATCGACGTGATTGCCGGTCAAGGGACCATCGGCTTGGAGATACTCACCCAATTGCCAAACCTCGATGCGGTCATCGTCCCGATCGGCGGCGGCGGGCTTGTCGCCGGTGTCGCATTCGCCATCAAAATGTTGAACCCCACATGCAAGATATATGGCGCTGAAGCGGTCGGCGCTGACAGCATGCAATGCTCCATCAACGACAAAAGACGCGCATGCCTCGAAAATCTGGCCACATTTGCGGACGGCATTGCCGTGAAGACTCCCGGCGTCATCACATTTGATTTATGCGAAAAATATGTTGATGACATCGTTTGCGTCACCGACGATGAAATAGCGACCGCGATTCTGACCTTGATGGAACAGCAGAAGCTGGTCGCAGAAGGCGCGGGCGCGGTCGCCGTTGCAGCAGCTATGTTCAGCAAGTTGCCTCTTGATGGAAAAAGGATCTGTGCCATTGTTTCAGGCGGCAATATCGATGTGAATATCCTGTCACGAGTCATAAACAGGGGTCTGTTGACGACAGGGCGTCTGTCGGAGCTCACCATCGAGATGCTCGATAAGCCCGGTCAATTGAAGGAAGTGAGCACGATCATCGCCGACCTTGGCGCCAACGTGACGAAGGTCATGCACAACCCGGGCGGCGAAAACACCGACATCATCGGCTGCTACCTGCACATTTCCATGGAAACAAGGAATAGAAACCATTTCTTGGAAATTAAGCAAGCAATAAAGAACGCAGGCTATCTGATCATAGAAGACTGAGACATCCCGGTTATGTTGTCAAGGTGTGTGAAGAAAAAAAGCTGAGAAGTTTCAAAAAGAAACCTCTCAGCTTTTTGTTGAGTATCCTTTCTGTTATTCACGCTTATTGTCGAGATATCTGGAGGATTATACGCCGCGCTTATATTTATTGTTCCTGCGCTCAATCGTTTTCCTTTTTTGTTACCGGAATCCATATTTCCTGAAAGTATCCGCCGCCCGGCGCGTCGTAATAGACCTCCATATCAGGTCCC
>WRMX01000037.1 GCA_009776905.1 Oscillospiraceae bacterium
TGTATCACGCGCATGTGTCCTCTGAGAGGACACGCGCTCATACAATCTGATAATCGCCGCGCTGTCAGAGACAGCGCATGGCGAGTATCATAAATTGCGCGAACATGTTCGAAACTGCTTAATCAAGAGCAATTTATGATACAATGCAAAAAAAACCGGGGCAGGTGCGAAAATGGAGACGACAAGCAGCAACTCTCAAGCAGCGCTCAATGTCATGAAAAACGTGGCGCACGCCATAGTCGGCAAGGACACCGTAATCCTGCGCGTATTTCTGGCGATACTTGCCAGAGGGCACATACTCATCGAGGACATACCCGGTGTTGGGAAAACAACCCTCGCGGTCGCATTCTCAAAAGCGCTTGCGCTCAAATACAGCCGCATACAATTCACGCCCGATATATTGCCGTCGGACGTCACGGGCTTCTCTATATACGATAAGGACACCGGACGGATGTCGTATATGCCGGGCGCCGTCATGTGCAACCTGTTCCTCGCCGATGAGCTCAACCGCGCCACAAGCCGCACGCAGTCCGCTCTGCTGGAAGCCATGGAAGAAGGGCAAGTGACTGTGGACGGAGTCACCTATGAAATACCGCAGCCTTTCATCGTCATTGCGACGCAAAACCCCGTCGGCGCGGCTGGCACGCAGCTCTTGCCGGACTCCCAAGTAGACCGCTTTATGGTCAGGTTGTCTCTGGGATATCCTTCGCCCAATGACGAGCTGTCACTATTGAAGCGCAAGCAGGGGAGCACCCTTCTCGATCTCGTGGAAACGGTCCTCACCGGCGCGGAGATCGAGCGAATGCGCGAAGATGTCGACAAGGTATATGTCGATCCGGCCATCCTCAACTACATAGTAGCATTGGTCAGCGAGACGCGCAGGCATCGAGACCTCACATTGGGCGCCAGTCCGAGGGCGTCGTTGGCGCTCACGGCAATCTCCAGAGCGATGGCATATGTGCAAGGGCGCGATTATGTCACGCCAAAGGACATCACCCCGCTCATTTCCGATACGCTTGCTCACAGGCTCATCCTAAAACCGGGCTATGACAGCGAGGGCATAACGACAAAGAAAGTGCTGGATTCAATCGTGCGGTCCGTCCGCGAGCCAAAGATAGGCTGATTATGAGAATATATCGTATAGTTTATGTTTTCTCGCTCGCTATCGCTGCGATTTTTTACGCGCTATATCCCCACTGGTTGTCTTGGTATCTGGTTGTCCTGATTCTGCTCCTGCTCTTGTTTGATTTTGCTTTCAGCATTCCAGGCATGGCGACCACAAGCATTTCGCTCGCCGCACCGAAAACGCTTGAGCAAACGGGCGAGGGCGCCATCGAGCTGGTCACGCTTCGTAAAAGGCGGTTCCCCGTCGGTTGGGTCAGGGTGAGGCTGAATATTACGAGCGACAGCCGCACGACGCGGCGCCGCATACTTTGCTCGCCTGAGATCGGCAGCCGGTTTAAAGTGGCTATCGATACTTCGCATTGCGGCGTTTCGACCCACATCATCAAAAACACGAGAGCCACCAGCATTTTCGGCCTGTTTGCCATGTCTCGTTCCGCCAATCTTGCAGCAAGAACGCTAATATTGCCAAAACCCTTAAAGCCGCCGCGGATTATATCGCTGCCGCGCGGTGTTATTTTATATCCAAAACCGGGGGGAGGATTCTCGGAGGAGAGCGACCTCAGGCCATATCGCATGGGGGACCCTATCAGGATCATTCATTGGAAACTCTCCGCAAAGCATGATTCGCTCATTATCCGCGAACCGCTTGCTCCGCCGAACCTCAGCAGGCTGGTCCAGGTGTCGGAATGGCATGGAGCGGAGGAACGTGACATAATACTAGGCCGGTTGCGGTGGATTTCCGACTATTTGTTGAAATGGGAACTCTCTTTTTATGTAAGGATCGGCAGCGGCGATACAGTTGCGGAGATCGAAAGCAACGATGATATGCTTGCGTTTATGACGCGCGTGCTTGACAGCACAGTCGGTATGCAGCGGGATAGCACGAGCTTGCCGACAAGCTTTTCGTGGGTTTTCCGCATAGACGCGAAGGAGGATGATACGGATTGAATAGCTCGCTGGATAAGCCGGGCGGACGCAATACGCGCATCCTCATTATTGCTGGAGGCTTTCTGCTCATCACCGTCGCGGTCTTTTGCACGATCGGCGCCATCATCAGCGCGTTTTCGCTCGACATCGACATCAATGCGCTATTGCCTTTCTGGGCGATAGCGGCGCTTGTTTTGGCGGTTGCTAGCTCATTGCTGCGCGGAAAGGGAGTTTTGATCCTGTCAGCGCCCGCGCTTGCGCTGCTCATTATTAAAGCAAATGATATCTCCGCAGGCGCGAAATGGGTCATATTCCGCATTACATCGGAATACAACAAATGGCTCCGCGTGCCGGTGTTTTTCCCGGATACGGAAGCAGCCGCGAATGAGTTGATGCTGTTTTTTGTCGCGCTCGGGGTTTTCATAGCTTTCCTGCTGGCCGTCTCAATATGTCTGCGGAAGAGCCCTCTTCTTACGATTATTTTTTCAGCGCCCATCGTGTTCCTTACATTTGTGCTCGTGGAGACTGAGCCGGACTCGAAGTTTGTTCTCGGTTTGCTGGCGGTGTATCTCACATTGTTGATATGCAGCTGCATGCATCCGGACGACTATATCAAAAGAGGGAAGGCAGCAATCCCGATATTGGCGCTGTCGATCGTGATTCTCGGAGCCGCGTTTTTTGTCGCGCCGCCTGCAAAATACAGCCGCGGCGAGATGATCAACGGGGTCGACGACTATCTCAGGAGCATGGCGGAACGGATAGGGCTGTCGCTGGACAGGGCAGGCATAGGCTGGCCGAACATGTCTGCCGGGGAGTGGAGCTTTAATACGGAGAGGGTGGGCATATCGGGCGCGGGAGAGCGCATCATCACAAACCGCGAATTGCTCGATGTGACTGCCGATGAGCCGGGAACATATTATCTGAGAGGTTATTCGATGCGCAGCTTCAACGGACATGAGTGGCTGGACAGCATCAGCACCAGGGGAGGCATCGACGATGTACGCACGGAGGCGGCACCGGCCTTGATATGCAGAGATTATGGAGACATGCTTCCCGAGAAGGCCCCGCAAAAAGTCAACATGAGCATTGCAAAGACAGGCGATGCATCTGGACTGTCATATAAACCCTACTACAGCGCGCCCATGGATTTGCGTTCGCTTATCGAGGCAGAAATCCAAAATAACGGTGAGACGTTCTCGGTCACGATTTTCGGCGAAGCCGGCGATGATCGCGTGTCCATGTCCAACTATAACTCCACATACAGCGTATTCTCGTCCGAATACGTTA
This sequence comes from Oscillospiraceae bacterium, assembly GCA_009776905.1. Taxonomy (GTDB): domain Bacteria; phylum Bacillota; class Clostridia; order Oscillospirales; family Oscillospiraceae; genus WRMH01. The sequence goes on from WRMX01000037.1 coordinate 3,340, forward strand.
CTGACGCAAATCAGGATTCATACAGCATAGACTTTTATTATGCGCGCGAGAGTTTATTGGGATATTACGATGCCTTGTCCCCGGAAACGCCATATATTTCACCGCAGCATGACGAGTGGATCAATGCGCCGTCGATTTATACGCAAATCAGCGAGTCCACCGCAGAAGGGCTGCGCAAAATTGCAATTGATGCGGGCATAGATCCTGGTGCCGATCGCGCGGTTATTGCCGACAAAGTCGCAGCTTATATTTCGTCGGCTGCACGATATACCCTCAAGCCGTATATCATTCCCAATGATGAGGATTTCGCGCTATATTTCTTGCAAACATCCAAAATGGGCTATTGCATCCACTTCGCGACCGCCGCAACGTTGATGCTGCGGGCTTTGGATATCCCGGCCAGATTCACAAGCGGGTTCGTCGTGACGGTCCCTGCCAACTATGGCGAAAGGGTCGTCAAGGTCACCGACAGGAACGCGCATGCATGGGTCGAGGTGTATTATGACGACATTGGCTGGCTGCCACTGGAGGTGACGCCGTCGCGCTCCGGCTCGGGCGTGCCAATCGGTTTGCCGCATACGGCGATTGCCGCTGTGCCGGAAAACGAGGATGAGGCACAGGAACCGTTTGACGACACATTCAGGGACGAGCTGCCGGAGCGTGAAAGGTTCGACACGCCCACGCAGCCTCCGGTTTCGGACGATTTCGGCCCCGGCCATGGCGGCACAGGAGCTGAAGGGGCTTCGTCTGCGGGCCTGAAAGCGCTGCTTTATATTTTGCTCGGATGCGCTTTGCTAGCGTGTGGCTTAATTGCGCGCAGGAGGGTCGTGCTCGCACGCCGGCGCAATCGTTTCGCGCTGCAGGATGCGAATGCGGCTGCCATTCACATCTGGGTTTTTGCAGCTCGGGTATGTAAACCCGACTTCCCGCCAATAGAGATGGAAGACATCGCAATGAAGGCGCGGTTCAGCAGGCATGAAATTTCCGATGAGGAGCGCGGCGCCATGCTTGCCGGCTTGAATGGCATTATCGCGTCGAAATATAGCGGGCAGAAGGTCTTGAAGCGGCTGTGGCTGAAATACGTCAGGTGTGTCTAGCGACGCAGGGACGGCAATTCTTCAATTTTGATTAAAAAGGTATTAATTATCACAATATACCTTGACAGGTGAGGTATATTGTGATAATTATATATCTGCCGAAGCAACGTATGTGCACGTGCGTTGCATTAACGATAATCGACGGACATTAAAGGAGGTGTAACATGTCTATTGCGTCTGACCTCATACGAGGGCATACAGACACCATAATTCTTGCGCGATTGATGGGTGGGGACAATTACGGATATGAAATCAACAAATCCATCCAGCAAAGGACAAGCGGCAAATATGAACTGAAAGAGGCGACCCTGTATACCGCGTTCCGCCGCCTCGAACAAGCAGGATGCATATCATCCTATTGGGGCGACGAGACGACGGGCGCGCGGCGCAGATACTACAGCATCACCGATACAGGCAGGGAAGCNTATGGGAGTCTGCTCGATGAATGGAAAATCGCCAAGGAACTCATNGACAGACTTATTGAAACGGAGGGAGAACAAAATGGAAGATAAATTNCGCANATATGTGGACGGGCTGTTCGCTGAAACCGCGCCCACGAAAAAAGCGGTAGAATTAAAAGAGGAGATGATCCAAAACTTGAACGACAAATACAACGATTTGATTTCCGACGGGAAGACGCCGGAAGCGGCATATAACATAGCCGTTGCGGGCATCGGCGACATCAGCGGGCTGCTCAGTGAATTAGACACCGGAGTGGAATACTCTGCCCCAGACAGGGCCGAAATTGAAGCAGCTCGTCGCAAATCCGGGTTGATTACGGCAATCGCCGTGATGGTGTATATACTCAGCGTTCTGCCGCTTTTCATCCTCAGTGAGATGGGCAGCAGGTATGACGAAAGCCTAGGCGTTCCAGTCATGCTTGTCATGGTGGCATGCGCAACCGGTCTCCTGGTTTACAACCATGCGACAAAACCGAGGTTCAAGAAGCATTCCGACACAATCGTGGAAGAATTTCGCGAGTGGCAGACAGTCACAAAAGACCGCAAATCACTGAGGCACGCGTTATCGTCGGCGCTGTGGTCGATACTGCTCGCTTTGTATTTCATCGTCAGTTTTTGGACGAGAGCATGGAGCGTGACGTGGATCATTTTCATTCTCGGCGCGGCGATCGAAGCAATCATCAACGTATTCATCTCATGGAAGAAGCAGGGAGGTTGAGCAATATGGTTAGAGTTTTAACTATCATTTGCTGGGTAGTCACGGCGATCGTGCTGCTGGGGCTCGCAATATGGTTTTTTACAGGCAGAGGGTTCGGAATTGGAGCCGGCAGATTATTTTCGGGGGTGGAAGCATTGACAGGACCGTTTGAAATCGTGGGCGATTACAACATCAGCGCAAACAATATCGATTCATTATATATCGATTGGGTCGAAGGCAGCGTCACCGTCATCCCATATAATGGCAGCGATATCAGAATCACGGAATCTGCCAGGCGTGAACTGCGCGATGATGAGGTCTTGGCATACAGCACTTCCGGCAGTTTGCTGACCATCAAGTTCAGCATACGAAACAACTGGGTAGGCTTTCATCCTGCCAAGCAGCTTGATATATACGTCCCGCGTGAGCTCTGCGAGAATTTTGAGAGCTTCACGATAGATTCTGCGTCGGGCGGCGTAAAGGCCGACAATGTCAACGCACAGTCGTTCAAGATAGATTCTGTCTCCGGGAAGATCGACCTGACGGGCATAACTGCAAAGACGTTCAAAGCCGAATCCACATCAGGCGCGATCACAATGGTCGCAGTCAACGTGGATAGCATGACGGTCGACAGCGTATCGGGCACCGTGAATGTCAATGATTCGGGAGCAGGCACATTCAAATGCGGCACTACATCCGGGGCCATCAATATTTCGGGCGATTTTGCAAGCGTTGATGTCGACAGCATTTCGGGAAAGATTACTCTTTATAATTCAGCCTTGACGTCTGGTTTAACAGCGGGTTCGACATCGGGATCGATTGATGCCACCGGATCGTTTGGCACTGTGAAGCTAAACAGCGTTTCCGGAAGCCTTACGATGATAAGCTACATCGTCCCTTCATCGCTCAAGGCAGAGACAACAGCCGGCAGCATCACCGTCACCGTACCTGACGGAGAAACCGTGACCGTGAGCCATTCCAGCGTTTCCGGCAAGCTGAATTCCGAGATTCCAATCATCACGCAGTCGCGCAACGCACAGTTCAATTTCAGCACGGTCAGCGGAGGAGTGAAGATCCTGCCATTGCAGCAATAGTTTTGAATGTTTTACATGCAAACCGGCTGTCAATCATGGCAGCCGGTTTTGCACATTATGTTGTAAAACGCTCCGACACAGTATATAATGTCGCAAAATGCCATGTAATAGTAGATATCGGAATGCAATCAGGAAGAGGAAGCGATGACAAACGTACTAAGACAACCAAAAGGCTTTTACAGGGGCGTGTTCGCCCTGATGATACCAATCGTGCTGCAAAACATCATNACGCAAACNGTCACGCTCGCAGACACCGTCATGGTCGGAATGCTCGGAGAACAATATCTCGCGGCAGTCACGCTCGCAGCCACNCCAATGTTCATATTTATGATATTNACGTTCGGAGTCCAAAGCGGCGCGGGAATACTCGTTTCGCAGTATTGGGGAAAAGGCAACACCGACGCCATCAACCGCGTCCTCGGAGTCGGGCTGTTTTTCTCCATGACGATTACATTCAGCGCTGCGATAATACTCTCCGCATACCCGCAACAAATACTCAACCTTGTGACAAACGACACATACCTCGTAGGCCTCGGAGCGCCATACGCGCGCATCACAGGCTTCGCGACAGCCCTCAACGCCATAAGCATGATATACATATCATGCCAGCGCAGCATGGAAAACGCGCGGCTGGGAGTCATTGTGCTTGCGGCATCGGCGCTGTTCAACGTGTTCGGGAACTGGGTGCTCATTTTCGGCAAATTCGGACTGCCTGCATTTGGCATTCGCGGCGCTGCAATTGCGACATTGATATCGCGCATGATCGAAGTTGTGATAATTATCATCTATGCTATGAAAGACAAGCGGTTGCCGTTAAAAATCAAAATGCTGCTGAAACCGGGGATGTTAATATTNAAGGATTTCGTGAAATATTCCCTGCCGGTGTTGGTTAATGAAGCNTTGTGGGGGCTGGGCGCGATGCTCTTCCCGGTCATATACGGGCATATGACGGGCGCTGCAACGATACTTGCTGCATATAATATCGCGGGCAACCTCGAACGGCTGTTCGCGGTCGCCACATTCGCGAGCGGCGCGGCGACCGCCGTCATCATTGGGCGCGAGCTTGGAGCGGGGCGCAAAGACAACATCGAAAGCGTCGCGAGGTCGCTGATCATGCTCGGGCTCATTTTGGGCGCGTGTTCATGCGCGATATTGCTTTTTGTGCGCTTCACGCTGCTCGTGCCGGTTGTATTCCCGCTGTTTGACCTCTCGCGAGAGGCATCCTCCAACGCTGCCGTGATGCTGACGATTCTCGCGTGCGCAATGCCAATACGTACATTGACCTTCACAATGGGCATCGGTATCTTGCGCGGTGGCGGGGACGTGAAAGCGCTCATGTACATCGATGTCGGGTCGCTGTATTTCGCCGGACTCCCTATGGCGGCGATAACCGGACTCGTCCTCGGGGCGGATATCGGCATTGTCTACTCGGCCGTCCTCGCCGAGGATGTGATAAAAGGAATACTCCTGTACTTCAGGTACAGGAGCAAGAAGTGGATCAACGATGTAACGCGGGAAAACATATGAGATTATATGTGAGGTATGACTGTCATATAAAATGTAACATGTAATGGACGTAATGATCATGTAGGGGCTGATAACACTCAGCCCCTACCGGGTTTACAAAAATGTAACAAGATTAACGTGGGGGTTCCGCCCCCGCAACCCATTGGGACAGCGCGCTTCTATAAATCGAAGTACATTCCGAACTCGGCGGGGTGGGGCAGCTTGTTGAATTGCGCTACCTCCGCCCTCTTGTTTTTCAACCAGATATTTATGAGCTCCATCGGGAAAACGTTCTCGCGGGTGAGGAATGCATAGTCGCTTTCCAAAGCATCGAGAGCCTCGCCAAGGCTATATGGCAGATACTTGAACTTGCTCTTTTCCTCTTCCGACAGCGTATACAAGTTATAGTCAAACGGGCCGTACCCTTCTTTGATGGGATCGATCTTGTTGAGGACTCCATCGATGCCCGCCATCAGCACTGCGGAGAACGCATAATACGGATTGCTCGTCGCATCTGGGCTTCTAAGCTCAAATCGCTTATGCTCCGGGGCCTTTGCATAGGCCGGCACCCTGATGACCGCGCTCCTGTTCGCAGTGGCAAAACCGATTGTCACGGGAGCCTCATAGCCCGGAACAAGGCGCTTGTAAGAGTTGGTACTTGGGTTTGTGAAAGCGCACAGCGCGCGGGCATGCCTCAACAAGCCGCCGATGAAAAACAAAGCCGTCTCGCTAAGCTGCGAATAGCCGTTTGGGTCGTAGAACAAAGGCTTTCCACCTTTGAAAAGCTGCATATGCATGTGCAAGCCGTTCCCCGCCTCGTCGTAAACCGGTTTTGGCATGAAAGTCGCGGTCTTCCCCTCGCTGACCGCAGCGTTTTTGACGATATATTTGGTCATCATCGTTTTATCGGCCATATCGAGAAGGCCGCCCGGCTCGACTTCAATCTCAATTTGCCCGGGGCCGCCGACTTCGTGATGGTGGTACTTCACGCCGATGCCGCGCGCTTCCATCAACAATGAGACGCGGCTGCGGAATCCCGCGAGCCTGTCCATGGGCGGGGCCGTATGGTAGCCGCCTTTGTGAGGCGTTTTATATCCCAGGTTATTCGGCTCGGCGCCCGTGTTCCATTCCGCTTGTTCTGCGTCTATGTGGAACATGGATCCATGCGGCTTGACGACATAGCTGATATGGTCGAAAACATGGAACTCAAATTCGGGGCCGAGTATCATTTCGTCCGCAATGCCAGATGAGCGCATGAACTCCTCCGCATGGACCGCCACATTGCGCGGGTATTGCCCGAAGCGGTAGTTATCGGGAACGTCAATGACGAAGACATCGCATATGAACGTGATTGTCGGAACTTCCGCGAATGCGTCCTCATATCCGGTTTGCAAATCGGGGACAAACACCATGTCGCTTTTTTCAACGGGCGCGAAGCCGTAATTCGACCCATCGAACCCAACGCCATATTGCATCGTGCTTTCCGTGAGGCGATCGATGGGCATCGAGAGGTGTCGCCAGCGGCCGTTGAGGTCGGTCATCATAAAGTCGGCGATTTTTATGCCGTTTTCCGCGCAGTATTCTTTTACGTCTTTGAGGTCATTAAACATATATTACTCCTTCTTCTGTCGCTCTGTTTGTATTGCGCCGGTCTTGTCAGCACGCAGCCGTAGTATGTTGCGTGTTTTTCGATAAATATATTATAACCCCATTGTCAATACTCTATGTATGTGCGATAATGTCCCCAAAGCTATAAGGGAGCCTTTTTCGGATACAAACAACAGCATACCTGATTAGGAGCTCACAAGGATACATATAATAAATAAAAGGAGAGAGCAAAATGGCACATCTTACGCCAAAGGAAAACCTGCTGAGAGTCATGTCCGGCGAAATCCCCGAGTGGGTCCCCTCGTATTCCTATTACGGGCCGCATCCCGGGGTCGACGAAGACCCACCCAACATGAGCGTCATGAACAGCACGCTTTTTGGCAACAGAAGAATGGGCGCGACGCCGCCGCCCGACGGGTTCAAGGACATCTGGGGCGTCACATGCGTGGCTGTCGAAGCCGTCGGCGGGTTTTCGCTGCCGAAACCGGGCGAATTTATCCTCGACGACATCAGAAAGTGGCGCGACATCATCAAAGCGCCGGATTTCTCCGGGGTCGATTGGGAAAAGGCCGCGAAGGAAGACTTGGAAAAGCTACCTTACAGCCGCGACAATGTTGCGCTGTTTTACGGACCGGGAGGCGGCTACTTCCAGCAATTGATGTCGTTCATGGGCTTCAACGAGGGGCTTGTCGCGATGTATGAGGAGCCGGAGGAGGTCAAGGCGCTGTTTGACTACTTGCACGAGTTCTATCTGGATATCGCGAAGAAGTACATCGAGTATGTCAATCCCGACGTGCTGTCGCTTGGAGACGATACGGCGTCGGAGAGGGCTCCGTTCGTTTCCCCCGAGATGTTCCGTGAGCTGTTGCTCCCATATTATGACGATTTTGCGCGTTTGGGCAGGAACAGGGGCATCCCCATAAACTTCCACAACTGCGGCAAGAGCGGGGTCTATTTCAATGATTTGGTCAGGATCGGCATAACGTCCTGGGAACCCGTCCAGTTGAGCAACGACATACTCGAAATCCAGAAAAAATTCGGCCGCCATCTTGTAATCGGCGGCGGTTGGGAAGGACGCGGCCATCTGCTCGATCCTGATGTGACGGACGAGGAGATCAGAGCGTCCGTGCGCGAGGCGATAGACAAGTATGCTCCGAACGGCGGCTTTATGTTCGCGGGAGCGTTTACGCCCGGTTCGACGAACGACGAGGTCACGAAGCATAAAAACGAGGTGCTGCAGAAGGAAGTTTATGACTACGGCCACAATTTCTATAAATAATAACAGTGCCTTAGCGACTCGTAAAACTAACAATGCCTCCGTGAGTATTTCTCGCGGAGGCATTATAGTGGTCTGTAACACCTAAAAGCTTACAATCCTTGCGGCATCTTTTTCCGCCTGACTTCGTTGAAAGCCCTTGAAAGGCCAGTGGCATTCCTGCGGCCTTTCGCCTTGTCAGACGAAAAGTTCTACCGCAATTATTGTCAAGTTTAAGGTGTTACAGACCACTAGTCGGCCGGTTTGATATTTGTCAGGCAGCGCCGTCAACGCTTTGCGTCTTCAACGCTTTGCGTCTTTAACGCTTTGCGTCTTCAACGCTTTGCGTCTTCAGCGCTTGCTAAGCGCCACATTATAGCCTGCCTCGGGATTTGAGGTCCGCGCAAAGATCGCGAATTGAAAGCTCAACGTCGGACTCCGGCGGATACACGCGGTCGAAACCGATTTTCTTGAACTTCACCTCGTCGTCCGCAAAATCATGCTTTCCGACGCCGAGTATGCCGCCCAGAAAAAGCAGGATGCCGCCCACTCCCGCCTCCGTGCACTTGTCGCGGAAGCCCTGCAAGTCCATCTCTGCCATTCCATATAGCGAGCTGATGAGCATTGCGTCTGCGTTTGTTTCCTGCGCCGCTTTGATGAACTCCTCGGGCGGCGTTTGCGCGCTGAGAGCGACGACGCGGAACCCGGCCTCTCGCAGCGCTCGGGAAATGATTTTTGTGCCGATGACGTGCGAATCCACGCCGACCGTGCCCGTGATGATCGTGGGAGGATTGTCCATCTCCGGCAATTTTGTGCCGCCTTGCGCATCCTCGTCAGCCTCGCCGATGATGCTGCCCTGGCTGAATGCCCAGAAATCCGCCAGCGAAGTCCTGAAGCCTAGCTTCCGCCCTTGCACAAGCTCGCGTTCGCGGATTTTTTCGTCGTTGAATTCCCTGACCTCTTTTGGGATGGGGAGATTGCCATAATCCAAATAGCGCGACGCGCCCTGAAGATCCTTCACGCCCAATACTTGGTCCTTTGCGTTGACATTGAGGCAGAACGGGGAATCGAGCACCCCTGCGTTGATCGCCTTTTCAATCCCAACGACCACGTCGCCGTCGCCCATCTCGGCGACTTTGTCGATGATCGCTGAAACGGCAAGCTCGGACATATGCTGCTCCAGTTTGATGTCGTCGTTCATCAATTGAATCTTTTGCTGGCGCACGACGTCGAAAATCCATCCCGCGGACCTATATGTCTGCATGTGCGATTCTATGCTCGGCACGCCGCTGGCCTCGTCGACCGTCTTGACGGAGCAGCCGTCGATAGGAGCCATGGCGGCAATGGTGGCGATATAGTTGATATATCCGAACGCGCTGCCTATATCCTGCGGGAAAGGATAGAGCATCGACTGGTCGCCTATGACCCCCGGGATGACGACGTCGGTGAATCCGAATTTGTCCAGATATTTCCTGAGAAGATTGCGGACGGCATAGAAGTCGGCGACGTCCTGGTTGATGTTGCCTTGGAAGTTCATGAGGGGGATGCTGCTCTTTGCGCCTTGCCCGGCCGTAAGCAGCGCTTCGATGATCTTCGTTGCCGTGTTGATATACATCGGGACGATGCCGTTGAAAAGCCAGCCGTGGTTAGTAATGGAGATATACACGCCCCTGTCCGCATAATATCCCGCGAGCCTGCCGAGGTATTGCGCCGTGCTCAGACACTCCTCGACGCTGGCCAGCTTGTCATACGACCCAATCCAGCCGAACGGGGAGTTCGGCATGCAGGTCATCCCGGAAGCAAACGCGATTTCCGCGACGAAGCTGTTGGCCTTCATGGATGATCTGACGTCAAAGCCGCCCTCGCAAGATTCCACGACTTTGCGCGTCTGCTTGACGCCATGGCAAATGATCGGGAAGCCATTGAGCTTTGCTTTGCCGGTCTTAATGCTTTCATCCAAACCTTGCTGCGCTTTTTCAAGCTGCATGTTGCGGGTATATGAATCTGTCGTGAATGGGAACAGGCGCACTCCGACCTCGTTCATCGAGCGGAGCAGCTCAATTTCCCCCTCTACCGTCGGGACGCCGGACCGCGGGTATAAGCCCAACTTCCCTTCCGCGTGGTATTTTGCGAGGATTTTGCCGAAATTCCTGTTTTCCGGAAGCTTCTTTTGATATTCGACCGCCTCGTCAAAGTCGACCTCCGCGCCGGTAGGCCATCCGGACAATACTTCCTTGCGCATTTTCAGGAATACATCCTCGTCGATTTTTTGCTGTTTTACACCGCTCATGTATAGTTTCCTCCTCAATAATATTTAAATCTTTAACGTTGGGCTCGCGCCCCACACCCCATCGGGACAGCTCTCTTATATGTCATGCAATACAATATCAAATTTAAGAGAAAAAAACAAGACAAAGTATGCATTGCGGAGGTTGCTTTTCATCATTCTGCGTAGTATTATGTAAGCAATCCGCACATCCCCCACCCCATTGGGCTCCAAGCCCATTGAAACCGGAGGAGCAACACAATGAGCGAGATAACCGGAGCATATGGCCGGCACATCGCGCAGACGTCGCCGGAAGAATCATTCTGCGCGGGATGCAGCACGTGCGAGCTGGTCTGCGCACTCACGCATGACGGGGTCGCCAGCCCGAGCTGTAACCGCATTTTCGTAGAGGTTGACGCCCGCATGATGTACCACACGATTCTTGCCTGCATGCATTGCTCGGATCATCCGTGCTATAACGCGTGCCCGAAAAAAGACGAAGCGATGAAGCTCGGCGACGATGGCGTTGCATACATCGCGGAGGAGAACTGCATCGGTTGCGGCCTGTGCCGCAAAGCCTGTGCGTTCGATCCTCCGCGCATTAATTTTGTCAAAAGCGTGGACAAGGCGCAAAGAAAATCAAAGAAATGCGACCTTTGCAGAGAACGCGCCGAAGGCCCGGCATGCGTGCAGTGGTGCCCTGTGCGCTGCCTTTATGTTTCATAGGGGGCGTGGAGAGAATGTTCGGATATGTAGGAAAAATCGTGCGAATAAATCTTACCGACAAGTCGACGGAGATCATCCCCACGTCGAAATACGTCCCCGAATATATCGGCGGCAGGACTGTCTGCAACAAGATTTTCTGGGACGAGGTGTCTCCGGGGACGGCGGCGCTCGATCCTGGCAACAAAATCATTTTCATGACCGGGCCAACTACGGCTACCGGCATTCCGACGGGCGGCAGGAGCGAGATGACCGGCATCGCTGCTAATAGTTATCCTGAAATGTATTCATGGAGCGGCATTGGCGGGTTTTTCGGGTCGGAGCTGAAGTATGCGGGATATGACGGGTTCATTCTCGAGGGCAAAGCCGCAGAGCGCACGTACATTTATATTGAGGACGACAAGATAAGCTTTCTGTCGGCCGATCCATTGTGGGGCTCGCTTGTCCATGCATCGCGCCAAAAGCTTGAAGAGCTGCACGGTAAGAATGTCAAGAGCCTTGTCATCGGGCCTGCCGGCGAAAACCTTATGCGCAACGCGAGCATCACGACCTCCAACGACAACGTGGCGGCCAAAGCGGGGTTTGGGGCCGTATTTGGATCAAAAAACCTGAAGGCGATCGTTGTAAAAGGGAGCGGCGCAGTGCGGCCCGCAGATATCGAAAAGCTCTTTGAGCTGCGTCTGAAAATGGGCAGCCCATATATGAGGCCAAGCCCGCTCGTCAGAGAAATGACGCATGGGATGGATGGGAACGAGATTCCCGTCGATGGCGGCTGGCTGCGGGGCCAGGTCGCTTGCAGCCATGGCTGCAACCAGCATTGCAACAGATTGATGATCGACATGAAATCCGCGTTTTCCGACGAACGCATCAATCAAATCGAAAAATGCGTCGGCATTTTCGCATATGGATTTAAAGAGGATTGCTCATGGACGCCGATCCAGAACTTTGAAACCGAGATGAACCATTTCCTTGCGTGCAAAATGCTCAGCAGGGAAATGCCCGAGCCTGACCCGTCCGATCCTCACTTTGATGAGCTCTTCAAGCCCGTCAGGGGCGACCTGCTCAATTTCTGGAAGCCTGATTTTGACAAGGGCAGCGTCATGATGGATATGTGCAACGAATATGGCATCGACAAATGGGACGTCATTGTTTGGTTTTTCACTTGGCTAGCCATGGCAAAAAAGGAAGGATTGCTCGACGAGTTGGATTTCGGGATGGATGTCGACGTCGAGAACGAGGAGTTCGTGAAGCATTTCCTCGATATGGTCACATACCGCAAGGGCAAATACGGCCCGATATTTGCCGAAGGAATGGCCAGGGCGATCAGGACGTTGGGCAAGGAAAAATTCGGAGATACGATATATCAAGGGCGGTTTTCACAAATGACGGGGGAGCGGCTCGACCTTCCCGTCAGCCTGGAGACGGCCTGGGGACATAGCTACCACTGGCAGGGCAGGGGTTTTGAGAGCACGATCAATAAGGTCGGCTGGCTTGCGACTTCGCTCAGCCTGATGCTGTCGTCGCGGGACACGCAGACGAACGCGCACCACCACGATACATACCAAAACTATTTGGAGATCAAGGACGATCCGTGCCACAGCGAGCTTCTTGTCGATGCTGTCATCATGAACGAGAACAAGGCGGACATCAAGGACGCGGTCACATGCTGCGATTGGCAAAGCCCCGACCTCTTCTGGCCGGAGATGGAATCGGAAATGTTTGCCGCCGCAACGGGGATCGACATTACGGAGCAGGGGCTCAACTATGCGGCCGAGCGGTCGCGGCTGCTGTTCCGGGCGATATTGATCCGTAACCACGGGCGCACGCGCGATGTCGAAGTCGGCGCCATATTCCCGACGATGCAGTTCCCGGACCCGCTGGGCGAAACAGTTGGATGGGAAGATTGGAACGATTTGGTCGATATCTATTATGATAGGCGCGGTTGGGACAGGGCGACAGGCTGGCCGACTCGCGAGACTTATGAGAAATATGGGTTGAAGGATGTCGCCGACGAGATGGAACGGATCGGGAAGCTGCCATAAACGGAGTGCATGGCATCCGGGTTGTGGGGCGGAGCCCCCACGTTAGGCATTTTTCAAAACCCACGTTGTCATCCTGAGCGAAGCGAGGGATCTTTTCTGAACGCTTGTGATATCACGGAGGCAAAGATTCTTCGCTTCGCTCAGAATGACAGGTTTTGCAAGGCTTTTGAGTTTTCGAGGACACATCAATTTTGTCGGAGGTTGGATTATGGGTAGAATGGATGGAAAAATCGCGGTTGTGACGGGCGCGGGCTCCGGAATAGGCAGAGCTGTCGCTGTCATGTTCGCGAAAGAAGGCGCCAGGGTCGTTTGCGCCAACAGGACACTGAAGGACGGCGAAGACACGCTTGCGATGATCAAAGACGTCGGCGGGACAGGCATATATGTCCAAACGAATGTGCGAAAAAAGGAAGACATCAAAAATCTGCTCGCTAAAACACTGGAAACATATGGCGATGTGACGACATTGTTCAATTGCGCGGGCATACTTGTTCACGCTCCATATCTGGAGCACACGGACGAAGACCTGGAGAAGGTTTTTGAGACTAATTTCAGGGGATATTACTGGTCGATGCAGGAATTTTTGCCCGCCCTCGTCAAAAACGGGCACGCGTCGATCACGAACGTCGCTTCAATTTCGGTGTATAAGCCGGAATCGGACGCATATTTATACGGCGCGATGAAGGCGGGCATCAACAAGATGACGCGCGACTTGATACGCGAGTTTTCGCCGCAGGGCGTCCGCCTCAACGTGATATGCCCGGGGCCCGTCCAAACGAACCTGACGCCGGAGTGGGTGCGTAACAGCCCGGAAGCGCAGGCGGAGATTTGCGCGGCCGTCTGCCCTGTCGGCAGGCTCGGCGAGCCAAACGACATTGCGTATGCCGCTGTGTGGCTGGCTTCCGACGAGGCCGATTGGGTCACCGGCAGCACAATCGTCATTGATGGCGGCGCCTGCAACATGGGGTGACGCCGGAACGCATTATATCAGAGTTGTGGGGCGGAACCCTCACATTTGGTGCATGAACTAAATATTAGGAGTGATGGAATTGGACGCAAGTAATCTGTTCGCAAAGAATTTCTATGACGTGAAGTATGAAGACCTGAGCGAAAAAGCAATCGAGGAAACCAAAAAGCAAGTGCTGGACTATATCGGCGTCGCCATCGGCGGATATGGTCAGGCCGGGGCTGCCGAGACCCGCGAGCTGGCCATCGAATGGGGCGGAGCGCCGCAAAGCACGATCATCGGCTGCGGCATCAAGGTCCCGGCGCCTGCTGCGGCGCAAGCGAACGCGTCGATGGTGCATTCGCTTGATTTTGACGATGTCCACGAAGCGGCTATCATGCATCCCGGAGTCGTGACGATATCTTCCGCGCTCGCTGCGGGAGAATATGCCGGCAAGCTCTCGGGGAAGGAACTCATAAGGAATGTCGCCGTCGGCGGCGACATGATATGCCGTATGGGGCTTGCGACGCATCCGGGGAAGGACATCCATCAGTTCGGCTGGCATTTTACATCCATCAACGGCTATATGACTTCTGCGGCTGTCGCATCGTGCGTCATGGGCTTGGACATGGAAAAAATGATATATGCCATCGGGCTTGCGTATCACCAATCGAGCGGCAACGGTCAGGCCGTGAAGGACAGCGCCCTCACGAAGCGCCTTGGCCCCGGTTTTGCCGTGCGTGGCGGCCTCGCCTCCGCAATGCTCGCGCAAAGGGGTGTGACCGGCGCGGTCAACAGCATGGAAGGCGTCAATGGTTACTACAAGGTCTATCATGGCGGCGATTATTCACAGGAAATACTCCTCGGCGATTTGGGAAAACGCTTTGAATGCGAGGAGACCTCTATTAAGCCCTATCCGTGCTGCCGCGGCACGCATCCGTCTGCCGACGCGGCGCTCAGCCTTGTTCGCGACTATGGAGTCAAGGTCGAAGACATCGAGAGCATCGAGATTTTTTGCGGCAAGGGCACGTTGGGGCTCTTGGGCGAGCCGCTTGAGGTCAAGGCAAAGCCCCGTACGGTCGTGGACAGCCAGTTCAGCCTCGCTTGGGTCTGCGCGACCGGTCTTGTGAAAAACCGCGTTTCGCTCGCTTCCTTTACCGACGAATCGATCCATGATCCGGAGATTTTGGATGTCGCAGCGAAAGTGAAGGTCACATGGGATGCGAAATATGACACCGGAGGTCTGGAACCGGTGCGCATCGAAGTGGCGATGAAAGACGGCAGAGCCTACAGCGTCGAAAAATTGACGGCAACGGGTTCTCCGGAGCAGCCCGTGTCGTTCGACGGCTGCATCGAGAAGTTTTATGGTTGCGTGGACTTTTCAACGCTTGATATAAAGCGCGACAAGGCTGATAAAATCGTCGAAACCGTGCTGTCTCTCGACAAGCTGGGCGACATCGGCGATTTGATAAAACTGCTATCATAGATTTCGATCATATTTTTTAGGAGGTATTATATATGGACATCCCGAAGACAAGCAAAGCAATGGTACTCACAGAGTTCAAAAAACCGCTTGAGCTCCTTGACATCGCGGTGCCGGAACTCGGCCCCGGCGACATGCTCGTCAAAGTCGACCTTGCCAGCGTATGCGGAACAGACGTGCATCTAGCAAGGGACGAACTGAGCATGCACCCGCCCACGCCCATCATCATGGGCCACGAAACGGTCGGCGAGATATTCTATCTCCCGGACAGCGTCACGGCTGACATCACAGGAGCGCCGGTCAAGGTCGGCGACAGGATCATGTGGTCGCACCTCTTCTGCGGGAAGTGCTATTCCTGCAAAGTCCTGCATGAGCCCGTCATGTGCGAGCGCAGCAGGGGATATGGATTTTCCGGAGCCGCCGAGCTGCGCGGCGGATATGCCGAATATGAGGTAGTCCTTGCAGGCACGGACTTTGTGAGGATACCCGACGAGATCACATCGGAAGAAGCTGTCGGAGCGTGCTGCGCGGGGCGCACATGCGTCAACGCATTTGATGGGCTTGCCAGATGCGGCGGCATTCGCCAGGGTGACTCCGTCGTCATCACGGGGGTCGGGCCTGTCGGATTGTTCGCTACGGTCCTTGCCGCCCAATCAGGCGCCGCCAAAATCATCGCAGTCGACGTCAGCCCGACGCGGCTGGAATTCTCGAAAAAATGGGGCGCGACGCACACCGTCAACGCCGCGGATTACAAGGACTCCGCAGAGAAGGTCAAATATATCCGGGACCTTTGCGGAGGACGCGGGGCGGAAATCGTGATCGAATGTTCCGGCTCGCTGGCTGTGTTCGCGGAAAACCTGGACATGCTGGCATATTACGGCAAATATCTGATCGTCGGGCAGACAAGCGAATCCGAAATTCCGATCGTCCCGAACAAGATACAGCGCAAGAGCGCGGTCGTCATCGGCAGCCACAGCGGAGACATCAGGCATTATATCAAGTGCTTGAAGTTCGTGCAGGCGAATAAGGACAAGTATCCATTTGGCGAGATTATCTCAAAGAAATATAAGCTGGCCGACGCAAACCAAGCGCTCGAAGACATGCGCGCGGGAATTGCTCTCAAAGCGGCGCTGGTTAACGACTAAGGAGTAAACAATGGCTACAACAAAAACAACAAAAGCCGCCGTGCTTGTAGAACATGGCCAGCCGGACGTGATTCAGGAGGTTCCGATTCCCGCCTTGCGCCCCAATTGCATCATCGCAAAAGTGCTGTTGGCGGGCGTTTGCGGCACCGACGTCCACCAACACCATGGGACGCTGGAATTTAAGCCCCCGCTGCCCAATATCCAAGGCCATGAAACGCTTGGCGAGATCGTGGAGCTGGGCGCCGGTCGTGATTTCGACATTGCCGGGCAGCCGCTCAGGCCGGGCGACCGCATCATGTGGGCGCACCCGTTCTGCGGCAAATGCTACTATTGCGCTGTCCACCGCAAGCCGTATATGTGCGAAAAAATGGGCCCGGGATATGGCTTCTCGGCTCCGGAATTTCTGCGCGGCGGGNTTGCTGAGTATTGTTACATAGACGAGGTCATACAAGTCGTGCGAGTGCCGGACAGCGTCAAAAACGAGGAGGCGCTTGGAGTCGGATGCGCTTTCCGCACGGTCGTCAGCGGCTTCGAGCGCCTGCAAAAAATCAGCGCCATCGGCACTGCTGATTCCGTAGTCGTCCAAGGATGCGGGCCTATCGGCCTTTATTCGACATTGCTTGCCGCCCACTCGGGCGCGGGGAAGGTGATAGTCGTCGGCGCGCCCGCAAACAGGCTGGCGCTTGCCCGCGAATGGGGAGCCACGCATACGATTAACATTGATGAGGTGAAGGAGCATTCAGAGCGCGTCAAAATGGTCCTGGAACTCACCGATGGGCGCGGGGCGGAATTTTGCATCGAAGCAGCGGGCGTCCCCGATGCGTTCCTCCAAGGGTTCGATTTCATGCGCAAGGATTGCACATATCTCGTCATGGGGCAAACCTCGACAAAGACAGTGCCGTTCATGCCAAACACGCTCCAGCAAAAGCAAGCCTGCGTGATCGGCAGCGGCGGCGCCGACGCGAGGCATTTCTACAAGGCGTTGAAGTTTATCGAAGCCCATCGCGAGAGGATTGATTTTTCTAAGATCATATCGTCGACATACAAGCTGGAAGAAATAAACACCGCAATCGAAAACATGGGCAAAGGCATAGACATCAAGGGCGCAATAGCGCCATAATGGCGCGCAATTTGCAGCGAACGCTGAATCGTGCGGTGGCGCCAATGTTTTCAATGCCGTCACCGCACGGGAGCATCACGCCATATTTTTGGTGATTGGAGGTTTTGACTATGAAAGTGTATGTATTGGCGAACGGAATGAACCACAACAGCTTAAAGCACGAACTCATCGCATGCGACGATAAGACGGAAACGTTCTCGTTCCCGTCCTGGACAGCATTGATAGTGCACCCGGAGGGCAACATATTGTTCGATGCGGCGTGCCATAAGGAATCGTGGCAGCTCCCGTTCATAATGCAGAATTTGCACATGACGGAAGAAGACACACCGATGTTCCGCATTGGCCAGCTCGGATTGAAGCCGGAAGATATCAACTATATTGTCCTGTCGCATATGCACCCGGACCACCACGGATATATTGACAGGTTTCCCAATGCGGAAATCATCGTTTCGGACGATGAGTTCACGAACATGATGAAGCTCTATGCATTGGGAAAAATCGACTTCGGGCAGGATTACACGTATTTCATCGAGAAGAAGCTCAATTGGAAGCTGTTTCCGTCGGATCAGAAGACGCAAAAACTGATGGATGGCGTGACAATATACAACTTCGGGCGCGGCCATTCATTCGGGCAGCTTGGCCTCTTCCTGGAGCTTCCGAAGTCCGGGAACAAGCTGCTGATCAGCGATGTCATATATTCTTCCGAAAATGTCGGGCCGCCCGTGAGGGAACCTGGGAGATGCATGGATATGCCTGCATGGCACAAGCACGTCGAAGAGGTGCCTAAGCTCGCCAAGGAGCTGGGCGCGGAGATATGGTATGGCCATGATTTGGCGCAGTTCGAGACGCTGATAAAATCCACGGAAGGCTTTTACGAGTAATCTTTCGACATTGGTTACGAGTCGCTAAGGTACCAACGTGGGCTGCGCCCACAACCCATCGGGACAGCTCGCTCACGGGCGAAATCTTCCGGGGTCCCCGCGAAACAAGGTTTCG
>WRMX01000038.1 GCA_009776905.1 Oscillospiraceae bacterium
GTGNGTCCGGGAAGCCGCGCCCTACATCGGTGTGTCCGGGAAGCCGCGCCCTACATCGGCGCGTCTGGGAAGCCGCGCCCTACATCGGTGTGTCCGGGAAGCCGCGCCCTACATCGGTGTGTCTGGGAAGCCGCGCCCTACATCGGCGCGTCTGGGAAGCCGCGCCCTACTGCCCTAATGATTCGCCCAGCAAATAACCAAAAGTCAGCGCGGTGCCATGGCTGTTCCCCGCGATGAGAATCGGATAATCGACGCCATATCTGCCCCCGGCGGCGTTGCCGATAGCATACATTCCGCTGACAGGAAGACCGTTTTCGTCAAGCACCCGCATTTCGGTATCGACCCGCAGCCCGCCCGCGACAGCGAGCAGCGCCGGCCCGAATTTCATCCCATAATACGGTGGAACATCAAGAGGAACCATGAGCTCCCGCCGCTTTCCGAAATCGTCGTCCTTCCCTGCTGCGGCAAGATCGTTATATCGCTCAAATTCGGCGACGAACGCATCAGCGGGCACGCCCATTTTCTCGGCGAGCTCCTTCGGAGTGTCCGCGCAGACGACCAGCCCACGCTCCAATCCGCGCGCAAGCCCTTGCTGCTCCCATTCGACATTGAAGTTGCTCTCGCCGACCTCGCAATCTTGCCCCCAGAATATTCCGCCGCCATATTCCAGCGTCGGCGGCACTTTTTCGCGCCACTCGGAGTCAATGATCGACCATGCGAATGTAGAGCGCTCGCGCAAAATCGCAACGCTCTTCCCTTGCACGTAGTTGTCTTCGTTCATAAAGCGTTTCCCATCCGGGTCAATGAAAAGGAAACAATAGTTGGAAAAATGATAGGCCTGCGGGTGCATGATCGTTGGGAATGGGGTATCTTCAAACGCACCGCCTGCCCACAGCCCCATGCGGTGGCCATCGCCTTCGTTCCCATGCTTTGGCGTGTATGCGTTCACCGCGCAGCGGTTGGCTATCGGCGAAAGGTCTTCGCACATTTCGTGGTTGCCGCCGATATCGCCCGTTGCAATCACGACGCCGCGCCTTGCCTCCACGAGCAAGTAGCTGCCGTCCTCTTTGAGCGCATATGCGCCCGTAACGCGGTCATTCTCCTTCTTCAATTGCTCGGCAGGAGTCTTGAATATGAACTTTGCTCCCAGTTTTTCCGCTTCGCAAAACATCGCATACACGGCATCCGCTCCGCCGGGCCGCATGCCTTTTTTAGCCATCGGTCCGTCAAAAAATCTATGCGAGCCAATGATTTCGCGATATATTTCGCCTTTATATATGCAACCTTGAAGCGCAGGACGCGCGCCATATTCGGGGCGCGTCACAATGTCGATAAGCCAGTCCATGGCCTTTCCGCCGTTTTTAAGGTATTGCCATAGTATCCTTTCGTCGCATCGGTTTCCGCAACGCTTGATCCATTCGCGCGCGACGTCTTCGAGATTGTTCTCAAAGCCTCTTTCCTTCATATACGACGAGTTGGCGACGCCTATGTTGCCGCCGCGCCCGGACCAGCTTGCGCCTTTTTCCAAAACGACCACATTCGCGCCCATCTGTGAGGCGCGCAACGCGCAAGCCATTCCGGCGATTCCGGCGCCTATCACCAGCACGTCTGTTTCGATGCGTTCGGAGATATCTGTCTCCGGCACCGGTTTGGGAGCTGTTGCCCATGCTCCCCATTTTGGGTTTAGGTTTGACATTATTCCCTCCATATCCGAGCTGCATGTTGAGCAACTCCATATGTAAAACTCTGTTACGCTTTTCGCCCGATGTCAGATTTCGCACCGCTCCTTACGTGGGCTTCGCAGCGGCCGCAGTTGGCGCGACGCTAGTATTCGCAGCGGCCGCAGTTGGTGCGACGCTAGTATTCGCAGCGGCCGCAGTTGGTGCAAGCCTCCGGCAAGCCGCATTCGCGTCTTCCCAGCAATGCCCCAAAAAAATCAGCCGGCAGCATTGGCTGTTCGTCTTCTGCCACCGGAAGGGCCTGCAGGGCAGACCCTTCCGGTAGTTTGTCNTCCNTATATGTCACCATTGCCGATAATCTTTCAAACCGCCGGCTTCCTCGCGCGCCTTTTTNGCCAAGTCCGTATAAAGCCCGTATTCATGCGCTTCNCACACTTCCGTATATGTCTTATCCACGCGGTCGTTGCGCGGCAGNGGCACATCCTGGTCGATGAGGATATTCTGGACTTTCTTGATATCCACGCTTCTNACATTCACATTGTCAGCAACGGCGACGGCGGCCGCGACGCCCGCAGCCTGTCCCGTCCCGACGCATTGCGGGATGAGGTTCAGCCAGTCAATCGCGACATTGTCCGCTGAGAGATGCCGCCCCGGAGCGAGCAGGTTTTCGACGTTCTTCGGAAGCAGGGCCCTGTACGGGATTTCCACGGGGCCGCAGTCATTGATCATGCAAATCGTCGAATGCCATGCTATCGTGTCGTCATGCTTCGTCGCGAACGCAAAATCATTCGCCGTCATAATATAATCGCCCGACAGGCGGTGGCTGCCGCGCGTCCCAAGCTGCGGCGCTATGTCGTAGATATATGAATCCTTGAACGCGACCGGGCAGGCCTCCTGCAAATAGGCCAGGACGTCCCGCATGGTGTTTCGCGTATTCATCTCCGTTTCCGTAGCGTCTTTTATCTTTGAACAGTCACGATCGCGGTGCCAGTTATTCACCCAGCAAATGTCGTTTTGCGCGGAAGATATCGGCCCGCACATGAACCCTGCGACTTTCGCGAGGTTCATTCTCAATGCGCCGCTTATTTCTCTGTTGGTCTTTTGCCACTCATAGAAAAGATTCCAATCTATGCCGCCGATGCGCCATACGAGCGCGGTCGTGCTGCTTCTCGTTTCTCCATCGCTGAGCGTTTGGAAGGGGGTGCCGGAATAGCGATAAATGTCGCCGTCGCCTGTGGCGTCAATGACGGTTTTTGCGAGAACGACCTTGCGCCCTTCCTTGCTCTCGAATATGACTCCCTTGACGTCATTGCCTTCCATGATGGGTTTTGTGGCCCAAACGTGGCACATTACGCGGATCGAATCCCTGTGCTCGAGGAGCATTTTGTCCATCTCGATTTTTAATTGGTTCGGCTCGTAATAGACGGCTCTGACGAGGCGTTTCGGCTCGCTTTCGCTGACGCAGCCGTGTATTCGCGCCCATACGTCCAAAAGCGCCGGGTCGTCGTCCTTGCCAATCTTTGAGAGGTCCGGCCCCAAAACCGCGTTTGGTATTGGCGCAAGCCTTGTGAACCATTCTTCCTGGATGCCCCGCACGAATGATTTTTCATACCAGGAGAGTTTCGGGACCATGATCACATAGCCGCCCGTCACGTCTCCGCCCATATATCCGTAGCGTTCCATGAGGATGATGTTTTTTGCCCCGGCGCGCGCTGCCGCAACGGCCGCCGAGTGCCCCGCGCTGCCGCCGCCGACGACGAGTATATCGCATTCGTCATAAACAGGCAGCGTGCTTGCAGGTTCAGTGTATGTCTTGCCGCTCATAATATTGTCATCCCTTTCCGGCCTATTTTTTCGGCATCAGGAAGACCATGTCGCCGAAAGGCGGATACACAGGATCTCCATCGCGGGCGCGCAGATCAGCCCAATATCCATCAGGCAGTTTGTCCAGCTCCACCCCTTCTTCTTCGATCATGGCCTTGCGGATATCGCGCCCATCGATGTCGCGCGGTACCAAGTTCTTTTTGATCGCATAATCTGTTGCGACGCCGGCCGCCTGGCCTGTGCCCATGGCGGGAGCGATGATGCGCATCGCGCCGTTGGCGTGGAATTCCGCGGAGCAGCAACGTCCGACGACAAAGAGGTTGTCGACCACGAGAGGCACGAGCGAACGATATGGGATGTCGCAATAATCGCGCGGGTCCGGACGCGCTTCGATTCCCGATGGCTGCACGAACGGGTGCATGTCCATGTCGCATTCAGCCTCGCGTGTGATCGCGCTACCTGCGGGCGCCTGCAGATGCCCATGACGCATGAAGAAATGCTTGGGGCTCGTCGGATGGTGCGTGTCCATCACTTCGGGGAAGCGCGCGATGCCGTCTTCAAACTTCGTCCCGCACATGACATCCGCGGCTTTGAGCATATATTCGCCAAACGGGCGGCGGCCATCGCGGACGCCGGGGATCGAGCCAAGGCCGACAATGTTGACGTCCTCATATCCCGGCACCTGCTTTTGCAGGAACTTTTCATATGCCCTCATTTGCTGGTGCTGCTCGATGATCTGGCGGGAAATGTTCTCGACATCGTCATTTTTCGTATAATAGCTGTGGAACGAATATGTGACAAAATCGGCGCATTCATCGGAATAATGCGGGATAATCACCTGGAAGAACGGTATATGATGTGCGATTATCCCTTGTTCGAGGGCTTTCTCTTCCTCGCTATATAGCAATGTGACGCGCTTTTCCTGCGGGACGCCTTTGTCGGCCTGCTCCTTTTGGAAGGCTTCGTTTGCCGCGCGATATTTCACGAGATTGGCGCGGGACCAACGCGACCCGAGCGTCGTGGACATGTTGAGCCCTGCGAAATCGGCGCCGCCGACTTCATATGGGACGCCGGCCATCGCCGCAACGTCGCCATCGCCGGTGGCGTCGATGAACATCCTGGCATAAACCGCCATCCAGCCGCCCTTTGTGAAGAAAACGGCCGATTTGATGTTGTTGCCGTCCATCTCGACGTCGATGCAGGTGGCGTCATATATGATGCGGCCGTTCGTGCGCTCCATGACCATCTGCTCGCACATGAATTTTGCATATTCGGGGTCGAACGTGGGATTGTGGTCGTCCGTAGGCGAGCGGCGGATAAGCTCTCCGTCCGCTTCCAGGCGCTCAACGAGCTCCTTGCAGTTGCCCTCGATCATGCCCGCGACTTGCGGCACGTAGCCGTTGGTCGCTAGTCCGCCGAGCGACGCGCCTTTTTCAAATATGATCGTCCGCAGCCCGCGGCGAGTCGTTGTGATCGCTGCGGACACGCCCGCGACGCCTCCGCCGATGATGGCGACGTCGCAAAACATTTTCTTTGATATCATTTGCATATGCAAATCCTTCTTTCTGTTATTTGTGTTGTGGTTGCGATTGGTAATCGTCCTCGATCCTTCAAATATTCCGCTTAGGGCGATTAGTAATCGCCCCTACATGCTGGCAATTTGTTCCGGGCGATTGGTAATCGCCCCTACATGCTGGTTTTTTGTTCCGGGCGATTGGTAATCGCCCCTACCTGTTGGTATTTTGTTCCGGGCGATTGGTAATCGCCCCTACATGCTGGTATTTTGTTCCGGGCGATTGGTAATCGCCCCTACATGCTGGCAATTTGTTCCGGGCGATTGGTAATCGCCCTTAATCGTCAAATCCCCATCTGGTGTTTTGCAGCCCGCCCGACAGCTCCTTATCGAGGAACCGCTCCTTCCACTTGCCGATGGGGCAATATGACAAGCATTTCCCGCAGTGCCATGTCTCGAGCGATTGCAGGCCGCCCATGGAAGGAGGCATCTTCGCGACGCCCGCCCTTATGTCGTCAAATGTCGGCTCGTCAGTATCGAGATAGTCGTCCCAGCCTCCGAATTTCTTTTTCATACCTTGCGTCGGAGCTTGGCATCTGGGCATGCTGACGAAACCATATGTATATGTCTTGTCGCCCAAGGTGCTTGTGCTTGTGTCGTCTGTGCCATAGAATCCGATGGCCTTCGTCGGGCAGCAATCCGTGCAAATTGAGCATTTCGTGGGATCGCACAGCGTGCCGGCATCAATCATGGGATCGGGCTCAATTTCCGCCGTCGTGAGTATGACGCCAAATCTGTTCCTCGGGCCGAACTCCGGAGTGACGACAATGCCGGCCCAGCCAAATTCTCCGAGCCCTGCTGCCACGGCGGCGTGGCGGATGCTGATTTGCATGCCGTTGGTCATCGGGCCTGTGGAACACGGGGTCGCGACCTCTCCGAGCTGCCTTTCAATGACCTTTGCCACCGCATAGCAGGCATATGTCAGCTCGAAATTCGGGATCATCGTGTATCCGTACGTGCCATAGAGCCCCTTCAGGTCGTTGCGGCCGTTCTCGAATGTCCTGAAGTTTGCCTGCACGATGCCGTCGAGCAAGCTCACGCCGATGGCGATGACTGACTTGCACCCCGGCAGCGTCTCCGTCGGATGGCGTCCTTTCGGCGAACCCGCGAAGCGGTCGACGCTCGCGATTCCGCACATGTCCATGCCATTCTTCATTGCTGCTTCTTTGATCAATGCTTTGATGTCCATATATATCACCTTTCATAAATGTAATAACAGATTCATAACCCTTCGTAGCGCTTTTTGCTATATTCGTAGATCTCGTCTTCGATCGCATAGTAAATATCCTCGACGGGGTTGAAAATCATAGCCAAAGCGCCGGAGCCGGGCACGGCGTGGGCGCCGTATTTGTCGATCATCTCCCGCGCGGCGACGCGGGCATCATCGGCAGTGACGTCCGGCTTGCGCAGAAGATCGGCATTCGGGCCGCATTGGATCGTGACGCGGTCGCCATATTTGGCGAATATGGCATCGATATCGTTCAGGTTGGTCTGGATCTCCAGCCCGTCAAAGCCGATTTCTTCCACCATATATGGGACGAATGGCTCTATGACGCCGCAGCAGTGGGCGATGAACCTCGTTCCGCGATCATGGACGCCTTTCACGAAACGCTTCGTCGGCTCAAGGATGGTTTTCTCAAATGTATCTGTGGAGAAGAAGGGAGCGCGCATAGTTCCCCAATCGTCTGCGGCGACGATAAAATCGAATTCGAGATGGTCGCGCATATGGTTGAACAGATCGATTTTAAAATCGGCTATGGCGAAGAGGTAATCCTGGACCGCCTCGGGCTCCAGCAGCAGGTCCGTGAGCGCTGCATCAAAGCCTTCGATCATGTGCAGCCTTTCAAACAACCCATTGCTCATCCTCATTTGCAGGGCGAGCGAATCATCGCGCTGGAGCATGAATTCCTCTGCTTCCGCTGCCCAGTCGAATTGGTCGAGATCGGGCCATTTCACCTTTTCCCTCCACTCTGTGACGCATGTCATCACGTTCCCTTGGGGCGTGTTCGAGCCTTGCATCGCGGAGTATTTATATTCAACGCCAAACCAATCCATCGTGTCCATCTGGCGCTCGTGGGCCGGGGGGCTGTCGTGCGCGAGCTTCGAGCCGAAGAGCTGCGACGATGCGGTAATATTCGGCATCCAGACCGGTTTTTTATGGCTGAGCGCGAGCATCAGGTTCTCTCTGAGAGATATCGGGTAGTCCCTTTTGACAGGTGCAAAAGGCATGGGCATCGTGGGTGGCGCGGGCGCGACGGCAGTAGTAGTTTCTGCCATTTTGGTTCCTCCTTGTATTTTATTGTTGTGGTAGCAGCTCCTTGTAGTGGCAGCATGCGACGAAATGCCCCGGTGAATGCTCCACCAGCTCCTGCGGCTCCTCACATTCAGGCGACGCGTATTGGCACCTCGCCATGAACCTGCACCCCGGCTTCGGGTTGATTGGCGACGTGAGCTCGCCTTGCATGATGATGCGGTCGGGCTGGTTATGCACATCGGGGACCGGAATTGCGGACAGGAGCGCTTTTGTATACGGATGCAACGGGTGGCTGAAGAGCTCGTCGGACGGCGACTTTTCGACCATGTTGCCCAGGTACATGACCATGATGTCATCGGAAATATACTTGACGACGGAAAGGTCGTGCGTCACGAACATATACGCAAGGCCGAGCGCCTCCTGCAAATCCAGCATGAGGTTAATGATCTGCGCCTGGATCGACACATCGAGCGCGGACACAGGCTCATCGCAGACGATAAACTTCGGGTTCAGCGCCAAAGCGCGCGCGACTCCGATGCGCTGCCGCCTGCCGCCGTCGAGCTCGTGCGGATATGCGTTCTCAAAACGCTCCGCCAGGCCGACGGTATCCATGAGCTTCCTGACCTCGGCGCGGATTTCGGCCTTTGACAGTTTCCCCTGGACGCGCAGCGGCTCCATGATAGCCTCGCTGACGGACATACGCGGATTGAGCGAAGAATATGGGTCTTGGAAAATAATTTGCATCTCTTCGCGCAGTTGCCGCAGCTCCTTTGGCGAGGGGTCTGAAATGTCCTTCCCCTCGAACGTAATTGTGCCTTCCGTCTTTTCGATGAGGTGGATGATAGTCCTGCCGAGAGTCGTTTTTCCGCAGCCGGATTCACCGACGACGCCCAGCGTTTTGCCGTAATCAAGCGTGAAGCTGACGTCTTCAACGGCATGCAGCGTCCCGCCCGGGTTTTTGAAATACTTTTTCAGGTTATTCACTTCGAGCAAAGCGGCCATTATTCACCACCTCCATCGCGAAAACATTTGACAAAGTGCCCGGCCTCGATTTCCACCATCGCAGGCTTGGACCCCGAACATTGCTCTTTGGCATCGGGGCAGCGTTCGTAAAAGCTGCAGCCGGTCGGCAGATTCGCCGGGTCCGGCATCAGCCCCGTGATGGGCTTGAGGCGCGGCTCCGTGGAGTTGAGCTTCGGCAGGGAGCCGAACAGCCCGATTGTATAAGGATGCGTCGGAAAGTCGAAGACTTGCACGGCAGAGCCATATTCGACGATCTCGCCGGCATAAATGACGGCGACGGAACTGCAGCAGTTCGCCACGACTCCGAGGTCGTGCGTTATCATGATCACGGACGTCCCGAGGCGCTCTTTCAAGGACTGCATGATCTCGAGGACCTGCGCCTGGATCGTGACATCGAGCGCGGTCGTCGGCTCGTCCGCGATGAGGAGCGTCGGGTTGCAAGCAAGCGCCATCGCGATGACGACGCGCTGCTTCATGCCCCCGGAGAATTGGTGCGGATATTCGTTGTAGCGCTCCATGGGGATTCCGACCATCTCCAGCATGTCGCTCGCGCGGTTTTCCGCCTCGTAACGTTTGATTTTATTATGCTGCGCGATCGCTTCGGAGATTTGCGCGCCGATGCGCTCGATTGGGTTGAGCGCCGTCATCGGGTCTTGGAAAATCATCGCGATTTTTTCGCCGCGAATCTTGCGCATTGCGGATTCGGATTTTTGCATGAGGTCTTCGCCGTCGAAAACGATCTCCCCGCCGCAAATCTTTGAAGGAGGGGTGGGCAGGATGCGGAGAATCGATTTAGCAATCGTCGTCTTGCCCGCGCCCGTCTCGCCGACCAAACCCAGAGTCTCCCCGCGCTTGACGACCAGATTGACGCCGTTCACGGCATGGATTATGGCCTCGTCCGTGCGGTATTCCACGACAAGGTCACGTATTTCAAGAATGTTATCGTTCATATTGTCATTCACTGCACATCACCTCAACAATCAAGTCTTTTGCCGAGGATCGAGGGCGTCTCTGAGCCCATCCCCCAGCAAGTTGAATGAAAGTACGGTAATCATGACGCAGAGGCCGGGATACATCGAGAGGTACATCTGACCCCGAAGAAAGTTCCGCGCGTCGGAGATCATTGCGCCCCATTCAGGTATTGGCGGCTGCACCCCAAGCCCAATAAAACTGAGCCCGGCGCCGGCGAGAACCGAGCTGCCCAAGCTCATTGTGATTGAAACGATCAATGGAGATATGGCGTTTGGGATGATGTGCTTGCGTATGATTCTGGCGCTGCGCACGTTGATGGCTGTCGCTGCCTCAACATATTCCATCTCGCGTACTGTGAGGATAGAAGCGCGCATCAATCGCGCATATCCTGATATTGAGCTGATGGCTATGGCGATGATCGCGTTCCTGAGGCTCGGCCCCAGCACCGCCGCGAGCGTGACAGTAAGCAGGAACATGGGTATTCCTTGGTATACATCAAGTATTCGCATGATCAAGTTGTCCGTCCATCCGCCATAAAAGCCGGCGATGGCGCCGACGAGAATGCCGATCGCTGCTGCAAATGTGGTCGAGAACAAACCAATCTGCAACGATTGACGCGCTCCGTAGAGCAGACGGCTGAGGACGTCGCGGCCGAGCCTGTCGGTGCCAAGCGGATGCTCTTTCGAGGAACGCGAAAATGCGGCGGAATAGTCTTGCAGATCATATGGGTATGGCGCAAGTATGGGCGCCAGTATCGCAGCGAGGATTATCAGGAATATGATAAATAGCGATACGACGGCGATCTTGTTTTTTTTCAATCTGCGCCAAGTTTCCGCAAATCTGGATTTTTTCTTTTTTAATTTTTTATCGTTCACTGCACAATCCCCCCAATCATAATTATCTTAAAGCTTGTTTTTCGCGTCATGACACCCTCTCCCTTTTTCTCCGCCTCGCAAATTGCGAGCGTATTCTTGGGTCGATGAACGCGAATCCCAAGTCAATCAGCAGCATTATCACGCTGAATATCACGGACATGAAAAACGTGCTGCCTTGGACGATGGGATAATCCCTGCCCGTGAGGCCGCCGAGGGTATATTGGCCGAGCCCCGGCACGGAGAAGATTATTTCGGCGATCATTGCCCCGCCGAGAGCCATTCCGAAAATGCCGCCGACTATCATGATGATGGGGATGATTGCGTTTTTGAGCGCGTGCTTGTATCTGATTTTAAACTCCGACAGGCCTTTTGACCGTGCCGTCGTGATGTAGTCTTGCCTTATGACTTCGAGCATGTTCGACCTCATCTGCCGCGTGATGGTGGCTGCGAAGCCAAGCGCGAGCGACAATGTGGGCAAAATCCAGCCCTGCCACGTCGTGATGCCGGATGGCGGCAGGATTCCAAGTGTCAGGGCAAAAAATCGTATCATAAGCAAGGCGAAGAAGAATGATGGCATGGACACACAGACAAGAGCCAGAGCAATCGCCGCGTTGTCCATGATAGTATATTGATGCGTCGCGGCAAAAATTCCCAATGGGACTCCAACAAGAACAGCAAGCGTTACACTAAGTAATGCTATGACGATCGTGTATCGAAACCGTTGGAAAATTTCGGCCATGACAGGTCTTGAGTTGTAAAAAGACTTTCCAAAGTCTCCGCGAAGTGCATTCCCGAGAAAACGGAAATAGCGTACAAAGAATGGATCATCTAGACCCATCTCATCACGGAGCGCCTGGTATTCCTCCTCAGTCGCTTCGTTGCCAATCTTGATCCTTGCTGGATCACCAGGAGCGATTTGAATGAAAATGGCAACAACAAGAGTGATTCCAAGTATTATCGGAATCATCAGAAGAACTCGCTTGATTATATATCTGGTCATACTACTGTAACCATACCTTTCTGCGAAGACGCTGACTATTACAGATATGGCGTCTTAACAACAATCGTCTGATTATTTCAATCGAGTTGGTATATCTTGCTGTGAGAATACTCTTGATTACTAATGTTTTAAGGGGGCATACCCCTTGCGGGTTATGCCCCCTCCCGCTCAATTAGTCGTTACAGTTTCGCAGTAATCCGTATACTATTAGAAAATGAAAACTAACTAAGATACCCAGTACCATTCATTGAAACGCATACCCGCGTTCGTCCAAAGTATTCGTCCACCGAGATTCTCGTTTATCGCCATTGCAGATTCAACGTTACAAATTCCCAACCAGAGCATATATTCAGCAAACATTTTTGAAAGCTCGTAATACTGTTCCTTGCGCTCTATTGAGTTCGGATTCTCCATAATTTTCCTTGCAAGCTCGTAATATTCATCATAAGCCGGCCAGCCGTTTTCGTAACGCCACGGGCTCCAGAAGATATAGTTACAAAGAATACTCGAACCAAGCCTCGATGGAGAACCAGACCCGGTAACTAAAATGTCATATTGTTCCGGATCTTGCTGGACTGATGTATACGAAGCATTATCGTAATTATTTATGACAATGTTCACACCAATATCATTCATGTTCGACTGTAGAATCTCTGCTGTTGTTACATAGTTCGGCATGCCATTTGTAACAACAACAATATCCTTGCCTATGATACCCGCTTTCTCAGCATACTCCTTAGCAAGCTCCATGTTGGGACTCTCTGTATAGACCGGATTAAGCTTTTCTAACCGTGGTTCATGATCAATACAATAATCAGCAACAGGGCCGAGTAACAGACTGCCGTATCCAAAGTATACAAGGTTGAGCACGGCTTCTCTATTAAATGCGTAGTTGACAGCCATTCTGGCATCATAATTGTTCATTATTGAGACAGGGTTCAGGTTGTACGTGAGGTTTGGTCCTGCGTTCGTTGCATACATCATAACATCATATCCGGGCAGTGTCTTGGCATATTCAATATCCTGTGCAGGAATCGCAGGAACGATATCTACCGTACCGGCTTGAATAGCGTTTGTGACCTGCGCGTCTTCGTTGAATATGAGGTATTGCAGATTCTCGATTTTTGCCTTTTCGCCCCAATAGTCATCGCGCGCCTTCATATATATATGACTGTTTATCACATATTCAACAACCTCATAGGGGCCTGTGCCAACGGGATGCATGACAAAATCTTCTTCATTGAATGTCTCCGCATCATATATATACTGTGTTGCAAATCCGAACTGCGGAGCGAAACCATATGGATCGAGGACGAGCTCAAATGTATAGTCATCAATGATGCGAGATCTCTCCATATTGAACTCTCTGAGCTGTCCCGGTATGTAAGCCTTATGGAAGTTGATCGAGAATACTAAGTCCTCTGCAGTAAAATCACTTCCGTTTGAAAACTTCACACCTTGTCTGAGATGGATGGTTAGCACATCAGAGTCCCACCCATCAACGCTTTCGGCGAGGACGTAAACAAGATTGCCTGCATGGTCATAGTCCCAAAGCGGTTCGCAATACTGCCGAGCAGCCATTAATAATGTGGGCGACATTGCATTTGGAAGCAATGATCCCGCATCTCCCCTGCCGGCAACTTTAAGCGTATCTCGTGCAGAGACCACTCCCTCCGGAGCAGGAGTGCTGTTTATCATATTGTCAGTATTCTCCGCTACATTGTTACTGTTGCTGTTCGGATTGGTGTTCGTGTCTGCGTTGCTGTCGGTGTTCGTGTTCGTGTTGGTGTTTGCGTTTGCGTTGCTGTCGGTGTTCGTGTTGGTGTTGCTGTTTGCGTTGTCGTCCGTCTTGCTGCCGCATGCCGCAACGCCGATGATCATTACGCAGCACAGCAGGATTGCAAGGAGTCTCGTTGTTTTCTTCTTCATTTCTTTCCGCCTTTCTTTATTCAAATATTTTTTAATTGTAGGTGTTGAATAATGCTCGTAGTAACATTGGAAATGATATCATATTATGAATTTTTTGTAAAGTAATTTTATAAAATCGGTATTTTTTGTAAAATCTATAGATTATTCTCAGCAGACGTGTTTGGCAGCGCGGAAACTATTTTTCAACTAATTTCACCAGGTTGTTTACACGTTTACGGAACGCAAAGCAGATGGCATCGCGTCTGTCAGCATTGATATGCCGTGCTTTCAGAAGAATTTCGTAGATTTCTTCATCGATGTTTTTTAGACATCTCACATCAAGCCATGAAAAATCGCTGACAAATTTGATTTGCTCCTCATGAAAATCGCAAAACGGTTGGCTCCGTGCTGTTTCGGAAGCGCGAATTGCCGAAGCATCGTAATTGCACCACAGAGACGAGCCATTGTCGTATAGCGGAGCGGGCATGAGCCAGTCCAAAGTTTCTGCGTTTCTGACGGCTCCGAAGTTAGCATAATGGCGATCATAATTCGCAATTATGTAATCAACAGTGAGCATTTTGTCGACAGCGAGCCTTGCGTCCGGTATGCCTAAGTCAGCGCAGCAATCAATATAGTGCTCATATGTATTATGGATGTCTGTTATCCTCTTTGTGTTATGGATGTAATATGCGCTCACGAGCTCGGTATCTGCTGTAATGAAGTTCTCACAGACGCTATATGGAAAGCCNGCNTCCCATATCACGGAATATGTCACATGCGCAATGCCCAGCCGTTCCATGACCGNGCAAGCAACCTCCTCGTTGATAGGCTGCTGCTGGAAGGGGTCGCTCCCGCCTTTTATGAGGCTTCGTTTCCCGTTGATAATCTTCCATTTCTTCTTCAACCATCCGTCAGAGGTATTGTCGGGCGACAGCAGGCTTATTGCCGCCCCGTTGGGCGCAATGCCGAATAGTATATCGCCAACATCGTTGGAGAATCGGTTGTCGAAGAAATTGATGCTTTCCCAGTCGAGGGTATTTGAGACAGGATTGATCCAGTATTGGTCGGACAACGAGAGTCCATAGCTTTTTATGGTCAGCTTGTCTGCAGTTGCGACTCCCAACCGTTGAAGAGCCTCTTGTATGTTTTGCCTGCTTGCGGGTATAGACCGTCCATGCCACCAATCGTTCATGTCGCCTCTGTCTGGCTGGTTGCCTTTGACAGTAATGCCGATTGGTATGCGCTCTGGCGCGAATACCGTCCGTATCTTTGATATGACGGCTGTTGCTTCGTCTATTTCAACTTCCATAACAGGAATTTTTTTATGTGTCAGTATATAGGTCATGCTTGCTCCCCTGCCGATTTCTTAGCTTTTTCAGGGAGGTTCACTACCCAATGGCCATTTTTATCGGAGCCTTTACGCTCGATTAGGTTTAATTCTCTTAAAGCTTTAACATTCGACTCAATACGCCTTTTTGTAATTCCAAGATGGTCACTAAGTTGCTGTGCAGTGAATCGAGGATTTGTTGTTAACAAGACTAGTATTTTGTTTTGTGTATCATTTACACCGACGTTTGCACCGACAGTAGCGACATTTACACCGACGTTTGCACCGACAGCGGCGGTACTTACAGTTTCTTCATCAAGGATGCTACCAGCATTTACACCGTTGTTTACACCGACTCTATCAGTGTTTACACCGTCGTTTACAGTGTCTTTTATGGTGTCGTTAATAGTGCCGTTTATGGTGTCATTTTCATCGGTTTTGCCGATATCATGATCCTTATAGTCAACTATATTTAAATATCCGGCGTCGTGAACACCTGCAGGGAAAGGACGGTAGAAAATGACCGCAAAGCCCATCTTTCTAATTTCAAACTCGACCTTTATGCCGGCATCTATGCACTCATTTGAAATTCTTTTTATGCCTGTTCCAAAACTCTCAATATCCTTTACATAATACATGAGCTGCGCTAATTGCGGGTTCCGCTTGATCGAACTGCCATTTCCATCAATGAAATCCTGAGGGGTATATCCCAATGGAAATGTACCTGGATTATAAATCTCCACCCTGTCGCTATACACGACGACCTCGTTGTTCTGTGATGATTTGAAATCCCGGTGGCAGTATGAATTTATTATAGCCTCACGAACTGCAAATATTGGAATTTCAGGAATTTCCTTTCGTTCGATAGATCCATCAAATTCAACTCGATAACGGATGTTATTACCGACATACCGCTCTGCAATACCCATCATCTGCATAATGCTTCCGCCGGCGCGATTTATGTCGAGGAAAGTAAGACGCTCATGCGTAGCGAATATTGCCATTTGCAACTCCAAAAGCGATTCACCGCAGAACCATACCGCAGCAGCATTTTTTAGTTTGCCGTCTCTTAGCAGATCAAGCCTCGTAAGTGTGTCTACTTTTGCTGTATAGGGGAAATCAATGCGGCCAACATTATTTGCGCGTTCAATATATCTTCTTAATACTTCTTCATCAACGTCATCTATAGTTTTGTTTGATGGCTCGCTATCCCATGAATCTTTTCCCATATGTTTCCGTAATATATAGTCTTCCAGCGCAGCTGAAGACATTTGCTTATCCTCATCAGCGACGCGAATATATGCGCGCCCATACGCCAGATAAGGCGATCTATCTCCTGTAAATTCCACATGGATACACCGCAAATGGTCAATTATTGCTTCTGAGATTTTTGGATATACTTTTGGTTCCAGATGATTGGAAACCGCTTGACTAATGTCACGCAGCGTATCTGCCCCAATCTCTTGACCAACAGGTGTACCGTTGTTATGAACACCAAAATACAACTCGCCGCCACCATGCTTGTTCAGGATAGCTGCCATTGAGATAACGCCTTCTCTGAGTTCAGCAGTCGATTTTTTAAATTCCAGTTTTTCGCTTTCTTTTCCGACAATCATGGGTATACCTCACATTTTGAACACTACATATATGGATTATTCTCAGAATACGAATTTTGCGATGCCGACGTTATACATTTTCATATTTTCAATGAAATCTGTGTCTACGCCTTCGACTTTGCCATTTTTGCATCTAACCGCTCCGTCGATGAGCCCATCGATGATATCGCCGCCGATTGGAAAGCTGCCATGCGAAGGATATACAATATCAAAACGGTTACGCATAGAGCTGAGCTTTTGCAAGCTGTTGATATACGCATCGAAATCGCGCCAATAATCACACATTGCGATGATATCGTCAAGAATGCTATCGCCACCGAGAAGAACGCGATTCTCGGCATCCAGCAGCGCGATGCTGCCGGGGGTGTGGCCTGGAATCAGAATGATCTCAAATGAGCGGCCTCCCAAGTCGATGATGTCCCCCTCCCACAACGGTGATACTGCAAGCTCCTCCCCCTCCGCTTTGTGGTAGCGGGCAAACTCCGATGGGTGCATGTACGCGATTTCGAATTGCCTGTTGCCTCCGACATGATCATAATCCGCATGAGTATTCACCAGCATTACAGGGAGATTCGTGTAACTGCTGATGATGCTTCTCAGGTCGCCGCTGCCATATCCGCTGTCGACAACCAGCGCTCTTTCACTGCCCGCAAACAGGAATATACGCGCTCCTTTATCGTCTATACGCCAACTCATATCATCAATTTGGTCGACTATATAATTATTTTCCTCATTTAACATGCGTAATCCTCCTCAATATAACACGTTCTGCCGCAAGCCATTGGACGCTTTTTCATTTCACGACGACGTTTTTGTCGCCGAGCATTTCGGACAGCTCGCGCAGGAGCGCGTCGTGAATGATGCATTTTGTTCCGATGTTCTTTTTTGTATCGGCAAAATGGATGACAAGCTGCTCGCTGCCGGGAAACATCGTGAGTATCAGCTTCAACCGTTCATATTCAAAGCTCGATTGGCTCTCGAGCTTGACATACAGCTTCCTCTCGCAAGCGGATGAAAGACTGCCGGAGGCACCCGCTCCATCTCCCGTATCTCCCATGTCTCTGCCATGCCGCCCCGAATAACCACCGCCATACTGCCCCGAATACGCTCTGTCATCAGCGGCCACATTCCCCTGCGTATCAAAGAATTCCGATATCGGGCGAAATGAATCGGCGACGATCTGCGGTTCCTTCTCGTCCCTTGCAGAGATTTTTCCCGTCACGACGGCAGGGGTGCCCACCTGCATATGGCTGCCCGACTCGTCGATGACCCGCTGAAAGGCCAGCAGCTCTATGCTCCCGGTGCTGTCGTCGAGAGTGATATATGCCATGAGCGTGTCGTTGCGCGTGGGTTTGGTTTTGACAGACTCGACGACGCCGGCTATTTTCACGCGTTGCTCGTCCTTCCACTTGATGTTTCCGCCCTCGTGGGCGAAGTCAGCCAGGATTTCTCCGATGCCGGCCACGCCGGCCTTTTTCAGCATGCTCTTGTAGTCGTCAAGCGGATGTCCCGAAAGGTATAACCCGGTGACTTCGCGCTCCATTCGCATCAAATCTTCCTTTGAAAACTCCTCGACGTTCGGAAGCTCGATGCCTCCCGACGGAGCCCGGCTCGATCCCCCGGAGAGGTCGAACATGTCGATCTGGCCATCGACATTGTGGCGCCTGTTGTCCGCGACGCTGTCCATGACGGTCTGGCATACCATCATAAGCTGCCTTCTATTTGCCCCAAAGCTGTCGAAACATCCGCACTTGATGAGGCTTTCAAGCGCCCTGCGGTTCAAGTCATTGCCGTACATTCGCCTGCAAAACTCTTCAAACCCCGTAAAATAACCGTTTCTTTCGCGCTCTGCCATCATTTCGCCAAGAAAGCCGCGCCCGATGTTTCTGGCTGCCACGAGGCCATAACGGATGTTTTCGCCGGCGACCGAGAACATCGCATCAGATTCATTGATGTCGGGCGGAAGGAGGTTAATGCCCATCTCGCGGCATTCCGCAGCATATTCGGACACTTTATCGGCCTGGCCCAAGACGGACGACAGCAACGCCGCCATATATTCACGCGGGAAATGGCGCTTTAAATATGCAGTCTGATAAGCTATGACAGCATATGCCACGGCATGCGCTTTGTTGAAACCATAACCGGCAAAAGGAATGACGGTATCATAAATTTGCCCGGCCGCTTCTCTAGGGATGCCGTTCGCAACGGCGCCCGGAATGCCCCTCTCTGCATCCCCATTGATGAATGTGTCCCGCTCCTTTTTGATTTCTGATTCCTTTTTTTTGCTCATTGCCCGGCGGATCATGTCCGCCTGCCCCAGCGAGAACCCGCCAAGCTTGCGCAGGATTTCTATGACATGCTCCTGATATACGATGCATCCATATGTAACTCCGAGGATTGGAACGAGTGCCGGATCGAGATATTTGATTTTTGACGGGTCGCGGCTGTTTTCGATGAATGCCTGGATCGAATCCATCGGCCCGGGGCGGTAGAGCGCGATGACCGCTGCAAGATCGTCAATGCTTCGCGCTTCGATCCCGACGCAGACCGCCGTCATCCCCTCGGACTCCATTTGAAAAACACCGAGCGTTTTTCCCTGTGAGAGCATCTTATATGTCGGGGCGTCGTCGTCAGGAATGTCGTCGATGGAGAATTCCGGCATTGTCTTATGAATCTCGCCCAAGGCATCGTCGATGACAGTCAGGTTGCGCAAGCCCAGAAAGTCCATCTTCAGCAGCCCCAGCTCCTCGACCTCGTTCATGTTATATTGCGTCGCTATCCCATCGGTCTTTTTTGATAGCGCGAGCGGGACGTATTCGTGGACGGGCTGCCTGGTTATCACTATCCCGGCGGCGTGGGTGCCGGAGTCTTTTGGCATATCCTCCAGCGCCATCGCGGTATCGATAACGCGCTTGATCCTCGTGTCACCCTCATACATCGAACGCAAGGCGTTCGACATTTTCAACGCATCTTTCAGCTTTATGTTGAGCACATTCGGAATTTCCCTTGCTAGCTCGTTTTCCTCCTGAAACGTCAGCGCGAGCGCCTTTGACACGCTCCTGACGGCGTTTTTCGCTTTTAGCGTGTTAAATGTGATGATCTGCGCAACATGGTCTTCGCCGTATTTCGCCTTGACATACTCAATGACCTCGCCTCGTCGCCGTTCGCAAAAATCAATATCGAAATCAGGCATCGAAATCCGCTCCGGATTTAGGAAGCGTTCAAAATACAGCTTATATTTGATAGGATCGACTGTCGTGATATCGAGGCAATATGCNGCGACGGAAGCGGCCCCGCTGCCGCGGCCGGGGCCGACCGGTATGCCTTGCGACTTCGCAAAGCGGACATAGTCGGAGACTATCAAAAAGTAGTCGGTGAACCCCATGCGCTCGATCATGTCCAGCTCATAGTCGAGCTGCGCGAGCGCGCGGGCTTCCATTTCCGCGCCCATGGGGCCGAACTTTCGTCCCAGGCCTTCGATGCAGAGGCGCCGCAAATAATCACGGGGGTCCGTTTCTCCCTCGGGCAGCAAGAATTCCGGCAAATGCTGCAAGCCGAAATCGAATTTGAAGTTGCACATTTCGGCGATCTTAACGGTGTTGTCCAGCGCCTGCGGGCATTCGGGGAACAAACTGCGCATCTCGGTTTCCGACTTCAAAAACAGCTCATGCGATTCAAAACGCATCCTGTCGACATCGTTCACTGTCTTGCCGGTTTGGATGCACATTAAAACATCCTGGTATTCCGCTCCGGCGCTGTCGATATAGTGCACGTCGTTCGTCGCCACGAGCGGGATATCTGTTTCAGCGTTCAGCCTTATGAGCCCC
Organism: Oscillospiraceae bacterium; assembly: GCA_009776905.1. Taxonomy (GTDB): domain Bacteria; phylum Bacillota; class Clostridia; order Oscillospirales; family Oscillospiraceae; genus WRMH01. The sequence continues at coordinate 19,879 of WRMX01000038.1, forward strand.
TCGTTGATCTTTGGTTGGTCGCCGAGGCCATGGTTTTGCAGCTCGAGGTAGAACCCGTTCATGCCGAAGATATCGCTCATTTCCAATGCCTTCTGCTTTGCATCGTTGTATCTGCCCGCCAGAATCAACTTCGGAATCTCACCCGAAGCGCACGCGGAAAGAGCGATGAGCCCCTCGTTATGCTCCCGCAGCAGCTCCATATCTATGCGGGGCTTGATGTAATACCCTTCCGTAAACGAAGCGCTGACGAGAAAGCACAGGTTTTTGTAACCCGCCTCGTCTTTGCACAGAAGCACGAGGTGGTGGCGGTCGGAATCGATATCATAATCCATGTCGAGCCGCGACCTGGGCGCGACGTATACCTCGCACCCGATGATCGGTTTGACGCCGGCGGCAGTCGCTTCCTTATAAAAACCAACGGCGCCGTACATAACGCCGTGGTCCGTGATTGCAAGGCTTTCCTGCCCCAATTCTTTGGCTCGCGCCACAAGGTCGCGAATCCTGCAGGCGCCGTCCAGCAGGCTGTATTCGCTGTGTACGTGCAAATGTGCAAAAGGCATATTACCCATCCTTCCGTTGGGAGCTTTGGCGTATGGAGGCCGCCCGGATGCCTGGGGGCAGTCCGCATGTTTGGGGGCCGCCCGGATGCTTGGTGGCCGCCCGTATGCCTGGGGGCTGCTCGGATGCTGTTCACGCCATTGCGCCGTACCGCTTGCTTACACCTTGAAGAGATCCGTGCTCAGGTATTTTTCCCCCCTGTCAGGAAGGATCACGACGACAAGCCCGCTGCCGAGCGATTCGGCAGTCCGCAGCGCAGCGATCATGGCGGCGCCCGAACTCATCCCGACAAATATGCCCTCTTCCAAAACGATCCGACGCGCCATTTCATACGCCTCTTCCGTGTCGATCATCACGCTCTCGTCAATTTGCGAGACATCATACAGCTCAGGCACTATGGCCTCTTCCATGTTTTTCAGGCCTTGTATGTAATGCCCCCGAACCGGCTGCGCTTCGATGATTTTGATTTCGGGGTTCAGCTCCTTGAGTTTCTTGCCAATTCCCATCAGAGTCCCCGACGTGCCTAGCGAAGACACGAAGTGCGTGACCCGTCCATCGGTTTGGTCCCAAATTTCTTCCGCCGTCGTGCTATAGTGGGCGAGCTTGTTATATTCATTGGAAAACTGGTTCGGGTTGAAATATGCATCAGGCGCGTTGCTTATTAGTTCACGCACTTTCATAATGGCGCCGTCGGTGCCGAGGGAAGCGTCTGTGAGGATCACTTCCCCTCCAAATGCTTTTATCATTTTTTGCCGCTCGATGCTGACGGCGGCGCTCATGACGATCTGGACGCGGTATCCCCTGACGGCTCCGATCATCGCCAATCCGATGCCCGTGTTTCCGGATGTGGGCTCGATGATGGTTTTGTCTTTTGTGAGGGCGCCGGACTGCTCGGCCTGTTCCACCATTCTGAGAGCGATGCGGTCTTTGATGCTGCCGGTGGGGTTGAATCCTTCGAGTTTTGCATAAATATCGACCGTTGGGTTTGTGTTTAGTCTGTTGATCCGCACGAGCGGAGTGTTGCCGATTGCTTCCAAAATATTGTTGTGCATATGTTCCCTTCCCTGTCTGTAAATGTACGTCATATTGCGTTATTATATCCGATATCCGGTTTAATGTCAAAAGAAACGTCCATCTCATCGGGCGTGAATTATAAGTGATGCTGCCGCTCACGCCCTTGCGCTCGGCAGACGTTTTTTTTGCTTCATTTGTGCTCAAATGAGGCATCCTTGCCTCAGTTTCGCACCGCTCCGCATCCTTGCTGCGCTAA
>WRMX01000039.1 GCA_009776905.1 Oscillospiraceae bacterium
ATGTTGCCGCGTTCGAGATATTTATTATACGTTTCGACGCCCATAAGGTCAAACAGAGCGTCGTACAAAGGCCTCAAATAGGGATCGACCTTGCTCTGCATGTCGCCAGGCAAAAAGCCGAGACGTTCGCCCGCTTCAACAGCCGGCCTCGTCAGGATAATCCGATTAACCGATTTGCTGCGGAATGCGGCCACTGCGGCAGCGACGGCCAGATACGTCTTTCCTGTCCCCGCAGGACCGATAGACAGCGTCACGGTGTTCGCTAAAACAGCATCGATGTATTTTTTTTGGCCGATCGTCTTCGCCTTAATAGGCTTCCCTTTTGCGGAAATGCAAATCACATCGCGCGTGATTTCGCCGATTTTGCCCTCCTGCCCCTCCTTGACGAGACCAATGATATACCTGACCATCCTGCTGTCGATCTGTTCGCCCTTTGCGGCCAACGCAAGCAGCCCGCCGATCGCGCGCTCTGCATAGCTCGTGCAGTCTTCATCGCCGGAGATGCAAAGCTCTGAATTCCTGTCCGTAATCTTGACGCCAAGCTCGCCTTCCAGCAATCGGAGATTTTCGTCAAATGATCCAAACACGTTAATGACATTCTCCAGCCTATCAACATTAATCAATATTTCGCTCATATAGACCCGCTCCCATCCTGCCTCAAACGATTCACCAGCTCCTCGTCAGGAGTTACGATAATCGTCTTGTAGTCGGTATATAATACCATACCTGGCTTCCCTCCGCGAGCTTTCTTTAAAAATTTTATCTGCGTATAGTCGACAGGTGTCTTGCCGCCTCCACGCGCCGATGAATAATATGCGGCAATCGTCGCCGCTTCGAAGATTGTGTTGTCATCGGGGGCTGTTCCCTCCTCAGGACAGATAACCACGTGCGACCCATGCAGCTTCTGCGCATGCAGCCATATATCGCTCCGTGCGGCGAGCTTATGGGACAATTCTTCATTCTGCGTGTTGTTCTTGCCCGCATAAATCGTACACCCGCCGGAAGATAGAAATCTCATTGGCCTTGAAAGCCTAGCTTTCGCGCTCCCGCCTTTTGAGCTTCCCGCTCTGGCGTTCCCGCCTTTTGGTTTTCCCGCCTTTGCGCCCCCGCCTTTTATATTCACCGCTTGCGAATTTCCGCCTCTTGCATTCCCCGCTCTTGAAGCGCCGTTTATTGCAATCCCCGCCGACGAGCCGCCCATCCCCTTGCCATGCATCTTCAAATATCCCGTCATTGCCAGCTCTCGGCGAATCTCCTCCATATCAAGCTCGTTCTCCGCAAGGTCGATTTGCACGAGCACGCTCTCCAAATATTGCAGTTCGCTCTCTCCCTGCTCAATTTGCTCCGTCAGAAATCGTTCGGCGTTTTTTGCTTTCGTATAATCCTTATAATACTTTGCTGCGTTTTGCTGCGGAGTCTTCAAAGGATCCAAGGCGATCGTCCGCATCACCACGCCCGACGCTTCCGCCGCTTCAGCAGCATCCACCGCAGCTTCCGCCGCTTCCACTGCGTCCGCAGCATCCACCGACGCTTCTGCCACGCCCGCTTCCGCCACGTCCCCCGCCGCTTCCGCCACGCCCGACGCTTCCGCCGCTTCAGCAGCATCCTCCCCCGCTTCCCCCGCTTCCGCAAAAAAATCCGGAGCAACCAATTCGTGCCGTCCCTTCGCCAAAAGATGCATGTTCGCCGTGATGATATCACCGTTCTCCCGCAACCTATCGCGATCAGCCGATCTAGCCAGCTCATCATGCTGTGTCGCCAGCTTACGAACAAGCCGATCTCGCGCAGTCCTGACCGACCTTGATGTTGCCGAGATACGCTGCTTGAATCGCGCTATACGAGCCTCGCGAGTGAAATGCTCGTCCAGCATCACAGAAAAGCCGGCCGCACGGCTGAGATTATACGCATCTCCATACTGCGAAATGCGCATAAACGAAAAGTCCTTCGACCGCCCATCGGCGTCCATAATGGCCCACGGTTCGTAATCTCCCGCCTTGACAATCTCAATCAAAGCAAAGAGCTCATCTCGCAATGCCGCTCCCCCATCTCTCACATTTTCGATGCGAAAATCTGTTTCCCCATATGCTCGCGCGGAAATTTCGCGGCATATGAGCGGTGAAAGCGATGAAAAATTCGTTAACAACCATTTATCAACAGTTCCGCCGGGATATGATGCCTCCCCAAGCCCGGCATATTCGGCATCCGCATCCGCGTGATTCACATTGAACATTTTTCGCCATATATCATCAGTAATGGTCATAGGATCGAGCTTCCCCTCCTGCGGGGGAGGCAGGTTATATATCAGCCCGGGCAGAACCGCTCGCTTTGCCATCTGGTCGTCGCTGATTCGTCGGAGACAATCGATGATCAGCCCCTTGTCATCGACAAGAACAATATTTGATATACGGCCTATCATCTCCACGACCAGACGCTTGCCGGCCAAGACGCCCATTGCATCAGGCGCCTCGAATTCAAATTCTATGATCCTTTCCGCGTCCGGTTGCGCGATCCCGGCTATCTTCGCACCCATCAAATGCTTGCGCAACAGCATGCAAAACATCGGCGGCGCAGCAGGGTTTTCAAACTTATACTCTGTCAGATGGACACGCGCATCGCCGGTCCCTGCAGATATGAGCAACTGGCAAGGAGGCATATCACCTCCTCTCAACGAAACAATGATGATATCTCTTTCAGGCTGTTGGATTTTTTCTACTTTTTGCCCGACAATTCTTTTAGAGAGTTCATCTTTGACAGCAGAAATACAAAAGACGTCTAACGGCATACAGCCAATCCTTTCAATACTCGCCCTCGATGACGACAGCGAACAATTCATTCAAACGATCGACTCGTCCCAGCAAATACAAATACCCAAAAAGCGCCTCCAATGCAGTCGCAGCATGGTACTCGCCAAATGTCGAGCTGCGCGGAGGCGACACATGCGCATTGCGGCCCCTCTTAAAAACAGCAAGCTCCTCATCGTCCAGCAGCACCAAAAGCTTCCAGGCAGCTGCGGCCTGCGCCTTGGCGGAAACGATCGACACGGTCCCTCCGTGGATCTGCCTCGCCGTCAACGCGCCGTTTGCGCACAGCCACGTCCGCGCCATGAGCTCAAACACAGCATCACCGACATGCGCAAGCCCAAGCGTCGAAATCGCTTTCAATTCGGAAGCCAAATCAGGCCTTAAATAATCGATCACCGCAAATCCTCTTTCACCGCAAAATCTTCTTTCCCCGCAAATCCACCTCAACTGCGGAATCCTCTTTCACCGCAAAATCTTCTTTCTCCGCAAATCCACCTCAACTGCGGAATCCTCTTTCACTGCAGAATCCTCATTCACCGCAAATCCACTTCAACTGCGGAGCCCTCTTTTCCCGCGGAATCCTCTTTCACTTTCCTGACAGCAACGTTAAAAACATTGCCCATAATTAAAATAATACCGCATGAATACAGCCAAATCATCAATATAACGAACGAAGCGAGCGAACCATATAACAACGCATACTTAATTGACGCCGAAATCAACCGCGAATAAATAGCGCTCGCAATAACAAGAACGACGGCCGCCGCAATCGCGCCCGGCAGCCTGTGCGTCCTCTTAGTCTCCTTTGGCGCCGAAATCAAATAAATGAAGTATATGATCACGAACAACAATAAAAATAGTATAACAAACCGAATCCAGGTCCAAAGTGCGAAAAACCTGCCAAACCCGACATACTCCTGCAAAATTTGAATCAGCCACTCACCGGATATAATAACAAGGCCGGACGCATAAATCGCAACGATGAAAACGATTGAAGATACAAGACTGAAAAGCGCGCCCCAAGCGCCATTGAAGCGCCTCTTCCCTTGGATGTCGCCCATTATCGCGCTGAATGCACGAAACCCCGCAGAAGATGAAGTGATGAGCGCGACCAGGCCAACGCCTAGCATCAATTGCGTGCTGAATCTGCCAATATGCTCAAGAAAAACGACCACCGTGTTGAAAGTCCCGCTAGGGATGATGTCCGCAAAATATCTCAGGAGCTCAGAATCCTGCATATGGAGGCTGCCGAGAATCGCGCTCAAACAGATCAATAGAGGGAAAACGGAAATCGTAAGATAATATGACAACGCTGCGGCGCTGCGCGCGACTTGCTTTTTGACGAAAATTTCCGCCATGGATTTTAAAACCCGGGCAGAGTCATCTCTAATGGACGCAAAACTCAAAAAGCATTCACCTCGTCCTCCTCGCCAAAAAGCCTGCGGCTTTCCGGGGACACCATTTACACGAACTCCACTTCGCCACTATATTGTTGTTGAAGAACCTGCCGAAGAAAGATGAGCGACACCACGCGCATCTATCCCCGACAGGTTATGTCTAACGTGGGGGTTCCATCCCCACAACCCAGACACCGCACGCAGACGCACAGTATCTACTTGGAGTTGAAAATCTTGAAAATCGTATCAAACGGATCCTCTTCAGGCGGCTCCGGAGGCGGAGGCGGAGGAGGCGGTGGTGGCTCAGGAACAACAGGCGGCGCAGCAGGAGGCGCCTCACGATACCTGTTTTCGGGCATCCCCGTAAACAAGCTCGGAGCTTCCCTCTCAACGTCCCCCCCGTTGGCATCGTCAAAACGAGTCGCGATGACAATGACACGGATCTCATCTTCCATATCTTCGTCAAAAGTAGCGCCAAAAATAATATTGGCATCAGGGTGCGCAGCCTCCTGCACGAGGCTGGCAGCGGCTTCGACATCGTCGAGGCCAATGTCGATAGAGCCGGTAATATTCACCAAAACACCGCGAGCGCCATCTATGGACGTCTCCATCAAGGGGCTGGTGACAGCAGCGCGGGCGGCCTCTTCAGCCTTGCCCTTGCCTGCAGCATGCCCAACGCCCATATGTGCATATCCCGCGTCCTTCATGATAGACGTAACGTCTGCAAAGTCAAGATTTATGAACCCTGTATTTTTGATGAGCTCCGAAATACTCACAACAGCTTGCTGCAAAACNCTGTCGGCGATCTCAAAGGCATTGGCGAAAGTGAGCTTCTGNTCCGAAACGCTCTTCAACCTGTCATTCGGAATCACAAGCAAAGAATCGACCTTGCCGAGAAGGTTCTTGATGCCCTCCTCTGCCTGCTCCATCCTCTTCTTCCCCTCAAAGCTGAAAGGCTTTGTGACGACGCCGACAGTAAGCGCTCCGGCCTCCCTGGCTATATCGGCGACGACAGGAGAAGCGCCGGTGCCCGTGCCGCCGCCCATGCCGCCGGCAAGGAATACCATGTCGGTATCCTCGATAGCCTTGGCGATATTATTGCGGCTCTCCTCGGCAGCCTTTTTGCCGATCTCCGGGTTTGACCCCGCTCCCTGACCCATAGTCAGCTTTTCGCCGATTTGAATCTTTACATCGGCATTTGAAACAGAAAGCGCCGGTTTGTCCGTATTTATCGCGATGAATTCGACGCCCTGCGTTCCGGAGGTGACCATCCTGTTGACAACATTATTGCCCGCTCCCCCGATACCGGCAACCTTAATCACCACGACATTGTCAGGCCCGCTTTCAGATGAAAACGACATGCTCCAATCCTCCCGTTTAATAATTTTGAATACCAAATATTTCTTGAAATCAATCGATTGAATGATTATTCACAGATTTAGTGTGATTTTATACCCTTTTGCCCCACAGGTCAATAGTTTTACCAACTTTTTTTACCACTCCGGAGTCCAAAGCCAAGTTCCCGACTGATCGGTCAATTCCGTCTTATACCTATTCGCCACATCATAAGACAAATCCGCCTTGGCATCCAAAACCGCCTCCGGCACCTTCGCCAGTCTGCTCAACGCAGCCCCGGACCCGCCGAGGATCACGGTAAACTGATCTTCATAAACCAAATATACGTTGCCAAGATCAGTAATATCAATAAGCGACACGCCACCGCTGATGCCCGCCTTGTCGACGGCCGCTACAATCTCCCGCAGCCTCCGCAGCCTCGACTCCCCGCTGGCATCCGCGCTCAGCTGGCCTCCGACCTTCACATCGACGGGAGCATAACCCCTGATCTCGAACAGCCCTTTAGGCGCAACATCGCATACCTCTAAAATTTTACACGCAGAATCAATAACAATAAAACTGCCGCGATGCTCCAGCACCGCAAACGCGTCGGTCTCGCTGACGCTGATCATCACCTTATCAGGCAAACTGAACCTCACCTTAATCTCCTTGATATAAGGCATCGCGGCATAAATTCTCCGCGAAACATCTCCCGAATTGATCAGCAGCATGTTTTCCCCCGGATTGATCCCCGACGCGGAAATAATATCATCCTCGGAATACTTTTCCACGCCTGAAACCTCAATTTCCAAAATCCTCAGGAAAACGCTCGTGCCGATCGTCACGAAAAAAACAATAAGGAGAACAGCAACTGGTACATAAAATGCCGCGCTTGCGCTCTTCCGTCTTTGCTTGTACTTGCCCATGACCTGTCCCCCTTCTATATCGAATATATCAACGTTCGCCGTTGATCAATGACGTAACTATGCCAAAGATCCGCTCTGCTGCATTATGCACGCCCAGCAACCTCTGAGCGTCCGCCATGCGTTTCAATCGCGAACCATCGCGAAGGATCGACGAAACGGTGTCGAAGAGCATCCTGCCCGTGCACTTGTTTTCGTCAATGACAATCGCGCCCCCCGCCTTTTGCAGCTGCTCCGCGTTTTTCTCCTGCTCATTATTGGAAACATATGGCGAAGGAACCAAAATCGCGGGCTTGCCCATTGCCGTCAGCTCCGCAATAGTCGAACCGCCCGCGCGGCAAAGCACGATGTCCGCATCCGCCATGACCGAATCCATGTCGTCGATATATTCGATGATTTCCACATCAGGCGGCAGCTCCCCGGACACTCCGATACGCTTGAGCCTGCTGCTCATCTCAGCGACTCCCCCGGCCCTGCCGGTCGCGTGCACATGCCTGAACTCCCCGCTATCGATGTTCAGCTTAATAAATTCGGCGATTTTTTCATTCATCCCCTCGGCGCCCAGCGACCCCCAAAAAGAAACGATAAACCCCTTTTCATTTACATCCCTCAAATGCTCGACGGCGGACCTGTCCTCAAACCCTCCCAATATCGGCGTCCCCGTAAAGACGACCCTCTCCGGCCTCCTGTAATTATTCTCGACCCCGGGGAAAGAAACAAGAACCCTGTCAACAATGGAACTCAATAGCTTCGTCGTCAATCCCGGCATCGCGTTCGATTCGTGGATGAACGATGGGATGCCGATCATCGCAGCTTTTTTTAACACCGGGTAGCAGATATATCCGCCAGTCCCAATAACTGCATTCGGATTGAAATGATCTATGATTTCGGCGGCTTCGCGACCTGCAGTCGCGAGATAACGCAGCATCTTCGCATTATGCAGCATATCATTCGGAGATAGCCCACGTTTTAATCCGCTCATGCGTATGTTAAAAAGCTCATATCCGGCCTTGGGAATCAGCTTCTTTTCCATTTCCCTGCCCGCGCCAATAAACTTGATCTCTGTATCGGGCATTGTCTTAAGAAACTCTTCCGCAATCGCCAACGCCGGGTTGATGTGTCCGGCCGTCCCGCCGCACACAAAAAGTATGTTCACGGCCGCACCCCCTCTTTGCGCGATCCATCGTTCCACGCAGAATCTTGCCGCGATCCATCATTCCACGCAGAATCTTGCCGCGGTCCATCGTTTCGCAATTCTTTTTGGCGCACTGTCTCCAGCCGCGCTCCATCTTGCGGAAGAACCCCTTGACGTACCTTCGCCTGTCGCCCTCCCTCACGATCTTGCGGAATCTCACGCGACACAGACAGCACAAGCCCCACTTGGAACAACTGGATCCAAAGCGCGGTGCCTCCCGAGCTGAAGAATGGCAACGAGATTCCAGTCGCAGGCAGCAGGTTAGTCACGACCGCCACGTTCAAAAACACCTGGATGGCCAAAAGGCTCGTTATCCCCGTCGTAATGAGCGCGCCATACCTGCTCTTCGCGTGGAGCGCCAGCCAATAGCCTCGAATAATCAATAGAGCGAAAAGCATCAGTATCAGCACCGCGCCAATATATCCAAGCTCCTCACAGATGACAGCGAAAATATAGTCGTTATGCTCCTCCGGAAGATACAGATACTTTTGCCTGCTTTGCCCGAGCCCCTGGCCTAAAAGCCCGCCCGAACCGACAGCATAGAGCGATTGGCGGATCTGAAACCCTCCGTCGAGCGGGTCCGCTTCCGGGTTCAGCCATGCGTCGATACGGCCATCCGCATATCCAAACCTGCCTGCCGCCCATTGGATCTGGGACAACTGGTCGCTGATATTCTGCGAATCGCTTTCTTGCTCCGGGCTGCCGGCGCTGACAACGCCCACCACCCAAACGACGGCGATAAGCGCGACAAGCACGGGCGTAAACCAAACCAAGCGTGTCCCGCCGGCAAACATCATGATAACAGCCAGCACGAGCAAGATGATTGAAGCGGAGATGTGCGGCTCGCGCATCAGCAGCAAAACCATGATGCCCGTGACCAATATATATGGCAAGACTCCGAAACGGAACGTTTTCATGCCGGCCTGGCCTTTATCGCAAGTCCACTTCGCAAAAGCCAGAATGAGCGCGAGCTTCGCGATCTCGGACGGTTGGAACGAGAACGACGCCATGCCACCGCCCTCAACGCCGAGCCAACGCCTTGCGCCGTTGACCTTCGTGCCGACAAATATGACAGCGACAAGGAAGATGATCGATATAAATAGCAGCATATATGACCATCTGCTGATGAATTTAGTGCGCACGATCGATCCAATCACCATAATCGCAAGCCCGCTGATCGCGAACACAAGCTGGCGGATGAAAACCTTCATTGGATCGCCGGAATAATAACCGCGCACGAAGCTTGCGGAAAAAAGCATGATCAGCCCGATCATCAATATCAACAATGTAAGGAGCAAAAACGGCATGTCCACTCGGCCTCGTTTGACTGCCTCTCCGGTATATTCCTTTGTGAGTTCACGATTTTCCCACTGCGGCACTCCGGAAACAAGCCTCCCGGCCTCCCCCGCATCTTCCGCAATGCTATTTACAGGCTGCTCAGCAGCATGCTGCGCGCCCTGCTCGGTGCTTGCCTGCGACTTGCCGGACGCTCTCATCATCTCACGCCGTCTCTCTGTATAACTGCCAATTGTTTCGCTCACTCTCTCACCTCACTGTGCAATATGTGCAATATGGAACATGGAAACACGGGGATAAACACGGGGACGGTTCTGATGTTCCACTTCCTGAACATATGAAACACGGGGACGGTTCTGATGTTCCACTTCTGTTTCATTCACATAAACCTATGTCTCACGCCAAAATACGATATAACCGCAAAAGCCGCCGAAATCGCCGTAAACACGACGAAGAGCTTCACCTCGCCCCATCCGCACAGCTCAAAATGATGATGCAAAGGGGCCATCTTGAAAACACGCTTCCCATGAGACAGCTTGAAATATGACACCTGAATAATATCGGAAAGCGCCTCAACCAAGTAGATAATTCCAAGTGGCACCAGCACAAGAGGCATATCGCTCGCAAAAGCCATCGCGCATACGGCTCCGCCCAGGAAAAGGGCGCCGGTGTCGCCCATGAATATCTTTGCGGGGTGGAAGTTGAAAAGCAAAAACGCGACCAGCCCTCCAGCCAGCGAGGCGGAAAAAACGCCAAGCGAGGCATAAGCCCATATCATCGCGACCGCCGCAAAACACATCGCCACGGGGATCGACACCCCGGTCGCCAGCCCATCGACGCCGTCGGTCAGATTCACGGCGTTTACAGTCCCCACGGCGACGAACGCCATAAAAACATAATACACAGGCTCCGGAATGCTCAAACTCACATTAACGAAAGGTATGTATACGCTCGTCGTCATATTCCCGGACAGCCTCATCAACAAGATAAACACAGCCGCCGCGATCAGCTGCAGCGCAAACTTATGAATCCCGCGCAGCCCCAGGTTTCGTTTATTTTTCAAAGCGACGAAATCGTCATAAAATCCGATAGCCGCATAAACAAGAGAGAAAAGCATCATATATACGATGCTGAAGTCGCCCGTCCACAGCTGCCCCCACCCCGCGACGCCGCAAGCGACGATCGTGCCGGTTATGAAGATGAAACCGCCCAAAGTGGGCGTCCCCTGCTTTTTTGCATGCCATACGGGGCCGTCCTCGCGAATCATTTGCTCCGCTTTTGCACGCCGAAGCGCGGGCACGATATATTTGCCGGCACAAATCGATACGACAAGCGATATAAGAAAAGCAGCGACGCTGTGTAGATACATGCCTATTCCCTCTTTCTAACGTGGGGCTCCGCCCCACAACCTGGGTTCCGCGCCCACGATCCGGGTTCCACGCCCACAACCTGGATTCCACGCCCACGATTCGGGTTCCACGCCCACGACCCGGAGGCCGCGCGCTACAGACGTGAGCCCCCTAAGTGCTCCGCCACGACCTCACGCTCGTCAAAATGTCTCTTCTCTTTGCCGAAAATCTGGTATGCCTCATGCCCCTTCCCGGCAAGAATCAACACATCGTCAGGCTGCGCGTTGTCAAGCGCCCAATAAATTGCCTCGCGCCGGTTTTCAATGACAATATATGGCGTCGCTGTTCCGTCCATGCCCGCAAGAATCTCATTGATAATCGCCGATGGCTCTTCCGTCCTGGGGTTGTCCGAGGTCACGATGACAAAATCGGAAAACTCCGCAGCAATCCTCCCCATAACCGGCCTTTTCAGCTTGTCGCGGTCTCCACCGCAGCCAAACAGCGTCACAACCCTCCCGTTTGAAAACCCCCGCGCTGCCGTTATAATGTTCTCAAGCGCATCAGGCGTGTGCGCATAATCGATCAACACCGAGTAATCTCCACCTGTCGGCACGACCTCCGCCCTTCCCTTCACACCGCAGCATGTGCGAAGAGCCGAGGCGGACAATTCGGCATCAAATCCCAAAAGCATCGCAGCCGCAATGACCGCAAGCGCGTTGTATATGCTGAACATGCCCGGAATCCCCAGCACCACCCTATTCAGGCTGCCTATTGACAGTGCGCTAAAATCCACGCTGTCCGAATGCAGCTTGACATTTTTAGCAACAAGGTCGGCAGCATCGTCTTTGATGGCATATGTGAGTCTCTTGCACAGAGCGTGTTCCATCATGACAGGCGCATGCTCATCGTCAATATTGATTGCCGCAGAACGGCATGCAGAGAATAATTTCGATTTTACAAGCGCATATTCCTCCATTGAATCATGAAAATCTTGATGATCCTGCGAAAGATTCGTGAACACTCCAACTTCAAACTCAATGCCGAAAACCCGTTTCAAATACAGCGCGTGGGACGAAACCTCCATCACGACATATTCGCACCCATCGCGCAGCATTTCTGCAAGCAGCCTATGAATCTCGAATGATTCCGGCGTCGTGCGCTCCGCGGGGAGCTCACGGCTGCCGATCAGCACGCCATTCGTCCCTATGAGCCCGACTTTGCTCCCCGAGCATCTCTCCAGCACCTGCTTTATGAGCGTCGTGACAGTAGTCTTCCCGTTTGTCCCCGTGACCCCAATGATCTTCAGCTTATCTGCCGGCATTCCGAACCACGCCGCCGAAACCAGCGCTAACGCAACTCGAGAATCGTTGACAATCACGTACGGTACGGCAATGCATGTGCCACCGGCAGCCTCCGGTTTTTCCTCGCAAACAATACATGCCGCGCCTTTGCGCATAGCATCATTTATAAACGCATGCCCGTCGCTCTCATATCCCCTGATAGCGACGAACAGCTCCCCGGGTAGGAGCTTCCGTGAATCAAAGCACACGCCGCATATCTCATTGTCCATAAACGCGCCCGCTTCGACGATATCAACTTTTTTAAGCAATTCTCCAAGTTTCATCGCTAATTCCTCTCGGCGGCATCCTTATTGATCAACGTCACCTCGACGATAGAGCCATATGCCGTCTCCTCGTCCGCAGCTATCGACTGCACGGACACCGCCGCGCGAGCATCGGAACGCAGCGCCCCCGTCGTCCTGATAAACAACCCGAGCTCCTCAAGCGCCTGTTTCGCAGCGGAATATGACATCCCGGAAAGGTGCGGCACAGTGACCATCTCCTTCGGAACGTCGCCGCCCGCATAAATCGCAATCGTCGTCCCGGATGCCACATATGCATTGGGCGCCGGGTATTGCGCCGTGACGCTGTCCGAATCGCCGACAATCCGGTAATCGAAGCCAAGACCTTCCAATAGTTCTTTAGCATCTTCGAGGCTCCTGCCCGCTAGCTTTGGCACATCGATGTTAATATCCGCAAGGTCTTCCTGCGTATAATGAGGGCGAATCCCCAGGCTCAATGGCAGGATATCGGCCAGCATGTTGCCGACGACAGGCGCCGCCATCGCGCCGCCGCTGATGTTGATGCCCGTCTCATGGCTCGGCGTGTCTAACAGCAGCAAAATAATGATCTCCGGATCGTCGGCAGGCGCAAATCCGATGAAAGAAACGATATAATCCTTTTCTATGGCATTTTCATCATCTATTCCGGTCAATTGTTCGACATTCTCCGACGTCCCCGTCTTCCCGCCTACTCTGTAACCGGTGACCTGCGCGTTCTTGCCGGTCCCTTCGTTGACGACCTCTTCCAAAATTCTACGTACAGACTCCGACGTTTCGGAGCTGACGACTCTGCGCAATACCGTAGGCTCAGTCGCCTCGACAATCTTCCCGTTGCTGTCGGTGATTTGCTGGATCATATACGGCTGCATGAGATACCCGCCGTTGATTGTCGCGGCCGCTGCGGTTATCATTTGAATTGGCGTCACTTTGAACGTCTGGCCGAACGACGCGGCGGCAAGCTGCGACTGGTTATTCCTATTAAAGAAGACGCTCTCGTCCCACCACAGGCTGCGCCCTTCCACCTCATCGTCAAGGCCGGTCTTATTAAACAGCCCGAACGCATCGATATATTTGTAAAACGCTTGCGCACCAATTTTGAGGCTCATATTCACCAGCGCGATGTTGCAAGAATTTTCCAGCGCCTCATCGAGCGTCTGCTTACCATGCCCATATATATTCCAGCAATGCAGCAGGTCGTCTTCCTCGCGCCCCTTGACTTCCATTGCCCCCGTGCAGTCAAAAAGCTCATCGGGAGCTATAACATTTTCTTCCAACGCCATCGCAAGAGTCATAATCTTAAAAACCGACCCCGGCTCATACGTGTCCGACAACGCCTTATTGCGCCACTGGAGCAATTGCGCCGCCCGCAAAGCGTTCGCGAGTTCCTCCTCGTCTGTGATGCCGCTCAGCTTCTCGGCCTCTCTCCCGGACACCTCGAGAAAGTTGTTGGGGTCATAATTAGGATAACTGGCAAGCCCCCGGATAGCCCCCGTCTTTGGATCCATCGCAATGCACACGGCGCCCTTTTGAACGTCATAATCGATCATCGCCTGCTCTAAATGCTTCTCAATATAATATTGGATGCTCGAATCGATCGTCAGTGTAATATTGTTCCCGTCTTGTGCGGCGTAAAAGTCGTTATACTCCTCAAAAAGCAAGTCAGTCCCCCTTGCGTTCTTCATGCGAAGGAGCCTGCCGTTCACGCCGGTCAGCATGCTGT
The DNA here is from genome assembly GCA_009776905.1 of Oscillospiraceae bacterium. Taxonomy (GTDB): domain Bacteria; phylum Bacillota; class Clostridia; order Oscillospirales; family Oscillospiraceae; genus WRMH01. The sequence continues at coordinate 13,638 of WRMX01000039.1, forward strand.
CATAACGTCGCTCGATGCCGTCGAGGCCCATATTGTCCAAACCCACAAAACCGAGGATTTGGCTCGCGAGATTGTCATTCGGATAATAGCGCTTCGTAGCCGGTTCGAGATAGATTCCAGTCAAACTATTCGCCTTAATAAACTCGCGGACAGCGTCGGCCTCATCGCTTTCTACATAACGCTTGACGATTTGATATTGGGATGATGTTTTCGCCGCCATTGTGATGATAGGTTCTCGGGGAACGTCGAGCATGTCGGACAATGCGTCCGCAATGAACGAAATGCTAAATCCATCTCTGTCGATCTCATACGGGCTTATGAAAACGTTTTCGACAGCCGCGCTCATGGCCAGGATTTTTCCGTTCGTGTCATATATCGTGCCGCGTGACGCGGTCAGCGTGGTGCGGCTCAACTGGCTTTGCAGCGCGCGGCTCTCATAGTAGCTGTTTTCGGTGATTTGCAGCCTGTAAAGCCTCACGGCCAGCACAATAAACACAGCAACGCCGCATACCGCCAATAAGAACAGTATGCGGGCCATGTTTCTCCCGCCTCGCTTTTTCGCAGGCATTTTTTTCGCAATCACCCTGCCGGACATCACTACTCCCCTTTAATATGTATTATGCTGTTATCATTATTCGGCTTCCCGGCCAAAGGCCGTCCGAATGTCATTCACCTGCTCCCATCCGGCCAAAGGCCGTCTGTATGCCATCCACCTGCTCCGTCCGGCCAAAGGCCGTCCGAATGTCATTCACCTGCTCCCATCCGGCCAAAGGCCGACCATCAGACGCCTACCCGCCCGCACCGTCCAGCAGCGATGAGATGAACGAACCAAAACCCTCGGCAGCGTCGTCGGCTGCGCCGCCTAAAATCTCTGCCCTGTCTGCGGACGCGCCGCGGATGACATCTCCGCCATCGGTATCGGGCCGCGACATTCCAAGCGTATCCCGCGCATACCGTTCGACTTCCTTCATGTCAATGACGCTCTCGAAAGCAATCTCAAGCTTTCTCCCCTGCTCCGTGAGCTCCGTCATCTGGTTTCCCAGCCTCACAGTCTCGGAAGCTATCTCGTTATAGCTGATCTGCGCAAGAATGATGAATATCATCATGACTCCGGCGAATACCGTCCCGAAAACCGCAAAGTATGAAACAGCTTGCGTTTTGGTTGCCGTTCTCGCATTCTCACGTGTGAGTGCCTGCTCCCTCGGAATCGCTCGCTCCCACGGCCGCGCTTGCTGCTCGGCTGCCGGCTCGCCGACCGATCCGCTCTCCGGTTCTGCATACGGTTCTTCATATGGCCTTATGTCCGGGGCTGCTGTGCCATAAAAACTGCCGTATCTGTAATCAGGAATTCTCGCTGCCTCTGCGGCCATATAAAGATCACCCTCTCATCAAATATCTCTGCTCCGCCGCCATGCTCCGGCATCCTGCCGCGTAGTCAAACCTTCTCCGCGATTCGAAGCTTCGCGCTCCGCGCCCTGCTGTTGCTGCCCGCCTCATCGTCGCCCGGAACAATCGGCTTTTTCGTAATCACCTTCAACGTCGGCACCACGCCGCAAACACAAACGGGAAAGTCCTTTGGGCAAGTACAGCCCCTTGCATGCTGCGCGAATGAATTTTTAACCAGCCTATCTTCCAACGAATGGAAGCTGATGACGCATATCCTCCCGCCCGTCTTCAACATTTCCGGAGCAATCTCCAGCACGCGGCTTAAGGCGCCCAGTTCATCATTGACCGCAATGCGTATGGCCTGAAAGCTGCGCTTTGCAGGATGCTGCGCTTCGCGCCTTGCTGCAGCGGGCATTGCCGATTTTATGATTTCCACCAGCTCAAACGTCGATGCTATCGAGGCAATTTCACGTTTCCTTATAATAGCTGCCGCGATCCGCCCCGCAAACTTCTCTTCTCCATATTCATATAATATATTGCGCAACCTATCTTGCGGCCATGTATTCACAACCGTATGCGCCGTCTGCTCCTGATTCTTGTCCATCCGCATGTCGAGAGGCGCATCATGCATATACGAGAACCCGCGCTCGACATCGTCCAGATGAGGCGACGACACTCCGAGGTCGAAAAGCATGCCGTCAACCTTGCCCACGCCCTCGGTATCCAAAATCTGCTTCAGATCGGCGAAATTCGCGTGTACGAAGCTGATTATCCCGGCATATTCCGAAAGCAGCGCTCTTGCTTCTTTAATCGCGTCGGCATCGCGGTCTATCGCGATAATCCTCCCGCCGCGCGACCCTTCGGCCATCTCGTCTGCCTTCCCGCCGCGCGACCCTTCGGCCATCTCGTCTGCCTTCCCGCCGCGCATCTCTTCAGCCATCGCGGAAGCCTTCCCGCCGCGCATTATCTCGGTCATCGCTCGTGTATGCCCTCCGCGTCCGAGCGTGCCATCAATATATATCCCCGATGGATCGATGTTGAGCCCCTCTATGCTCTCCCGCAACATCACCGGAGTATGAATCATCAGAAATCAAGCTCCATGAACACATCGGCGATGTTCTCCGGCGTTGTCTCCGCTTCATCGACCGCAACCCAAGTATCGGAATCCCAAACTTCCGCGCATTCGCCGACGCCCACGACAGTCACATTCTTGCTGAGCCCGGCAAAAGTCCGTTGAATCTGCGACAGCAATATGCGCCCCTGTCCGTCCAATTCACACTTATCGGCATGCGCAAAGAGCGGGCGCATTTTTATCTGCTTTGCCTTTGGCATCGCCTTAGTCTTCTCGGAAAACCTTTCCCAGCTCTCGCTTGAATATAGCGACAGGCATTTCTCCATGGAAAGCGTCACGTAAAAAACTTCCCCGAGCTCTTCGCGAAGCCGCGCAGGGATAAACAAACGCCCTTTGGCATCGATCGCGTGCTTATATATGCCCGTCAAGCTGTCTCCCCGCCTTTCTTTTGCCGTCGTGAGTCTCCGTTCCGCCACCCGGACGCCTATTGCTCAGATGTTCCGCCACCCGGATGCCTTCGCTCGGACGCTCCGTTGCTCGGATGCCTTCGCGCGGATGCTCCGTTGCTCAAGCCTCGCGCTTCGTGATAATGGGATTTTCCCACACTTTTCCCCACTTTTCACCACTTCGGTTTCCCCATTATAAATGCACCAAAACTAAAAAGCAATAGCAAAATCAAAAAAAAATAAAAAAGTTTTAAAACGGTGAGTTTTAAAACTTTTCTGCTGTTGATTATTCTATTAGCTATACTTCGCCACGCCGTGACGCCCTGCCCCCGCTCTCGTCAACACTTAACTAGCCCGCAATGCTCAGCGCCCGCCCCGGCAGGGCGCCGCCTCCTCAGAGGCAAATCCCTTAATTACCACTCTTTTCAAAATCTATCGCATATATAATCTCACTTGGCCCATGATAAAGCGTAAAATCATTCACGCTCCTTGTGCCTTTTGCAACTCCCCAGTCAGAAACTCGGCCATATACTCAAATCCCTGTGTGTGGAAAGCAGGATATCCATTAAGGGTCTTTTCGATAAAGCCGTATTTTTCGAGTAACTCCGCAGTGTCTGTCACAGACATGCCGAGTTCATCTGCTGTATACTTTACTACAAACACAAGCCAAAGCGCGCGATCTGCTTCAGTATGCTTCGATGTTTTCATAGATTCACCTCATCATTGTGTGGTCCGAATTCTCCATCCATTATAGCATGAGTGAAGCGAATGCTATAATGTGCCATGTGGCGCGTCCCGCGCCACGGCTTCAATTAATCTATAGTGATTACGCAATAATCACTATAGCACAAATAACGAAGCGCAACAATAGTTATTTGCCGACGGGTTTTTTTACCGATGGGGCGCAGATATAAATAATTGGTAGTTACCGCACCAACCCCCGCCCTCATTAGGAGAGAGCGTAAGTGATCGGAACCGCCAGTATCATTGAAAAAATCTACAGTCTTGCCAACGGAAACTTTGATATCCATGCGCAGCAGTTCCATGTAGATATTATTCTCAAGCACCTAGCGACATATGAATCACTTGCTTCAAAACAACCTCTGTCCTAATGGGCAATGTCCATTAGGAAGCAACCACGGAAACCTAAATAATAACGATACAGGCAACCGATAGATGGAAAAAGCAGCGAGGGGAGACCCTCTAGCGAATTGCATTTCAAGTGAGCTCGCAACATCCGGCGGATAAGTTACAGTTTTCTGATCTGTTCCAGTACCTTATCGTTTGGCATTGACCACACCCATTCCTGTGGGCTGTCTACCTTCCCGTCAAGAAATTGGAAACAGAAAGCTGGATACTTAGTCTTTGTTGCCATATCAGCATATTCTTTTCGCGAGCTGTACTCGACCGGGTTTATCTTTTCATTAATTACCGAATCAAGGTAATACAATAGGTCAGATATTTTCCGCTGCATAGATTCGACATCTGCCATATATTCAGGGAAATAAGCCAGAAACTCTCCGGTTTCATTTGTCCGTATCAATTCCAGCAGCCTTTTCTCGTTCATCCCGCTTATTAGGTGGCTTACGGCTACATAGGCAGGGCTCTTGACCTTTATGCGGCGATAATCGGAATCTTTGACTACATATCCTTCTTCACAGTACCGCAGTTTTTGCGCCATTTCGATTAAGTCGCTCAAATTGTTGCACTGAAAGGTTTTAGGTTTTTTGACACCTAAATCGACATCCATCTCCAGCAATGTTACATTGTCGCGAGTACCGATATGATAAAGGTCGATCGATTCATATGGAACCACAACCCTGTTAAACGGAGACACAAGCTCAAACATATATGTATAGCGGGGATTCAGGTTTTGCAAACGGAGACCCGCGAATTTGCAGGCGTCCTCGAACAGTTCTCCAAAACTGCCGTATGATGTATCTACTTTTATTTCGTCTTCAGAACCTATCAGTGCCTTGTCTGCAAATATTGTCCCATTAGTTGACACGATCCATGTGCCGCCGTAATGCCATACCTTGATTAGGCTTCCATCGATTTTTTCTTCTACCTGAGCCGAGTCCCAATCGATCTTATCGGCGTATGGTTCCCCGTAATTACCGAACTTGAAGAACGGGATGCAAACGGGAGTAAGGTTTTTATCTATGATCAACCCCCGGCATTCCCGCACGATTTCATCATTGAAGTCGGAATCTATTTGGGAATACTTGAGGATTGTGAAGCCTTCATCATCTTTGATGCTTATCTGGTATGGCGCACCCGACAGTAGCTCCCGCCAGTCTGCGTTCTGCTTTATAAACTCAATTGTCTTTAGCACCCTGTCACCTCGCGCCGCCCATTCCCTCTACACCGGGCACATTATGCACCATAGCGCCGTCACCAAAAGTAAAGATTGTGGGGACGCTGCCGCATCACTTGTATCTATCAGCAATTTCAATCCAGCGCGGAATATTCAGGTTTACCCCAAAATGAGCCCGATAACTTGCCAAGAACCTATTTTGCCACTGCTGCGCTAATTCGCGTGTGTCTCGGTTTTGATATATCGATTGCTCCAGAGCTGACAAGAAGTCTTCAAGACACGCAAAAGGTTTATACTTTGCCCGTGTACTATAAAAAACGCCTGGTCTTATCTTGTGTACCACGCTCTTTTTAACCTGCAGCTTCATTGGCCACGCAGCGCTGCTGCAAGTAATTTGCCAGACTTTTTTGAGCCACAGATCATTTACAGTTACAACACCCTCGTCCATTTTATAGCCAAACACAAGGTAGTCTGCGTCAAGCATATATGGCTTATCAATCACCTCTGAGGCAAACATTCCAAAGTCTGCAATATCAAATCCAGGTGTTCTTTCCTTGTTAAAAGCCTTCACTTCAAGTAGGTTCACAGTCATATCATCCGGAGACAGGAAGAAATCCGGAGGCATTTGCGTGTTTTGAGAAAGCGCATATTCTATTTCACGCTTCTCGAGCCACCCCTGCACCCATTCTTGTATAATGTTTCCAACGACGTCCTTTTGCTTGACGATTATGTCAACATCGCCAAAGAAGAACCTTATCCGCCCCTCTAAAGCCAATACTCTGTCCTCATCCATCAGTTTATCATAGACTTCCTGTGCTGTACACCTCATCAGTTTCACCTCTGTAGTAAATATTAAGTACTCGTGCAGCAACTGCGCTTATTACGGGAACAACGACCGTGTTCCCCAATAAGTCATACCCGTTCTCCAATGACACATCAAACTTGAAGTCGTCAGGAAATCCGAACAGTCGTAATCCCTCCCGCAAAGACAACGTCCTCAAACCGTCGCCGTCCACCACGAATAAGTGTTGCATATCCATCGCTACCAATGTAGGAGCTATATTATGCGGGTCAAGCACTTTGTTGATTTCAAATGACATCTTACCCGAGACGATGTTATATCCTAATGGGAGATTAGTGTCTTGCACCCTACCCTTCCCAACTCGCATTTTTGGATATTCCATTTTCAAGTATCCTTTATTTACGAGGTCTGCAAGCATTCCCTCCAAATCACGGTGCTCATAAAAAGTCCTAATATGCTCAATCGTTAGAGGCATACCGTCCATCCAGTCTATGCCATACTCTTCAGCCCATTTTTTCTTGCGGCGTTCTTTGAGCATTAAGTTCAACAGTTCCCTCTGTTCGGAGCTAACCGCACCTTTGTATTCAATATCCCAACTATGTATATTGTTCTCTCCACCGCGCTTATCCTTAATGGATTTTCCATACAATGCGGAAAGAGGATAATGCTTTAGAACAAGCCGAACAAAATCGCTATCAGAAATGGGCAAGCCTGTTTGCAACACTTTATCAAGGCAGAGAGGAGAGTGCTTGAAAGACTCCAAGTCAGGATGCTCATCACGTGTTCCAACAATGTAGATACGTCTCCGGTCCTGTGGGACACCGAAATTTTTAGCATTTAAAACTTTCCATGAAACCTTGTAACCTAAACCCTCCAGCGTCTGAATAATAACAGACAATGTTCTTCCGACTTTATCGCTCGGCTTATCCTTATCGTGATTCACAAGCCCTTCCACATTCTCCAGAATAAAGCCCCGGGGGTTCTTCTCCTTAAGAATACGCGCGACTTCAAAAAATAGAGTGCCGCGTGTATCTTCAAAGCCAAGGCGTTTTCCCGCTGCAGAAAACGCTTGGCATGGAAACCCAGCAAGGAGAAAATCGAAGTCCGGAATACAATCGGTCAATACTTGGGTTATATCACCATGTACGATCTCGCCGGGGTGATTTTGACGTAAAACTTCAATCGCATAGGGTTTGATCTCAGAGGTAAAAACGCATGTGGAAGACATACCCAACGCTTTGCAAGCAATCTCAAAGCCTTTTCTAATGCCGCCTATTCCGGCAAACAAATCAATAAACCGAATGCCCATTGGCTTACCTTCTTCTTTATTGGTATTTTGCTGGTCCACGCCATAACCATAGAACATTGACAATTGCTCACGCACATTAATTGTTGCATCGGGGATTGAGTCATACATAAGAAACACCACCGCTCGGAATAATGGTCTGAATGATGCAGAATCACCACACATCAGTTACTCTTATAATAACATACCACATGTCCAATAAACCGGTCTCTTGGCAATATGTCAAAAATCTCAACAACACCTGCCCGCCCCTACACCGGTTTGTCTCGCCCCAGCCGCTTGTAATACTCCTCCGGAATATCTTTCTTATCCTTATAAAAGATGAATTGGCACGATGAGCCATCTCCCGGCGGAATGTTAATGAACAGAAAATCGCCGTTCTCGTCTATCGAATTCCGGTTGAACAACGGGCAATGCACGCAATAAATCGGGTAATCCGACGTGCCGAACGTCAGATCCGAAGGCTCGGAAATCCGTGCAAGCCCTACCTCCTCGCCGTAGCCGCCCATCTGAATGAGCCGCCCGCCGGAGCCGCAAGGCCGGTTCGTGATGACAGCCTTCTCATCGTCCTCAACTATCTCCATGTGCTGGTGCACATGCCCTTGGAG
>WRMX01000040.1 GCA_009776905.1 Oscillospiraceae bacterium
ATTATGGCGGCGGCCCCGTGGGGCTGGAAACTATTGCCGCCACGATCAATGAGGAATCCATCACGATAGAGGATGTCTACGAGCCGTTCCTTATGCAGCAAGGTTTCCTGACCAGGACGCCGCGAGGGCGCTGTGCGACGCGCCGCGCATACGAGCATCTCGGCATTCTTTTTCCCGGGCACGAGCAAATGTCCGTTTTTACCAATTGACTGGCGAAGATGAGCGGGGTGAAACCCCCACGTTAGGAGGAGAACATGCACAAATATTTCGGAACAGACGGCATTCGCGGAGTCGCAGGCGCCGATTTGGACGCCGAGCTCGCGTTCAAAGCCGGCAGAGCAGCGGCGACAGTCCTCGCGCAGGAGGGAGAAACCCGCTCGCGAGTCATGATCGCCCGTGACACCCGCATATCATGCGATATGCTGGAATCCGCCTTGGCTGCGGGCATGAGCTCGGCAGGAGCAGACGTGACTTTGCTCGGAGTGCTTCCGACGCCCGCCGCAGCATATTTGACCGTTAAGTCCGGCTCGAGCATGGGCGTGGTGATATCAGCTTCGCACAACCCATATGAACACAATGGAATCAAACTGTTCGGCAAAAACGGCTTCAAGCTGAGCGATGCCCTCGAAGAGAGGATCGAGGCTCTAATCGGGGACGATAGCAAAGTGCTCAGAAAAACGGGCGCCGATCTGGGCAGGATCAGCGGCGACCATTCATTCTGGGCCAACGAATATGTCAAATCGATCACTTCCGCCGCCATCGGCCATTATAAAGGCAGGATTGCGATAGATTGCGCGAATGGCGCTGCCACAGAGACCGCGCGCTCGCTGTTTCGTGAGCTTGATGCCGAGTTTGAAATCATTTCGGACGAACCGGATGGGGTGAATATAAACTCTGAATGCGGATCGACCCATATTGAGCTTCTTTGCGACCTGATGAAGTCCGGGCGATTTGGGATAGGCTTCGCTTTTGACGGCGACGCCGACAGATGCCTTGTTGTGGATGAATGCGGCAGGACCGTCGATGGCGACATGATCCTCGCTGTCATAGCGCGGGATATGATGGCTGCCGGCAAGCTCAGAAGCTCCGCAATGGTAGGGACTGTCGTTTCAAACTCCGGCATGGACGTATTTGCGCGCAATAACGGCTTAAAGTTCTACCGCGCGGCGGTGGGTGACAGGAATGTGCTCGAAATGATGTGGGAGACAGGCTGCAATCTCGGCGGCGAGTCGTCGGGGCATATCATTTTCTCCGATGATGCCACGACCGGCGACGGGCAGCTCACGGCAGTCAAGTTTCTCAATGTCCTGATCTCGTCGGGGAAAAGCGTGTCGGAGCTCGTCTGCGACATTCCGCGCTTCCCGCAGGTCATGCCCAGTTATGAGCTGACGGGCGGCTCCGAAGAAAGGGATGCCATCATGTCAAATCCGCTTTTGCACGAGGAGACCGCACGCCAGCAAGAATTGCTTTCGGAAGGCGGGCGCGTGCTGATACGCCCATCCGGAACGGAGCCGTTGATCAGGGTTCTCGTTGAAGCAAAAACCGAGGAAATCGCCATGAAAAAGGCTCTGGAAATAATAGAATTCATAAAATCATTGAAAAAATAACCCCAAATAGCAAGAAATATGAAATAATGGCGTAATTTTTGAATTTTTTGGTAAAAAACACTTGACTTTATCGAATATAGTAAATATACTGACAAATGCAAAAGACCGCCGGACAAAAGTGTTCTGATTTGTGCCTGCGGTCGCTGTCACCGGCCCTGATAGTTTTTAGGCAATAGTCACTAGCGGTTAGTAGGCGATTACGCGTCAGCGCACTCAGTCCTCTAATAACTAACAACTAATAACCAACGACTAGTCGGGTACAATTTCATGTCAAAAGAGAGGTTAAAAAATGTACGAAGACAAAACATTAGTGTGTAAGGAATGTGGTGCGGAATTCATTTTCACGAGCGGTGAGCAGGAGTTTTACGCAGAGCGCGGTTTCCAGAACGAGCCGCAGCGTTGCAAAGCCTGCCGCGACAACAGAAAAGCTGCGGCGCGCGGCCCCAGGGAGTACTTCACGGCTGTTTGCGCAGCTTGCGGAAACGAGGCGAAGATCCCCTTCGAGCCTAAGACCGACAGGCCCGTCTATTGCAGCGATTGCTTCGCAAAGACAAGAGAATAATCATACGGAGGGTTCATGCAGATGACGCAAATTTCTAAGGATATGGTAATTTCTGATCTTCTAAAGACAGATATTGCTGAGGACGCTGTGCCGTTGCTTCAAGAGATTGGCATGCACTGCCTCGGGTGCGTTATGGCGACCAGCGAAACGATTTTTGAGGCATGCCAGGCACATGACGTTGATGCCGATGAGCTTGTTGCTAAGCTCCTGGCGCTCGTCAAGTAGTTTTTCCCCAAGGACAATATAAAAAGCGGGTCGCATTCCCTGCGTCCCGCTTTTTATAACCAACAACAAGAAAAGAGCCATTGATTTGCGAAAACTTTCTGCAAGGCTTTTGACAATAGCCGGATTTATCGATATTGACGCCGCGGTCGCCGACATCGGGACCGACCACGGATATTTGCCCGTCTATCTGGCGCTCAACAATCCATCGCGCCGCATTATTGCATCCGACATCAGCGAGCGGGCGCTCGGAGCCGCGCGCCGATCGGCTGCGAAATACGGCGTCACGGGGAGCGTTACATTTATCGTCGCGCCCGGGCTGGCGGGCATCGGCACGGATGAGGCTGATACTGTCGTCATTGCGGGCATGGGCGCAGAGACAATCATCGGCATCCTTTCCGAAGCGCCATGGACGAGGAATATCGGCGTCAGTCTCGTCTTGCAGCCGCAAACGAAAATCACTTTGCTGCTTTCATGGTTGCAGGAAAACGGTTATGCCGTTTGCGAGACCAAGCAAGCATGGGATTCCGGCAGGCTATATACAATTATTCATGCTCAAGGGGCAGTGCAATGAAGTTTAAAACAATTATTGCGATATTCATTTGTAAAGCATTATGCATGTTTCTGCGCTTGCTCAGGCGCGGGGGGACGGCATTGCCGGGGAAGATAGCTGTCGGCATTTGTCCGAATCTTCTTCAGCATCTTGCAAAGGATGTCTCTTGCATTGCTATCACGGGTACGAATGGCAAGACCACGAGCGCACGGATGCTGGAGCAGTTTTATATCGACCGCGGGGTCGGTTATATTGCCAATAAGAGCGGGTCCAATCTCATGCGCGGGATTGTCGTTGATTTTGCGCTCAACGCGACGGCAACTGGCAAACCTAAGAAAAAATACGCTGTCATCGAATGCGACGAGGCTGCGTCCAAGGCTGTTTTTAAGTATATCGATCCGGATATTGTGCTTGTCACAAACGTCTTCAGCGACCAGCTCGATCGTTTTGCCGATGTTGGCGCGACAGTCGAGTGCATCAAAAATGGGATAATAAACGCTCCGCATGCGACAGTTTGCCTCAATGCGGACGATCCGCTCACATCGTCGCTCGCTGACGATATCCCTAACAAAGTCGTATTTTTCGGCGTTAATACGGAGACATACGACAAATACGCGGACGAGTTCTCCGATGTCCGATTTTGCGCGCGATGCAATGCTGAATATGAATATGATTACAGGACATATGGCCATCTGGGCGGCTTCCGATGCCCCGGCTGCGGGCATGCTCGCAGGTCTCCCGATATTGCGGTGGCGGAATTATCCGCGAGTGACGAAGACTCGCAAACGGTCAGGCTGCAAGCCCATGGAGAAGTATTCGAGACAAAGATAAATATCCCGGGAGCATATAACATATATAACGCAGCCGGCGTCGTTGCAGCCGCGTTTGAAGCGGGGTTTTCCTCGAAGGAAGCGCGGATTGCCCTGGAATCTTTTGAGCGCGGGTTCGGGAGAATGGAAAAGTTCACGGCAAACGGAGTGGCCGTGCGGATAATATTGGTGAAAAACGCCGTGGGTTGCAATCAAGCGCTCAATTATCTGCTGTCTCTGAGCGGCGACGCGCTGCTGGCAATCTGCCTCAATGACAATATCGCAGACGGAACTGATATTTCGTGGATAGAAAATGTGAATTTCAATAAGCTGCTCGACATGGGGGAAAGGTTGCGCGGGGCTTTCATATCAGGGACGCGAGCGGCCGAAATGACGGCGCGCGTGCGCAAGGCCGGCGTTCCCGATGCTCTTATAAAGCAGTTGGGAAGCCCGGACGAAATGCTCGATGCAGCGCTTGCGGGGGAGGCCCCCGTCTATATCTTGCCGACATATACGGCATTGCTGGAAATCCGCGCTTCGCTGCGCAAAAAATACGGAATCAAAGGCAGTTTTTAGCGCCGAAGCGGGGACTAGATTTCGCAGGCGGAATTCATTTCCGCCGTAAAGCGAAATACATCGCAGCGCTCAGCGTCGAGGTTTTGGGGGCGGAGCCCTCACGCGGCTTATTGCGCAGATCCCTCAAGCAGCTTTATGGGGCGGAGCCCCCACGTTTAAAAATGGAGGTACTGTTATAGTGAAACTGGACAAACTAATTGGAGAACGATTCAAGGAAAAACCCGCCGATAGCATCATCGACAGCCACGCGCTGATGGTACGCGGAGGATACATCAAGAACGTCGCGAACGGGATTTTTTCCTCATACGCAATAATGCGCAGAATCGCAAGGAAAATCGAACAGATCATCCGCGAAGAGATGGACGCCATCGACGGCCAGGAAGTCTTGTTCCCGGTCGTCATGCCGGCTTCTCTGTGGCAGGAATCCGGGCGATATGAGAGCGTCGGCAAGGAGTTGTTGCGCTTTACGGACCGCAACGGCAGCCCTATGCTGCTCGGCATGACGCATGAAGAAGCCGCAGTGCATCTTGTGCGCGAATATGGCCAAACATATGCAAAATACCCATTTATGGTATATCAGATACAAACAAAATTCCGTGACGAAGCACGCCCGCGCGGAGGCTTGATCAGGGTGCGTGAATTTACGATGAAAGACGCATACTCATTCCATACATCGCAAGAAGATCTGGAAGCATATTATGACCGCTGCTTCCGGGCGTATGAGCGCATATTCGCGCGCGCGGGCTTGCCGGAGGTGATTTCGGTGGCTTCGGATTCCGGGATGATGGGCGGAAAAATCGCACATGAGTTCATGCTATTGACCCCTGTGGGCGAAGACTCGATCGCCATATGCCGCAGTTGCGATTACAGAGCAAATCTGGAAGCGGCCGCAAGCATTGTGAAAAACGATCCTGTAGACGCGCTTCTGCCGCTGGCAAAAACACACACCCCGGATATGATGACGATTGAGGATGTGTGCAATTATCTGCATTTGCCCATAGATAAGGCGTGCAAAGCGGTCGTATATCAAAAGGCCGCGACAGAAGAATATGTGATAGTCTTCATTCGCGGAGATCGCGATGTTAACGAAACGAAGCTCAGAAATTATTTGCGCGAGGATGTCTTCCCCGCCGCGATTACGGAGAACAGCGGGTTGAAAGCGGGCTTCCTGGGCCCGATGGATCTCAAAAATGCCATCGCTCTTTTTGATAATTCGTTGGACGGCGCAGGCAATCTGTGCTGCGGCGCGAACGAAACAGACTACCATTACATAGGATTCAACATCGAACGCGATGTCGGGCGCGTCGAATATTATGATTTTGCCAAGGCTACCGATGGGGGGACATGCCCGAAATGCGGCCAAGCATCGCTGGAGATATCCCGCGGGATCGAAGTCGGGAATATATTCCAACTGGGAGACAAGTACACAAAATCGATGGAGATGAAATACATCGATGACAGCGGCGCGACTCACTATCCTATCATGGGCTGTTACGGCATTGGCGTCGGGCGGCTGGCCGCTTCGGTATGCGAAGCCTCGCACGATGAATACGGCCCCATCTGGCCGATGCCAATCGCTCCCTGGCAAGTCCATCTTTGCTGCGTCAGGGCGGACGACGACAGCGTGAGATCGATCGCGGACGAGTTATATGAAAAACTCATCGCCCAGGGCATCGAGACCATATATGACGACAGGGTCGTCAGCGCGGGAATAATGTTTTCCGATGCAGACCTTCTGGGTGTGCCCTTGCGTTTGATCGCAAGCCCGCGCAACCTGAAGGACGGTTGCTGCGAGATCGTTTCGAGGGACAAATCGATCAACAAAAAAGTCAATATCGCGGATGTGGTCGAGGAAGTTATGCAGATCGTACAAGGAATGATGAATGTATGAAACTGGTATCGTGGAATGTAAACGGGCTGCGTGCTTGCCTGAAAAAAGGCTTCATTGACACCTTCAATGAGTTGAATGCGGATATCTTTTGCTTGCAGGAAACGAAAATGGAGCGCGGCCAGGCAGAATTCGACATCGGAGGATATGACGAGTATTGGTCCAGCGCCGTGAAAAAGGGATATTCGGGCACTGCAGTGTTCACAAGGGTTGCGCCCCTCCGCGCGTCATATGGCTTGGGAATTGCGGAGCATGATAATGAAGGGCGCCTGATACTGCTGGAGTTTCCGGAGTTTTATCTTGTCAATGTTTATGTGCCTAATTCTCAACAGGAGCTAGCCCGGCTCGAATATCGGATGCAATGGGAAGATGATTTTCGAGCATATGTCCGCGCACTGGATTTAGTCAAACCGGTCATTGTCTGCGGTGATTTGAACTGCGCCCATCAGGAAATAGATTTGACAAACCCAAAGACGAATATGCGCAACGCGGGGTTCACGCGCGAGGAACGTGACAAATTGACAGAGCTATTGGATGCGGGGTTCACAGACTTTTTCCGCCGGCTCTACCCCGACAGGCGGGATGCATATACATGGTGGTCATACTTCGCGAAATCGCGGGAAAAGAACATCGGGTGGCGCATCGATTATTTCCTTGGTTCCGATAGGCTGCGCGACAAAATAGTCGATGCCACGATCCATCCGGAATACCCCGGCAGCGACCATTGCCCCGTTGGGCTGGAGATATTAATAGAAGCTTAAATACGTTCGAGTCCGAGACAATTGTCACGGACTCGATTTTTTACTTTTGCGAGGCTCTGTCTCAACATCAAAACGCAAGGCTGTTGCACCATTTTATAGAATCCAAGTAAAGCTCGCTGATCAACTCCGCATCGATATTCATCGCTGCCGCAAGCTCATCCACCCTGTCCCAATTGCTGCGCTCTAAGCTGATGACAAGGTCGAGAAGGTCATATGCAGACCCTCTTTGATGTATGAGGGCCATTCGGACTTCGTCTGAGAGAAGGATGCCTTCCAATGCGTTGTCCATCGTAACATCCATCAAAACGTCGAGCATGGAAAACAGACCGATATGAAAGGCATTCTCATCAGACTCGATCCTGCGGCATTTCGTGTTTAAGTTCTCTAGAAAGCGGCCTCTGATCATCGACATCTTGATGATCTCATCAGGCTTGTCCGAATCAAGCCCCATCAAAGCAATCATGAACACCCACTTGCGGAGCTCAATCGTGCCAATGATAGCGACGGCGCGGGTGATATCAGTCACTTCCGTGCGCAGGCCATAATACGCGGAGTTGACAAGCTTCAAAAGTTTGTACGACAAAGCGACATCATCGCGTATAGCGCGCGCGACGCGCTGGAAATTCATCTCTTCGCCGATGCTGACTTCGCGCATGAGCGAAATATAACTCATTTTCAGCGGAGAAAGAACCTTTGTCGACAGCGTGACAGGCTTGCTGAAAAAATACCCTTGGAATAGCGTGAATCCCATGGCGACGGCCAGATTGAACATCTCTATCGTTTCGATTTTTTCTGCGAGCAGCCATTTGCCTTTCAAGTCCATGCTTTTCATCATGCATGCGATCTCGCGCGGCGTGTTTGACAGAAAATCAAATTTGATGATTTTGCTCATTTTGACCAGAGGGTCAAGTTCGGGGCTGTATACGAAATCGTCGAGCGCCAGTTTGTATCCTTTTTTTTGCAAAGAGCGGCACGCAACGATAATCTCCGGAGTCGGTTCGACTGTCTCCAGTATCTCTATGATCAACTGGTCTTTTGGAAAAAGAGTCGCGGTGTTCTCCAACAGCAGCCGCGAAGTGAAGTTGATGAAAGCTGGTTTGCCTCCCGTGATACTATCAACGCCCTTGTTAAAAAAACTCTCCATTATAACACGCGACGTCGCTTGATCGGCGTCCGTGTCCATAAAAGTTTTATCCGCAGCGCTGCTTCTGAATAGAAGCTCATATGCGAATATCTTTTTTTCTTTGTTTAATATTGGTTGCCTGGCAATATATGCATCCACCGCGATACCCCCGGACGTTTTGTCTCCACTCGATGTCGGTCTCCATTCTACACTTTTTTCTACATTGTGTCAATCCGGATTTTTACTCAAGCCTTACAATTCCGGAATTTGTCACAGATTTTTCATCACTGCGTGTGCTCTTTACACAAAAGGTGAAAAAGCGCGGCAGCCGCTGACTGCCGCGCAACACCAACATGAGGCTCCGCTCCACAATATAGGGGCTTCGCGCCGCCACACCGCGCGAAGCGCGGTGATAGATGACCGTGACCTTGACTATTTCGCGTATTCGATAGCCTTTGTCTCGCGCAGGAGATTGACCTTGATCTGCCCGGGATATTCAAGCTCGTTTTCAATCTTCTTTGCAATTTCGCGGGCAAGCAGCACCATCTCGTCCTCTGAAACCTCGTCAGGCTTGACCATGATACGTATCTCGCGACCGGCCTGGATAGCATATGAACTCTCGACCCCGCTAAACGAACACGTGAGCTCCTCCAGCTTCTCCAAACGTTTGATATAATTCTCGATGTTTTCGCGCCTGGCGCCCGGACGCGCGGCTGAGATTGTGTCCGAAGCTTGCACGATACAAGCAATAACTGTCCTGGGCTCGACATCGCCATGATGCGCATGGATGGCATGAATGATCTCGTCGCTTTCCTTGTATTTCTTTGCAAGATCGACGCCGATGGTGACGTGGCTGCCGTCGGTCTCATGGTCGATAGCCTTGCCGAGGTCGTGCAGCAGACCGGCGCGCTTGGCTGTCATGATGTCGACTCCGAGCTCCGCAGCAAGCAACCCCGCGATGTGCGCGACCTCGATGGAGTGGTTGAGGACGTTTTGGCCATAGCTCGTGCGGTAACGCATCCGGCCAAGCAGCCTCACGACCTCCTGGTGCAAACCATGCACGCCCGTCTCGAACGTAGCGCGGTCGCCCTCGGACTTGATAGTTGCATCGACTTCCTTCTTTGCTTTGTCGACCATTTCCTCGATTCTTGCAGGATGAATGCGCCCGTCGATGATGAGCTTTTCGAGAGCGATGCGCGCGACCTCCCTGCGGACAGGGTCAAAACTGGAAAGCGTGATAGCTTCCGGAGTGTCGTCAATGATGAGATCGACGCCCGTCAATGTTTCAATCGTCCTGATGTTGCGGCCCTCGCGTCCGATTATTCTACCCTTCATCTCATCATTGGGCAGTGGCACGACAGAAACCGTCGCCTCAGCGACATGATCTGCGGCGCAGCGCTGAATGGCGAGAGATATGTATTCGCGAGCTTTTTGATCAGCCTCCTCCTTGAAACGCATTTCAATATCTTTGATTTTCATGGCAGCTTCGTGGGTGACTTCCGATTCAAGGTTTTTGATGAGGTATGCTTTAGCTTCTTCAATGGTGTAGCCGGATATTTTTTCCAGCATCTCAAATTGGCTGCGTTTGAGCGATGCAACTTCCTCGTGCGCGACGTCGAGATCGGACAATCTTTTTGTAAGGGTTTCTGTTTTCTTTTCGATTATGTCGGTCTTTTTGTCGAGCATTTCTTCCTTTTGCTGCAGCCTTCTTTCCTGCTTTTGGATTTCCGTGCGGCGTTCTTTGACCTCCCGCTCATATTCGCTTCTATTTTTGTGTATCTCGTCTTTTGCTTCAAGCAAGGCTTCGCGTTTTTTGCTTTCTGCGGCTTTGATGGATTCGTTGATGATTTTTTTTGCCTTTTCTTCCGCGCTTTGAATTTCGCGCTCTGATACTCTCTTCCTATACGTAATTCCAAGGATAAAGAACACGACGGCGACAGCGACAAGTGCGGCTGCGACGACGATATAATGGATTAGCGTCATGTTATATGTGTAAACCTCCGATCAAATTAGAGTGGTTTTATCCGCGTACCCTGAAAAAAAGATGGGTATGCCATGTCATTCTATATCTGTATGCTTCGCCTGTCAAGAAAATATTGACTTTGCGCATTACTTCTTTTATAATACGCTTATCGATCGGGAGAGCTGTCCGAGTGGTCGTAAGGTGCAGCACTGGAAATGCTGTGTAGGGCAACCTACCGAGGGTTCGAATCCCTCGCTCTCCGCCAGAAATAAGTCTAGCCCACGACAAATATCTTTTGTCGTGGGCTTAGATACGGCTGCAATCCACGCACGGTGAGATGGACTGTTATTGTATGGCTCTTATCCGGCGAATCCCGGACCCATGTTTAAAAACACCAACGTCAGCTCCATGTCGGTCAGCCGCCTTGAGGCGGATTTCGTAACAGTGTCCGGGTTTGGATATGGAAAGTTCATCGCGTTAAACGCATCGTTGATGACAATCCCGGACCCGTGCAGCTTCTCTGCGTTCAAGACGCAATAGACCATCGCGGCGCCACCCGCTTCGGGCGGTATTGGGCCGTTGAACCCGGGCATGCCGAAATTCATCGGAGCATCGTCCGACCCCGCAGGCCTCGGAGGCGGCATCCTCGAAGGATCAGGCCGCACGACGCCTGCCGGCACCATGCAAAACACGTTGACGCCCGTGCCTTTGACCTCATTGGCAAGAGACATCGTGACCGAAGTCGCCGCAGCCTTCCCCGCCGTATAAATCGAACCGCCCACGAGCGGCGGGCAGAAATGGAACTGCGTCGAGCTATATGCGACGACGCCGTGTTTACGCTCGACCATTCCCGGCACGAACTCTTTGATCGTCATCATGACCCCGCGGCCTGAAATTGCAAATGACTCGTCCAGGTCCTTGACCGATGAACCCAATATTGACCCGTTGAGGCGCATATTCATCGCGTTGTTTATGAGAATGTCAACTTTGCCGAATTTCTCAAACGCTTTTGCAGCGAGATTCTTGACGTCGCTCTCCTGCGTAACGTCGCATTTGACGAAAAGCGCGACATCGGCCTCATTTTCGGCGTTAATCACCCTTTCCGCTTCTGCTCCGGCCTTCTCGTTGACGTCCGTGACGACGACTTTCGCGCCCGCCCATGCCAGAGCCCTCACATAGCCGAGACCGATGTTGTTCGCGCTACCTGTCACCACCGCGACCTCACCTTGAAGTGAGCCCTTTTTCAATCCGGCATACTCCAAATCGATAGGTTCTATAAGCAAAAATGTGTCAGTTACTGCTGCCATAATTTGATCCTCCTCCTGATATTTTATTTTTCCCGTCCTCATTATGCTACAGCCATGCCATTTTTACAAGCATAATTTCCTTGAAACGAAAACCTTAAAACGAAAATCGGTTGTAAATTGTGATAATAAGTGATATAATCCGCATTAATAATAAAAGCAATGAAGAAAAGAGGAACCCACCATGATATATAAGCAATTTGGAGACCTGCAATTATCACACCTCGGCATGGGGAACATGCGTCTGCCCACACAAGGCGAACGCGGGCCGATAGACAAACCAAAAGCCAGGAAAGTCATAGAATACGCATATGAGCATGGGGTCAACTATTTTGACACCGCTTTTCGCTATCACGAAGGCGAGTCTGAGCTGTTTTCCGGCGAGGTACTTACCCAATATCCCCGCGATACATGGAACCTTGCATCGAAATTTCCCGGGCACATGCTGCGGCGCGAAGGCGAAAAGCTGGTGTTCACGGGCTTTGGCGAGTCCCGCCTCGAATATTTCGATTCCATCCAGCAGATTTTCCAAATGCAGCTTGAAAAATGCCGCGTCGATTACTTCGATTTCTATCTGCTGCATGGGCTTGCAGAGTCGTCGTACGACTTCTATAACGACCCCGATATCGGGATAATCGAATACCTGCTGTCAGAAAAAAAGGCCGGGCGCATCAAGCATTTCGGCTTCTCATCGCACGCGCGCGCCGAGTCCATCGAGAAATATCTCACGCAATGGGAAGGCATTTTTGAGCTTGTTCAGATCCAAATCAACTACCTCGATTGGTCTCTCCAGAATGCAAGGGCAAAATACGAGACCATCAAAAAGCACGGACTTGCCGTGGTTGCCATGGAGCCCGTACGCGGAGGACGGCTTGCCAAGCTGCCCGCTGAGGCTGAGGCCATGCTTAAGGCTGCAAGGCCTAATGATTCCCCTGCCGCGTGGGCGCTGCGGTTTTTGCAGAGCCTGCCGGGGATGACTGTGATCCTCAGCGGCATGACGGAAATTGAGCATGCAATCGATAACGTTGCGGTGCTTTCAAAGGACGACCCCGCCAGCGCGGAGGATAAGGCGCTGCTGCAGAAAGTCGTGGACACAATGACAAACTCCGTCCCCTGCACGGCTTGCAGATATTGCTGCGAAGGCTGCCCGAAGAGCCTCGATATCCCGAAGCTCATCTCGCTGTATAACGAAGCCGCCCACGACAAAGCCCTGTTCGGCATTGGCGCGGTCTTGCGCGCGATGGGCGAAGGAGAGATGCCCTCCGCATGCATTGCTTGCGGCGAATGCGTCAAGCTGTGCCCCCAGGAGATCGACGTCCCCGATGCGATGAAAAAGTTTGCGGATATGATTGCCAACCCTCCTCCAAGCCCCTTTGGTTAATTTAGCGCGACCGGAGAAAGTTGTAATCATCATCATTATTTCATAGTAATTCATCAAAAAATTCATATTGAATGATTTGTTTACAACTGGTATAATATATCGATTCCGGCCGCAATAATCATTTACATCTGTTGAGCCGGGGAGGCTGGTTGCGTTGTTGAAGTATGTCATAAAACGCGTGTTGATGGGCGTGGTCGCGCTTTTTCTCGTCGCCACCATCACTTTCTTCCTGATGAACCTCGTGCCGGGAGGGCCGTTTGAGTTTGAAAAGGCCGTTAACCCCGCTGCGCGGGCTGCGTTGGAAGCAAAATACGGTCTCGATAAGCCGTTGTTGGAACAGTTTAAAAACTACCTCAGTCACGCACTCTCGGGGGATTTCGGCCCCAGCATCAAGCAGCGCGGGCGTGAGGTCAATGATATCATTCTCACAAAATTTGCGGTTTCCGCGCGCTTATGCGGCATCACTGTCATTGTCGCTCTTGTCATAGGTATCCCCCTTGGTTGTATCGCTGCAGTCAGACGCGGTAAATGGCTTGATAACCTCATTCGGGTTTTTGCGACGCTTGGCATCGCAATTCCCGGATTTGTTTTGTGCACGGTCTGTTTGTACTTTTTCTGCATAAGCCTCAACCTCACATGGCTGCTGCCCCTCGGGCTCGCAACGCCCGCCAGCTACATATTGCCGGTGTTCTCGCTTGCGTTCTACCCGACCTCCTACATCGCTCGCATGATGCGTTCGACCATGCTCGACACGCTCGGGCAGGACTATGTCCGCACGGCGAAATCAAAAGGGGTGGCGAACAGTAGCGTCCTGTTCAAGCATGCGCTCAGAAATGCGATATTGCCCATTGTCACGTATCTCGGGCCGATGATGGCGTTTATGATGACAGGTAACTTTGTCGTCGAGCAGGTGTATGTCATACCCGGGCTCGGTAAGGAGTTCATCAGCTCCATCATGAACCGCGACTATACTATGATCATGGGCACTACGATATTCCTTGCCGCGATTCTCATCACGCTCAATGTGCTTGTCGATATCGCTTACAAAATCATCGACCCGCGCATCACGCTCAATTGATGTCTTACTGAGGTGGCGGAATGAAAAATCCCATTAGTTTTCATATAAACACAGAGGACTTTTTGCCTGCGAGCAAAGAGGAGAGGCAAAGCCTTGTCGTCATGCGCGAGAGCGTCAGCTTTTGGCAGGATGGCTTCCGCCGCCTATTCCGCAACAAAGTTGCGATGGTCAGCGCGGTCGTGCTGCTGCTGATCATTGTGTTTTCGTTTGTGATCCCCGCTTTTTATCCATACAGATACGAGCAGCAAAGGAAAGGCGCGGAATATATGGCTCCCATGCGATATTCGCAAGAAGAGCATGATGCCATCGCTGCAGGCGAGCGAGTTTTCCCGCATATTCTTGGCACGGACAGTCTCGGAAGGGACTATGCGGTGCGGGTGATGGTCGGAGGCAGGATCTCCTTGATTGTCGGCATCGTCGCATCGGCGATCATCTTTTTCATCGGTTCCATCTACGGCGCGGTGTCCGCGTTTTTCGGCGGAAGGACTGACAACATCATGATGCGCATCGTCGATATCATCTATACGATTCCCGATATACTCATGATCGTCCTGATAGCGTTCGCTTTAAAAGCGCCCATGCAGGAACTGGCTAAAAAAGCGTCGTTCGCATGGCTGAACGCCATGGGCGTCAACCTCATCAGCATTTTCATCGTTTTCGCGCTGCTATATTGGGTGGGCATGGCCCGCATCGTGCGCAGCCAAGTCCTTTCGCTCAAGGAAACGGATTTTGTCATGGCGGCGCGAGCCCTGGGCGCTTCAAACGGCCGCATAATCAGGAAGCATTTGCTGACAAACTGCATCGGCACGCTCATCATCACGACGACGCTTCAAATTCCGATTTCGATTTTCACGGAGAGCTTCCTGTCCTTCCTCGGCCTTGGCGTCGCCGCCCCGATGCCGTCGCTCGGCAGCCTCGCCAGCTCAGCCATCAACGGCATCAACTCATATCCATATCTCGCGTTGTCGCCGGCATTGCTGATCGCGCTCATCATTCTCAGCTTCAACCTTTTGGGTGACGGTTTGCGCGATTCGTTCGATCCAAAACTGAAACAAGGATAAGGGGAGTTTTATGGGTATTTACTTGCTTGACATCAGAAGTGAAAAACTCTCCTTTTTTACGCAAGCCGGCGAGGTCAAAGCGCTTGACGACGTCACGCTGCGTATGCGGGAGGGCGAAATCCTCGGCATTGTCGGAGAATCCGGCTCGGGCAAGTCCGTCACTGCATATAGCCTGATGGGGCTCACAGCGCATCCCGGCAAGCTGATTGGCGGGAGCATCGAGTTCAACGGCCACAGGATCGACCAAATGAGCGAGAAAGAGATCCGCAAGGTCCGGGGGAAGGAGATTTCCATCATCTTCCAAGACCCAATGACGAGCTTGAACCCCGTTTATACCATTGGCAACCAAATACGCGAGGTCATTCGCCTGCATACCGGCAAAAGCCGCGCAGAGGCCAACGCGCACGCGCATGAGCTTTTGACCATGGTGGGCATCAATGAGCCTGAAAGACGCTTGAAGCAATATCCGCATGAGCTCTCCGGCGGCATGAGGCAGCGCGTTATGATCGCCATCGCGCTGGCTTGCGAGCCGAAGCTTCTCATTGCAGACGAGCCGACCACAGCCCTCGATGTCACGATCCAGGCCCAGATCATCGAGCTGATGATCGACCTCAAGAAAAAACTGGACATGGCTATCATCTTGATCACGCATGACCTCGGCGTGGTGGCGAGCATCTGCGAGACGATTGCCGTTATGTACGCGGGCAAGGTCGTTGAATATGGCACTGTCGACGAAATATTCTATGAGCCGGCGCACGAATACACGAGAGGGCTTCTCAATTGCATTCCGAAACTTGACGATAAAGATCGCACGCGGCTTGTCCCGATTGAGGGCGTCCCTGTTGACATGCTCAATCCTCCCATAGGCTGTCCTTTTGCGCCGCGTTGCAACTCCTGCATGAAGATTTGCCTCACAAGGGTACCGCCGGAGACTGTTCTTTCCAGCACTCATTATAGTTTCTGCTGGCTTCAGAAAAAAATGGAGTTTGAGGAGGGGGCTGCAGTATGAACGGGAGCGAAAATCTGCTTGAAATATACAGGCTCAAAAAATACTACACGATTCCGGGAGACCACCTTTTTGGCAAAAACATCGTCAAAGCGGTTGATGATGTCAGCTTTTCCATCAAGCGTGGCGAGACGCTCGGNCTTGTCGGCGAAAGCGGCTGCGGAAAAACGACAGTCGGNCGCACNGTTCTCCGCCTTATAGAGCCCACGGCCGGGCGGATAATATACGACGGCAATGTTCTTTATGACAGCGGGGATTATCCTTCGCCGGGCGCAGGCCGGGCAGGCGGCGTCGTTAGCGGCGCAAGCGTTGGCGGTTTTGCCGGCGCTGTTGGCGGTGGTGATGCAGCCGCGAGCGGCGATGGCGATGGCAATGCTGCCGAAAGGAGCGGCGCCGACGAGAGCGGCGTTGCAGCGATGAGCAAGCCGGCAAAGGGGAAAAAGAAGACCGCGAAAATGCTTCCATACCGCCGTCGCATGCAAATAGTGTTCCAAGATCCATACGCCAGCCTGGACCCGCGAATGACAGTTGGCGATATCGTCGGCGAGGGCATAGACATACACCGCCTTGCGAAATCCAAGCAGGATAGACGCGACAGGATCGTCCAGCTCCTGGAGCAAGTGGGGCTGAACACCGAACATGCAAACCGCTACCCTCACGAGTTTTCCGGAGGGCAACGGCAACGCGTTGGCATTGCCCGCGCGCTGGCTGTGGACCCTGAGCTCATCGTCTGCGACGAGCCCGTCTCCGCGCTCGATGTCTCGATTCAGGCGCAAGTGATGAACATGCTGGAGGAACTGCAAGAGAGAATCGGCCTGACTTATTTATTCATCGCGCATGATTTATCGGTCGTAAAGCATATTTCAAACCGCATTGGAGTTATGTACCTCGGCAAATTGGTCGAAATGGCGGATAGCATTGAGCTGGTGTTTCATTGCGTGCATCCATATAGCAAAAGCCTTGTCTCCGCCATTCCCATTGCCGATCCCGTCGCGAGCCGCGAAATCAACCGCATCGTTTTAGAAGGCGATGTCCCCAGCCCTGTCAATCCACCGTCCGGTTGCCGTTTCCGCACTCGTTGTTCGCAAGCGGCTGCAATTTGCGGGGAACAGGACCCCGAGCTGCGTGAGGTTTCTCCCGAGCATTTTGCCGCCTGCCACTTCGTATAGGCAAGAACCGTAGACAGAGCCACGAAGGACCTCGCATTTTTGCCATAACGCGCGGCGTCCGGGTTATGGGGCGCGAGCCTCGAGCCGCCAGAGATGCGGAATTATAATTGGTCTGCTGTTATACTTTCAGTATAATTTAAGTAGAAATATAGAGAAACAGATTAAAAAAGGAGGATTCACAATGAGAAGGAAGTTATCAATCGTGCTTGCGCTGGTGTTGGTCTTTACGCTGGTGCTATCTGCCTGCAACCGGGGCAGTGGAGGTGGGGACAACAACACCTCGAATTCCAACGAAGCAGGAGCTCCCGGCGGCGACACGAACGCCAACAGCAACGCAAACAACAATGCAAACTCCGGCGGGGACGCATCCACGCCCGGCGGGGACAATCAGGCGACGCAGCCCGGGAATACCGGTGTGGCCGCCAAGGACCTCACGATCCAGCTAGGCCCTGACCCTGAAACGCTCGACCCCGCGCTCAACTCCGCAGTTGATGGCGCAAACTACATTATTTTCCTGTACGAAGGCTTGGTTAACAAAGACGAGAACATGCAAATCGTGCCCGGCCAGGCAGAACGGTGGGAAGTGTCTTCGGATGGCCTGACATACACATTCCATCTCCGCAGCGGACTCAAATGGTCTGACGGATCGCCCCTTACCGCCGGCGACTTTGTATATAGCTGGCAGCGCGTTTGCGATCCGATGACTGCAGCTCCATATGCGGACACCGTCCTGGCAATGGTAAAAGGTTTTGACGAAGTCGTTGAAACAGAAGACCCGACGATGCTTGCAGTTTCGGCTCCCGATGACCTCACATTTGTCGTAGAGCTCACTTGGGACTGCCCGTACTTCCTGGGTCTTTGCGCATTCCCGACGCTGTTCCCGGTACAAAGCGGGACGGTCGAAGCCAATGGCGAAGCATGGGCGACATCTGCAGCAACCTATATCTCCAACGGGCCCTTCATGATGACTGAATTTGTGCTCAGCTCACACATTCTGCTGGTCAGAAACCCGAATTATTATGATGCCGGCCGCGTGAAGCTCGACAGCATCAAATGCCTGTTGATCGAAAACGACGCCGCCACGCTGACAGCATATCGCAGCGGAGCCGCGCAGATGGTCAAAAGCATTCCAGCCGGAGAAATGGATTCTCTGAAGAACGACCCGGACTTCAGGCTCAGCCCGATACAGGGCACATATTATCTGGACCTCAACTGCCAGCGCGAGCCATTCACCGACTGGAGAGTGCGCATGGCGCTTAGCCTCGCAATCGACCGCCTGTATGTTGCGAGCACATTGATGCAAGGCACGTATATTGCTGCTCCCAACTTCGTAGGCCCCGGCATATCCGATTGGGACGGCACGGAGTTCTATGACAACGCAAACGGTGGAGTTCCATATATCGATATGTATGACCATGCGGGCAATGTTGCGAAAGCAAAGCAACTGTTGGCAGAAGCCGGATATCCCGACGGCGCGGGATTCCCCAGCTTTGTTTATTCCATCAATGACGCGGGGTATCACAAGATTGTTGCGGAATACCTCCAGTCTGCTTGGGGCGAACTGGGCGTGAACATTACGATCGATGTCGTTGAGTGGCGCAGCTTTACGCCTCAGCGTCGTGTCGGCGATTTTGATGCAGCCCGCGACGGATGGGTCTGCGACTATGACGACCCGTCAAACCTGCTTGAACTGGCTGAAACCGGCAACGGCAATAACAACTGCCAGTTCTCCGACCCCAATTTTGACGCAGCCATGGCTCGTTCCCGCGTTGCCAAAACATATCAGGAACGCTGGGCGGCGCTGCATGATGCGGAAGACATCCTTATGGACCAAATGGGTCTTGTGCCTGTCGCGTATTATGCCGACTTCTATATGATCCAGCCAAGCATCACGGGCTGGTGGCACTCTTCTGACGGCTATTGGCACTTCGAGTGGGCTGACCTCGCATAAACCTCCCATAAAAACAGCGCCGGTGTCGAATCTTTGACACCGGCGCATTTTTGCGCGCCAAATCGAATCGGAGCCCGCGGCGTCCGGGTTGTGTGGGTGGAACCCCAACGTTAGAACGTCAGGCATGGGCCGCTTCACCAAACCTATTAGGACGCTTGGATGATCTGCGCAACTGCTTCAATCTCAACAAGCGCGCCCCTTGGCAACGCAAGCACGGCCACGCACGAGCGAGCAGGCTTCTCTGCGAAAAACTGCGCATAAACCTCGTTAAAAGCAGTAAAATCGTTCATATCCGTAATGAAGCACGTAGTCTTGGCGACATGGGCGAGATCGCTTCCCGCAGCGCGCAACACAGCATCAATGTTTTTGATGACCTGCGCAGTCTGCTCCTTGATGCCCCCGGAAACCACCTCACCGGTATCAGGAGCCAAAGGAATCTGTCCCGATGTATAAACTGTGCCGCCGACGACGACAGCTTGCGAGTATGGGCCGATGGCTGCAGGAGCCAAATCGGTTGTGATCCTATCCATATAACCCTCCGTTCAATGTCAATCTTTGGCGATGAAATTCAAAAATGCCTGTGCTTGTCTTTCCAGGAACGGGGCGCTGGAAGACAAGACCAGTTTCCCGTTTTCGTCGATCTGTTGCGCCGCATTAGGAATCGTAAGGCGCGGAATATTCATCACCTTCATATTCAACAAACTGATCAACGTGACGAGATGGTCTTGCGCTATGCCCGTCCCGGACATGCCGGGCGTGATCCCGCTGATAGCGGCAGGGATGCCGCGGAGAACCTGCGGCTGGCTCTCGCTGACCGGCCTTGACAACCAATCGATCAAGTTTTTCAAGACACCGGGGAAATAGTGATTATACTCCGGCGTGAAAAACCATATCCCATCCGTAGCGCTGACAATGTCGCGGACGCGTTTGACAGGAGCAGGCGCCGGGTATTCGATGTCCTGGTCCAACAATGGCACATCAGCATATTCCAGCAACTCGAACCGCGCCCGGTCCCCAACTATCCGCATGGCCTCCAAGGCCAACTGTTTGTTATATGAGTCGCGCCTCAATGAGCCAACTATTGCGACAATGCTAAGTTTATCCATAAATAACTCCTCCTGCATAGAAATGGCAGATGCCTATATAACAGTACCAACTTGGGGGTTCCACCCCCACAACCCGGACGCCGCGCGCTCCGGGAAAAATTCGTTCTACGGCGGAATATATAACGCGCGGGCGGTCGGGCAAAGCCTCCCCCCATTGTCATCCTGAGCAAAGCCCCCCATTGTCATCCTGAGCGAAGCGCCGGGCACTAATCACCCGACAACCTTCCCCAGAACATGGACAACATCAAGCTCGCTGATCGCGATGGGGCCGTAGTCCGTATTTAGAGAAATCAGTTCGTTGTACCCCAGCTTTTTGACATACGAATCGCCATTGAGAACAAAAATGCCGACCTCACCGACCTCGAGCGACTGCTGCTTTGAGACATAGATCAACTGACCGTCCTGAAGCAAGGGCTCCATGCTGTCCCCACTGACGCGCAAAGCAAAATCGGCCGATGCGGGGACATAAGGAGGCACGTCAATGACCACATATGAGCTCTCGTCCAGGAAACTGCCCGACCCGGCCGAAGCAGGGAGATCGTATAAACGCAAGCGGCGCTGGGCAATGCTCTGCTCCGCAGGATCGTCTCTGAACATCGGGATGTTGAACAAAAGGTCGATCAATTCGTGCGCTTTAGCCCTGCCGGCCTGGTTCAAGCCGGCATACGGACCCTTATGGACGCCGGCGAAATCCCACATGACGTCATCGACGCCGAGGATATCGCACAGAGCGAGGAATTGCGATGCATTGGGCAGCGCAATACCCTTTTCCCAGTTATAAATCGTCTTGGGGGTGACCTGAATGCCATAATTGGCCAGTTTCGCAGCCACATCTTTTTGCAGATATTTCTTTGCCTTACGAAGCTCGGCAAGCTTATTGCCGATGTTGCCCTTCAAGCGCTCACCCCCCTGACGTATTATATATCCTTGAAAACTCAAAAGCTTTGCAACGCCTTTTCTTTTCCTAATATATCTCAATCGGCAGCGGAAAGCAAGCGAAATTGTAAAGAAATCTTAAATATTGGTAAAACTTCGCATTACAGTCCAATATTATGCGCTGTTGCGCATGCAATTTTAGACTTTACAGATCACTAGTGCTTCGCATTTCAAATAACTGGACCAAAATCGCGCTGGGTTTTTTCGCAAGACAAGGCGCGAAGAGGGCGAATACCCATTGGTATTTAACCGATGA